>JBDRMT010000025.1:0-24018 GCA_043811855.1 archaeon | reverse complement strand
TTCAAAATCTTCAGGTTTTTCTTTATCTTCTTTACTTTCCCCATCATCTTCATTTGGAGTAGGTCTTTGCATTTTTGCTTTTCTTTTTTCAACTTCAATTTCTGTATTTCCATTACCAACTATTGCTTTTCCATCTCCATCAACAGTTACTTTTTCCCCTTCTCTGTCATATTTAACATTTGTTTCTTTTTTATTTCCATCTTTGTTTTCTTCTGCTTCTGCTTCAATATTAATTCCTTTTTCATGGTCTTCAACTTTAACTTTTCCATCTTTAGCAGTAATCTCTATTTTATCTTTTTCTACTTCAACAGAATTCCCTGTTTCTTCTTCTGGTTTTTTAGCAACAGAAGGTTCCCCTTCAGTATTTTTATAAGTAATGTCTTTATCTGAAGAAATACTAATTTCAGGCTTTTCTTCCCCTTTTTTCTTTAATTCAATTTTCCCTCCCCCTATGACCTCAACTTTTTCTGCCTGGTCATTTGGATCAGTTGCTTTTTTTCCTTCTTGATTTTCTAGAACAACTTTTGTGTCTCCTTTTCCTTCTGCTGTTATTTCTTTTTTCTCCGGGTCATGGTTTAGTTTTCCTTTATTTTCAAGTTCAGCTTGAGCACTGTCTTGACCTTTATCTTTATCACCTATTACAACAGGTTCTTTCTTCTCACCTGGTTTTTCTGCAGGAGCATTTTTTTCTACATTTAATTCTTTAGGATTTTCAGGATTATTTTTTATCTCATGATCTTTTGGAACTTCTGTTACAGTATTACCTTTAGAATCCTTCATTATTATTTTTCCATCTCCAGTTAGCTCAACTGTTCCCAGGCTTTGTCCACTTACAGCATTTTTGTCTTCTTTTTGAGTATTTTGTAGATGTTTAGCTGCAATCTTTACATTTTCTGGAGCATCAGATTTATCTATTGGCTGAGAAGGTTGAGGAGTTGAAGATTCTTGATTTTCACAAACTCCTTCTTTACAAGTTCCACCTCCACAATCTTCATTTGTTTTGCATGATTTTTTTTCTTCAGGTTTTTGAGATTTATCAGGAATTTTTGAAATTCCATCAGGACTTACTCCATAATTACTTGATTTAGGAATATTTGGAGAGTTTTGATTATCTGCTCCACTAACAAAAAAAACTCCTAGTAATATAATTAAAAATAAGATTACTAAATAATTCAATACCCTCTTTTTTTGTTTATACATATTCATTTGCAAAAATAACTGTAAAATCTCTTCCTTTTACTAATGATTTTTCATCCATTATAAAAAATATTGATAAGTTTCTCTCAGGTTTTATTCTTTGAATTGTTATATTTAGATCTAAGTCTTCAAAACAGTCTGTACATTCTTCACTACCATGTTTTGCCTGATTACCTAAATAAATAGAAATAACATCATGAATACTTCCTAATCTCACTGGAAGAACTACTTGAAAACCTCTTAAAGTAAAATTATAATCACCATCATACACATAAATTGGATAATTAACATAAAATGCAACATCATCCTGGTTAATTTCTGTTTTTGTTTCTATTATTCCTTCTTTTATAGTAAAATTATAAAAAAGTGCAAATAGATTTAAAGAAGTACAGTTTTTTAAATTTTTATCCATATATAGGTTTAATTCACTCTCTATAATCTCTTTAGGGGGCATATATCTATTTCCATTTTTAAAATAATATGCAATAGTCATATTTATTTTTTCTAATTCAAGATAATGAGGAGGTTTTTCATAATAACCTCCTGTCTCACCCATATGCTCAATAGCATCATACCCTAAATCTATAATACAAGTTTCAACTGAGTTATATATTGGCCAGTATTTAGAATCTAATTTATTAATTATATCTTTACTTTTTATTAGATTTTCTTGTTTAAAGTCAAAGATATTTGTTTTAATCCCAAAAAAGATAATCACAGAAAGGATAACTGCAATTGCAATAATTATGAAGATTGTTACTTGAGCTTTTATTAGTAATTTTGATTTCATAATTATTAAATTTATATTTTTGAATATTCAATTTTTTATTTATCTTTTATTTTTAATCTATAATTTGATTAAAATTTGTTTGCAAATCTAAATGTATAAGGTATTTGTAGTGAATTATCTGTAATAGTGTAGAGCATTTCATCATCACTATATGGGACTGCAACAATATAGAATTCAGTGCTTGATATATAATCAAGATCAATATAAGAAGGGTCTTTAGATGTTCTATCAATAATTTCTTCTGCAACTTTGTACTGTTTACCAAGTTTTATGTTAATATTTGTATTAATATCTCTTGTTATAGTAAATGATTTATCTTCTTTGTTAGCATAAACAGGTAATTTAGCACTAACTGCTACAAAATCATCTTTAATCTTAGAATTTACTTTAGGATCACCAAAACTTATTTTTAAACCTGGGAAATATTCTGGTTCAACACATAATTGGAGAGTTAAAAGAATGTAAGAGTTTATTTCTTTTTCAATTTCTTTAAGAGTAAGAAGTGTTTTTACTCCTTTAAAATATCCATAAGAAGTTCCAAAAGGTTCTATATATAAATGATCATTAGGTAGTTTAACATAACCTCCTTGTAATCCTACTAATCTTACTGCATCTAAGGCCCTCATTTCTAAACATTCTTCCATAATCGGAACTACTTTTTTAATATCATCATCTGCTAAAGCATATTTAATATCATTTTGATAATAGAAAAATAATAATAAGATTATAATTATTATAACTATCGCAACTATAATAAACCCAGTTACTTGGGCTTTTTTATTTAAAATGTTTATCCTTTTCATCCTCTTTTTGTGATTATAATAAATATTTATTACTTATAAACATATTGTTAAGCTTGTTTATTAAATTACCTTAAGGAAAATCTCACATGAAGTGCACTTTTTATTGTGCTGAACTCGTGGTTCTGATAATCCACTATTTGATCTAATATCAAATAGTCCTTGATTTGTTTCAGAAATACTTATTCTACTATTTTCTCGGTTATCATTAATTGTAATATCTTCTAAAGGAAGAAACTTACCAGGTGTTCCAGGTATAGTTCCTATTTCAGCACCTTGGTAATTAGGAACTAAAGGCGTATTATCATAAAGAGGTTGTAATAATCCAGGCCCGTTAGTTGTAGGATAATTGTCTGTTTTTCCAAGAGACATTAGAGGTCCTGGTCCGCCTTGAACACCAAAAGTACTTGGTTCAGATCCTTGAGATTCTGGCCCCATGGGTATTACAACATTACTTAAATATCTTCCAACTCTCCCATTATCTCCAAACTCAAAACCATTATTAGGTGTTTCAATTGATCCTAGTGAATCTGTGCCACTCATATCAATATCTCTTAAATTACTTGAAACTGAGGCTAAATAATACACTCCATCTGGTTTAATACTAAATCTATTATTCTCGCTTGGTCTAAATTCTCCTGCATCTCCACTACCTTCAATTAAATAACCATCTTTTGCAACAGTAAAAACATTTTCTTTTTCCTCACCAGGATCTTCTTCTGTAAAAACATAAGGTCCTTTTATTTCTTCAAAAGTTTTAATTTCATCGATAGTTTTATCTGTTTTAAGTCTTAATTCATGAGGTTTATCAACAACCATACTTATTTCTTCACCTTCCTCAGCATCTTTTGTTCTTAAGGATAAATCTGGTTCTATATATTTAGGTTCAATCTCAACAGCACTACCTGGTTCTATATATTTAGGTTCAACCTTAAGTTTTCCTACACTATCTTCATCGTCTTTTTTGTCACCTTTATCTGTTTTATCAGGTTCTTCTGGTTCATCAACTGTAGTTATAGTACCTTTTGTAATGATTGTAATAACAGGTTTATCTCCTCTTTGATCATATACTCCTACACCTTTTTCCTGCTTTTTAACATTTGTACGAATTTGTGTACCAGAGTTTTCACGATCTTTTATTAAATCATCAGTTGGAGTTATTGTGCCTCCATCAGCTTTATTTATATCAACTTCTAAATGTTTTTTATCATCTTCATCTCCTTCATATCTTTTTTTATTGTCTTTTTGTTTTATTGAAATTTCATCACCAGCATCTGTATCAATTTCATAGCCATCTATAACAATATTAGTGGATGGTCCTCCCCATTTATCCCCACTTTTAGTAACTTTAAAATCGCCTCCAACAACTTTTCCATCTTTAAGTTGCACTGTTCCTGCAATATTTTCATAAGTGTTATATCCAGTATCAGCAGGATCTTTATACATTCCCCCTCCTGTATCTGTTGTTTGGCCTTCTGGTTTACGAACTGATAAAGACGAACCTGGTTTTAATGTGACTGTTACAGTCCCATCCTCATTTTTTTTGTGTTTAGCATCATCACCACTAATAATAACATCTCCATCATTTTTAGCCCCTACTTGTTTTCCTATTTCTTTTCCTTCAATTTTTTTTGATTCTGTTTTTTTAAGTTCATCTTCAGCAAGAATCATTACAACTAACAATATCATCATAACTGATACAAATAATATTGTTATTAACTTATTCATTTTCTTTGAGCTTATATTTATTTACAAAATTAAAAATATGGCTATTGTTTAAAACTTTTGAGTTTTCATCTATTATTGTAAATAAGACTGTTTCAGAGTCTATGTCATTTGTTTCAAAATATAAGTCATTTTCAGATGCTAATTTATACATACAACTTAAACACATAGTATCTGGATTTTTAATTTGATCTTGCATTAGTTCACTTATTACAGAGTGAACCTTATATAGTTGAGCAGGAATTTCTACTGAAAAATATTCCAATGTATAGGATTTATTGCCTTTTGAGATACTTAAGGGCATAGTAACTTTAAAATTAATCTTATTCGGTTCTATAGTTGTCTTAGTATGAGATTGTTCAGCTTTTATTTCAAAATCTGGAAACTGCTTGAAATCGTCAATGCAGGTTGCAAGTATACCATCCATAAATAAACTTATTTCATCTTCAATTGCGTTTATTGAAGGAAAATAATTAGTTCCTTTATCAAAATAAATAGCAATACCATTATGATTATTATTTGGTGGGTTGTAATAACCTCCTCGAAAACTTGTATAAAACACAGCCTGATCACCTGTTTCTTTTAAACAGCTTTGAACATAACCATAAATTGGTTCAACTTGAGGATTAACTTTTTCTGATTGAGGTAATATATTAGGATTTTTAACAAGAAAATAAATCACAACTATAATTACAATTATAATTGCCACAACAATAAACATAGTTACTTGCGCACGTTTTGATCTTGGATATAAATTATTAATAGCAAGATTAAAACACGAGTTTGCTTTTTTACTACCCCTTTTCATAATATTATATAGAAAATATATATATATATAAATGTTTTGGAAAAAATTTTAGGCTGCAGATTCATCTTAGTTTGATAAAAGATATTTTAAGTAGTTAAAATTATTTAACATCATAGTAAAGCAAATATTAATCCTCTGAATATAAAAAACCTTTTTTATTATCTTTTGATACTGTAAAAATATAATTAGTATTATCCAAACTTATGACTTTTTTTATCTCAAAGAGATTTTCTTTATAATATGTTGGTCCTAGAACTTTAGACCCCTTTACTCTCATCTTCATATTTCCATTTTGAATAATATAATCTCCATCTACCTCTAATTTGTTAATGTCTCCTAAAATAACTAAACTTCCATCTCCTGTAGCAGATATATCCTCTTTATTAATAATATTTACCTGATTATTTTCTGTTTCCAAAGATTCCCCTAGTATTAAATAAGTTTCAAAAAAATCAATATTTCCATAATAATCTTTTGAAGGAATAATCTTTACAACATCTTTCATCTCAGCATCTACACCTCTTAAAATAAAAATTTCTTCTGAAATTAGTTGTAATAGATTTTCTTCTTTAAAATCAGAGGTTTTTTGGAAAATAATACCCTTAAAAATAATTTCTGCATTTTCATCTAGTAAAAAACCTTTATTTGTTAATATTATTTTTCCTGGTTCTTCTTTATCTCTTGTTAAAAAATAAAAATCCTTAAGTTTTATATTTTCTCTTTCTTTTGAGCCTTCTATAGAGATTATTTCTCCTACTTTATTAATTCCCTGTTCAATTATTAATTCTGTTTTATCTTGAAATATCAAATAAAACTTTCTTTCTTTATAATCAATATCAATAACTTCTACAGGGAGTTCTTTTAGATTAATCCATGTATTTTTATCTCCTATAATATATTGATTAATAGCAGGTATAAGGTCACCACTATCTAAAAGTTTATTTCTAAATTCTTCTATTTTTGGATCAATTATCTGATAATTCTGCGTATTTGTTGTGATTGTTATTTTTTCTTCATCATTCTTTTTAACAATAAATGGGTGTTCTTCTTCTCTTGTATTATCTACATCAATTTCTTTTATAACCTCTTGAACTTCATCACTTATTCTATCTAAAATCCCATTTTCATCTTCCCCATTTCCAACCCTTTGACTTGTCTCACCATCTTCTTTATTAGTTATTGTCTGAAAATTTTCTGCAGTTCTTGAGACCAATGTTTCATCCTGATTATTCACTGCAACCTGATTTTGATTTTGATTTTCTAGTCCTATAGATCCACCAAAGATATTAAATCCATAACCGTTTCCTGCTAAAAAATTATAAGGACTGCCAGATGGAGTTTGTCCTGTAAATGAGCTTAATCCTCCTAACGAACCTAGTCCTCCACCCCCTCCTCCAAACCCCCCTCCTCCACCCCTGCTTCCTTCAAATCCTCCTCCTTCCCCCTCTCCTCCACCCTCGCTTCCTTCAAATCCTCCTCCTTCCCCCTCTCCTTCATTTCCTCCACCACTAATTTCACTATCACCGTTATAACTTAAATAAGAAGAATCAGAAGGAGGATTATAATCCCCTGAAAAATCAAGAGTTCCATCTTTAATATTATAATCTATTTCAGGTGTTTTTGAAGATTCTATTATCCCACTTCCTTTATAAATATCATCAGAAATACTAAATTGTGCACCTCCTACGTCATTTTTATCAGTGGGTTTAGAAGGGAGTATAGTTTCAAATCCAAATTCATTATATAATTGAACATATCCATCTCCATATATTTTTATATTATTTTCTGATACATCAAATAAGAAATCATTATCTCCAAAATGTATTATAAGCTCATCATCTTCTTTTGAACTAAATCCTCTGACAATCATTTCTGAGTATTCATTATCTGATTCCTCCTGAAGATATAATCCATTTGAAAGGAAAATTCTTTTATTTTCATCTCCAAAATCATAAGCAACCCTATATTTTCCATTGACTTTTGTTAAAGATATTTTAGATAGGTCTGAAGGTAAGCCAGAAAGAGGTATTTTATGTTTTCCTCCATCTGGATCTGTAATTTCAATTATATCAGGAGTTTCTTTATCTTTTGATTCTGATGCAAATGATATTTCATAATTATCAGGAATATCTAAATCAAAATTTTCACTACTAACTGGATCTATTTCCTCTTTAATTATATTTTTTATTAGTGTTCTTTTTTGTTTAGGTTCAAGGTTTTCTTTTAATAATTCTTTTTTAAGTTTAATGCTATCTTCTAAAGATGTTTCATCTGAAGGCTTAAGGTTATTCCATAAATTTAAAATATTCTTTTCTTCAGTTTTTGGATTAGATTTAAATGCCTCTATTGTTTTTTGTTTATTTTCTTTAGTTTGTATTTTATAAAACTCAGTTTGTTTTTTGGGCTCTTGTTCTTCCCAAACTTTAAGTCTTTGTTTATTTGTTATTTTTGAATTTTCCCATAATTCATTTAGTTTAGCAGAATTAGCTTCAGGGTCTTTAAGATTTGTTTTTATATCTTCTTTATATTTTTCAAATTCAGTATTTGGAATCTCTTCATCTTGTGCTATCAGTATTGATACATTAAGAATTAATATCAGGGCTGTTACTAATAGGATTTTGTTTTTTATTTTATTATAATGTTTCATTTTGAATAGATATATCTGTGATTATATTTATTTGAGCAATTTCATTAAATAGATACTTATTTAAAAATCTTAATTCAAAAGGAGTACTTTCAGACAATCCTTTTTCAGATATTAAAACAAAGGTAGTGTATTTATCTTCTTCACCACCAAAATTTGTGAATTCCACTAACAAATTTCTTTCATCTGCCATTTCTTTAATGCAGCTCATACATATTAATTCAGAATCTTCCTTATGAGACTCTAAAATATAGTCTGCAATCTCTAATGAAGAATATATTGAAGCATTAATTTTAGTCTGAAACTCATCTATCTGAATATGTGATAAAATAGAATCTTTTTTTACATTCAATGAAAGAGAAATAATAAAACTAACATAACTCTCTTTTATTCTTGATTTTGTTTCTGAGTTCTGGTAATTTAAAGTAAATCCTTCTAGATCTATATTATTTATACAATTCTTTAAATTATCATTAAAATAAGATGAAATCTCTTTTTCAACTTCTTCTAAATAAGGCATATATATTTCTCCTTCATAATAATAATATGGAATAAAAGTTTCTATTATCTCTTTGGATCTTTCAGGGGGAGAATTATAACCTCCTTGGAGTCCTATTTTAAAAACAGATTCTTTTGAACCTGACTCAATACATTCAAGAATTAAGGATCTTGCACCTGAATCTCTTAGATTAATTCCTTGACTAGAAAATGCATCATCAATTTTCTTTTTCTTTCCTTCATCAGAAACTTTATCTACAGACTTTAATATAACAAACATAAAAAGAATTATAGCAGCGATTACCACTACTGGTAAAATCCAGTATACAGACCCCTGTGCCCTTTCTCCTCTTTTTTTCATGAATATAATTAAGTTAAAGAATATTTAAAATGTGTGGTTTTGGAGTTGTTATAGAATTATTTTATTACTAGACAATCTTAAATTCCTTTTTAAACCAATAGCTCCCCCTAGTCTTTAGACAAAGATTTCCATGTATAATATTAATAAGAAACTCAAATTAGTATCTTACAAACCTAGGAGTAAAACTTTTCTTGCTAGACCTTAGTAGACTTTTCTTGTAATTTTATACAAAAATTATATTAATGCGACACAGCACACAAACCAAAATCTATTTAAATACCTCTTTATTATTATTATTAAGAAAAGACATAGAAAATCAAAGATTTTCTAGTATTATAATTTAAAAAAAGAGGAATAAAATTATAACATGGTGAAAATAAAAAATATTAATATAAAATTAGATAATAAGATATATTATTTATTAGCTCTTGTCTTAGTTGTTATTATAATAAATGGGATTGTTGTTGCTTATAATTCTGGAGCTTCGCCAAGTGTCATGGGGCATAGTTTAAATGAAATTGAACTTCCAAGCTGTACAGATGGACAAGTATTAAAATACACAGATGTAAGTGGATGGGGCTGTGGAGATGAAATCTCTGGTTCATCTGAAAATGATCTTCCCGGAACTTTATGTGGATGGGCTTCTCAATTTAGTAGCTGTGTTTCAAATATTTTATGTAATGGATATAATGTTTGTAGTGGATGTCCCCCAGGTTATACAAGGAAAAAACAATCAGGAATGGTCATAAATTCTTGGACTGGAGACTATCATTGTTACAAGGTTTAATAATAAAAGATGGTGAAAATAAAAAATATTAATATAAAATTAGATAATAAAATATATTATTTATTAGCCCTTATCTTAGTTGTTGTTATAATAAATGGGATTGTTGTTGCTTTTGGAGATTATTCAACAGGAAATCCTGCAATAATGGGACATAGTTCTGATGAAATGATGATTAAGATTGATAACACTCCCACTTATAAAACCTTACAACAAGCTTTTGATGATGGAGATTTTGGTGGTGGAGGAACTTTTGTGACTGAAGAATATACACGTAATGGGGTTGGATCTTTTACTTGCCCTAATGGAAAAACAGTTACAGGTTGCTGGAGTTGGGAAAATCCAAGTGGAGCTAATGTTTGTGGAACTGTTTTAAGTGCAGATGGAAAGACTTGTAGTTATGGTTGTAGTTCTATTTACCGTACTAAAATTATTTGTGGTGGTTTAGAATAAAATATGAGTTAATTTAAAACTACATTATTTAGATTGTGCTTGCCCTAATAAGTTACTAACATAAACACTCAACATACCCTACCTAAGATTTACTTTTTGATATTATTAGGGAAACTCCTTCTGTTCGGTATGAGGGAATATCCTATTATTTTTCCCAAACAAAAAACATTAATTTTCTTGTTTTTTCATCTGGAAAATAAGTTAAATTAGCAGTTACAAAAGTCTCACTAACATAAGTATTTTTATCACTAGGTGTGTTTTGATTACATATTTCAGAAACCCCGCATATATTTGTTGTAAAATCCCAAGTCTTAGGTATATTAGTAGAAATAAAATTATCTATTCCTATTGTATTTCCTATAAGAACTTGTGATCTCAAACTCTCATTATTAACTATAACATCCATTAAAGCTCTTTGTCTTTCATAAACAAGATCTGAAACATCTGTTCTCTGAACATTTCCCCTCATAATAATTAAAACCGCTGCCATTAAAATCAAAATAGCAAAACATACTTCAACAATTCTTACCCATGCTTTCTTATTCATCTTTTTTCTTTTTTGCATCATTTTATTAGTATTACACTTATATTAGTATCTTATAAACTCAAGATGTATACTCACTCATAGCTTAAGGCTTACCTCTCTTGTAATTATGTAAGTTACTAATGCTATTGCTTACTTAAGTATATACTCCTAGTTATATTATAAATTACCAATCTATTCTTTATTACCATCATTTTACCAAACCCTTATTCTCAATATATATTCATTTATTTTTGCATCTTTATTAATTACTCTTAGAGGGATTTGTTGCGAAAGAATATCTGTGCTTTGAGGAACTAATCCATTTACACTTAATGCCTCTATTTCTATTTCATTTAAAGTTAAAAATTTAAATTCAAAATCACCCACACCTAATTGATCTTTTAAACCACTATAATCTGATTCATATAATGTTTTTAATTCTTGTACTTTTTCATAATTAACAATACTTTCCTCAATATATCCTGCAAAAGAAGAAACATCAGGGCCAGTTCTTCCAAGACAACTAATAACTCCAACCTGAGCAGGATTTAAAAAATCTCCATAATAAATAATATATTCTTCTTTTGTTTTTAAGGGGTCTGTATTAGAAGGGTCTGGAACCTCAATAAAATTACTTCCATAAACCTGATTAATTTGAGTTAAATCATAACAACCAGTTTTATCATTAACAACACTTAAAATTCCAACTTGTTTACTAGCTTCTTGAATAAAACCATCTTTAATATTAACAATAGGAAGATCTTCCTTTGTTGCTGAAAGAGGATTCATAAAAAAGATAATAAAAACTACAAATCCTAAAAAAAAGATTGTAGTTATAATCATTTCTACATGTCCTTGTGCTTTTCTTTTCATCACCATCTTTTATATTACTAATAATTATTCTGCTTATTTAAGTTTTCCTTTAACCAACACCCGTGGCATTGGCGGCTATTTCTGCACCCTTAAATGCAACTTTTGCTCCTGTATTTATTAAAATTGCTAAAACCAAAAGTATAAATGAATGTTTTAATCCTGATTTAACTTTTCCTTCTGATAGTTTCCCAATTACTAATCCTGTAAAAAAACCTTGTATAATTAAAAGCCAAAAAAAAGGCTGAGCTAATTCCTTAGCAGAAAGTCTTTCACTTGCTCCACCAAAAATACCTCCTAGCCCTCCCATATCACCTGATATATCTCCTATATCTCCAAATCCAGATGCAATTGGAAGTATTTGAAATTCCATTACCAACATAATAACAATAAAAATAAGAAAAATAATATATCCCTGAACAACAAGAGTATACATTGCAGATCTTCTTTCTTTTATTAATTTTTCCATCTGAGTTACAGATGAAACAACTGCATCTAAAATAGCTTCTATTTCTCCTCCTGCCTTTTGAGATTCACTAATAATATTTATAGCTCTGGTTATTGTATTACTATTAAGATCTCTTGCAAAAGTTTTAAAAGCAGTTTCTATAGGAATTCCAAGAGAAATCTGGTTTGCAAGTTTATCAATATGAGGGGTTAATACACCATAATCTTTTTTTCTTATATTTAAAATAGCCTTACTTATAGGAGTTCCAGCTTTAACATTTCCAACTAAATCTCTTGAAAATTCTAAAAACATTGATTCTTTTTGTGTTGCCTGTCTACTTTCTAAAATTAAGTAAAGAAAAAAAGGAAAACCTACAATAATAAAAGAAATACCTAAGATAAAATAGAAAAGCTCAGAATTAGATCTAAGAAATAAAACATCTAAAATTATAATTATAACTGCAATAACAGCTCCAATTATCTGGGTTTTATTAACCTCAAATCCAAAAACATTTATTGGTTTCATTTTACATCATTGGTTGTTTCATTCTTAAAAATATTAAGAAGAAAATATTTAGTACAACAATCATCATCATCATCAATACACTTAACATCTTTGTACCTAATCCAAAAACATTACCCATCATACCTGTACTTCCAATTATAACAAATACCATAAGCAAAATCATAGGAGCAGCAATAGCAATGCTAATATAAATATCCATAAAAGTTTCAGAAATTTTATTATACTTTTCTCTTTCTAATCTATAATCAAACAACATGCCTTCAGCATGTTCATCTAAAAAACTATGTAAACTACCCCCAGAGGTTATAGTAACTGAGAATCCATTTAAAAGTTCTTTTAATTTTTGTGAGGATGAAGAAGCAGATATTTTCCTAAGAGCTGTAACAATGTCTTCTCCATGAAAATTAATAAGATTCATTAATTTTTTTAATTCTATATTTGTATATTTATAATCTCCTCCCTTTAAAACAATTTTAAAAATACCAAGTGGTTCAACTCCTGAAGATGCAATAGCTGACATATGTATTGTAACAAAAGGAAGTTCTTGATCTATTTTTGCTCCTAAACTTTTGGCTTCACTAAAAGGATAAAAATAAAACAAAACCCCTGTAATAATTGGCAAGAGAGGTATAACTAAGAATACTTTCATGATTCTAAGAATATCAAACTCAGCAGGGTTTAAAAAAGGAGAAATAATACTTATATTAAAAAAGAGCAATACAATAAATAAGATAATTGCTAGAATAAATGCAATAAAACTAGTAAATAATATCATTGAAACATAACTTCCCAAAACAAAACGAGAGTTTATTTTTCTTAAACTTCTATTTAATTCTTTAAAATAACCCTTAACAATCAACCTATTGGAATATTTTCTAAAGAACCTATTAGAAAGTTTTGTATAAGAACTTGATTTTTGGAATCCTCCAATGATTTTTTCTACATGAAACTTCTTTTTTAACAGGTTTATTGAAAGCCTGCTTTTCCTTAGGTTTTCTAAAAATGAATTTTTATCTTTTTCACTAATGACAAGAGAAACTTCTTTTTCTTGTGTAAGTTTATATGTAATCCTTGATAATTGAGATTGTGGAAGTTTAATTGCTGGTACCTTACCTACTCCAGAAGGCTGTTGAAGAGCTTCTGAACTTTTTGGAAGAGTTTTATAAGGTCCAAACATATCAAGAAGTTTTGGAACACTATCATTTATTATTCTTAATTGATTTGTTAATGAAATAATAGTAGATTCTAATAAATCTTTTTCACTCTTATTTATAATCACATTACTATTAACTTCTAAATTTTTTATTGCTGCAAGTTGGTTTGAAAAAACATATAACTCTCTTGCAATTTCTTGCATATGCCTTATATTTTCTTTTAGTTCATTCATTTTATTGTTCTTTTAACATACTATTAATTTTTCTTTGAATATCCAGAACTTCATTATTTGATCTTTTATATGCATCAGCATTGTTCTTACTATAAGCTGATTCTATTTTTTCTATAAGAGTTTCCATATTATCAATTAACTGGACTAATATCTGTAATTGTTCTGTGTCTAACATTTTTCTCTTTTATTGCCTAAAAATGTTAGGCTTAAAAACTTCAATCTTGTAAAAGTTGAAGTCCCAGAAATTTTTAATTTCTGAGTTTTTAATTTTTGTGTCTAACATCTATTCACCTTTTTTATATAGTTAAATTAAAGAATTTAAGTTTATTAAGGTTGTGATTAATTTATTAAAATTAGAATAATTTCACCTTTGGAGTCCTTGTTCATCACTTACTTCTTGCTGTCTAACAACACTTGGCCTAATACCAAAAGCAGCTAAAACAGCATGAGGATTCTTATGATACTCGTTGATTAACTTTTGATTTTGAGTAAAATCAAAAATTCCTTTTCTTTGCATTTCATACAAAAGTCTTGCTCTTTGTTCAAGTTCTTTATGCAGCTCTTCAACCTTTAGACCATATCTTTTTGATATTTTTTCAAAAACTCTCGAATCTTTTTTAAAATAAAAAGCATTTTCATCAGCCTTCCAAATAAAAGGAGTGTTTATTATTGCAGTACCCTCTTTATCAACATTAACAATCTCTGAAATCTCTCTTAATTTTCTTGTTTCTCTTTTTCCAATAATAGCATGAGTCATTATAGCAACAGCATCTAAAATATTAATAAGAGTAGGAGAAAGTTCTATTGGAGGAGTTTCTAATCTTTTTATTAAAGTGTCAACAGAATCTGCATGAATAGTTCCAACTGAAGAGTGCCCTGATGCCATTCCTTGAAACAATACAAAAGCTTCCTTACCTCTAACCTCTCCAACAATTACATAATCTGGATTTTGTCTAAATGAATTTTTCAATAAACTAAATAAATCAACTTCTCCAATTTTTTGAGATCCAAATGACATTCTTGCTACACTTGGCAACCAGTTTTCTCTTGATAAATTTAATTCTCGTGTATCCTCAATTGAAACAACTCTTGCTTCAGGGGGTATGAAAAAAGCAATTGCATTAAGAAGGGTTGTTTTTCCACTAGATGTTCCTCCTGCTATTAATATATTTGATTTATATTCTAACAAAATCCAAAGATAAGCAAGCATTTCTGGTGATAACGAAGCAGTACTTAATAGTTGCACAGGTGTCCAAGGTATTTTTGTAAATTTTCTTATTGTAAATGTAGGACCTCTGCTTGATACATCTGAGGTATATGTTGCATTAACTCTTGAACCATCAGGTAAACTTCCATCTAACAAAGGATTAGCATAACTTACATATTTTCCACATCTTTGAGCAATCTTTTCAACAAAACTTGAAAGTTTATCAAGAGACTTAAACTCAATATTTGTTTTCATACTTCTATAAACTCTGTGAACAATATACACAGGAGTGTTTATACCATTACACTCAATATCTTCTATAAAATAATCTTTTATTATAGGCTCAATTTCATTTAAACCTACAAAATCTCTAAATAAATAATAAAACATTTTCCTATAAGAGTTTTCTCCTATTTTTAATCCTAATTCATCTATTAAAAGTCTTGAAGTTTTATCTATATAATCAATCATAGATTGAATAGTATTTTCAACTAACACATTCACATTAATTAATTCATTAAGGCTTTGTTCAAGAGTTTCTAGTAATTGTTTTTCATTTTCATCTAAGTTTGGTTCTTCAACTTCATAGATTAATTCTTGTTCTTCTTTATTCCAATATATATGAACACTAACATAAGGAGAAATAAGAGTATATCTAATGTTTATTTTTGTTTTATCATCAATTTTAGGAAGGGCAGGTATAGCCGGATTTACATTAATTTTAATAGAGCTCATTGTTTAACCTCTTTTTATTATTTATAAGAATAAATCACACTATTTAAAACTAACTTCAACTAACTATAATATCTATTTTAGTTCTTCCATCTACTCCTCCATACCCTATGTTTTCAATTATTATTTCATAAGGAGCTCCTCCACCATAAAAAACTCGACTTTTATCTTCACCACTAAAAGTAATATCAAATATTTCATCATATCTTGTCTCTAAAAAAATATTATAATTTCTACCATACTTTTCAGTCATTATATAAATATCTCCTTCTTTAATCTCAGTATCAACCTCACTAAATTCTAATTTTGTATCTTCAAGAGTATAAGTTATTTTATTTCCAATTTCTACCCCCTCTCCCTCTGTTCCATCTATAGTTAAACTTCCCTTTGTTAATCTTAAACTAACTATTTTTTTATTTCCAGCTACCTGACTAACTTTTCTTATTTGTGTATTTAATTCATTTAAAGCTTCATAAGTCTGAGCAATGATTGTTTTTTCTTTTGCCCTTTCTATTTGTGGAGCAACAATTGACAAAACAATTGCAATGATAGTTAAACCTATTAATGTATAAATAGCAGTCTCAACCCAGACTTGTGACTTTTTATTTTTAAGAATTATAAATCTCATTTTAAGGACATGGACTTAATTCAGCTACTTTATCTCCATCACAAACAGTTTCTCTGTCACTAAGTATTGGATAAACAGCAATATAATCCACACTTCCTCCTGTTGTAATTTCATAAGTAACTGATGAAAGATCTCCTGGAAGTTCTAGAGTAGTACTGCCACCACCACCAACCTTATACATATTTACATCTGCAGTCTCTTTTCCATCTTCTATTTTATAAGAACTACTTGAACCACCACCGCTTATTTCAATCTGAATTCCACTTATAAATTCACTAGCACCTTTATTACTAACCTGAACATTTACAAGACCACTACCAACACAAGTATATTTTGGCCTATTTTCTATATTAATTTTTCCAGCAACATCAAGACAACTAGTCTCAGGAGTATTTTTTTTAACAAAAGGTATAACAAAAGCAATAATTATTGCTACAGCTCCTATGACTATTAAAATTAATAAGACTGTTGAAATAATCTGCGATTGTGATTTCTTATTTTTCATTTTATGTTTTTGTTAGTATCTTATAATCCTAAGATTCATAAGTTTCTCTTTGCTTAACTTCAGCATACAAATCTTGTTGTTGTATAGGTTACTAATATTTATGGTCCTTTCTCAATTTATTTTTTCTTTTTATATTTAAGTATTTTTTAACATTATCACACGAGGCCTCTCTTGCAATTATAGATTATTTATATTTTTTAATCTTATTTTAATTGAATTCCATTATCTTCACAAATATGATCCCTTGTATCTCCTAACTCTGTTTTCCCCTTTAAGGTTGGAACAATTTCAATGGACTCGTAACTATCATAAGGATCCATATCTTCAATTATCACACTAAAACCTGGATTAACAGCACCTCCATTTTCATGGTCAACTATATCCACATTAGAACTACCACTATTTATTTCCATAGTATTAACTCTGAACTCATATATAGGAACATTGCCTTTGTTTTGAAAACCAAATGAACCATCATCATTTATTATTTGACTTAACTGAATTTCTTTACAAAAATCTTCAACTCTTTTTTCAACACCTGCAATATCTTTTGTAACTATTTCTTTAACAAATCCCTGAGCCCATAGTAAGATTATAATTGCTAATATAATAACAATCATTATTAACAATACAGTTGAAACTAATGGACTCACCGCTTTTTTATTTACCATCTTCTTTTTTATTATAGATTATTTAAGGTATTTAAATATTACTTATAAATGAGCTGTTAAGTTAAAGTCACCTAAAAAACCAATTTGAGTTAAGTTTTTATAGATTCTTTTATTGTTTTTTAAATGGATAAAGAAACAGCAAAATTAGAAGTAGAAAAAATAGTTAAGAAATTCCAATCTTATCCTAAAGAAAAACTTGATAGTATGCCTGAAGAAGATATTAAATTTCAGTTCATAGAGCCATTATTAGAAGCATTAGGTTGGAAAAGAGAGGAAATTTCAAAGGAATATAGGGTTTTGAAAGGTAGAGCAGATTATCTTATCAAGATAGGAAATCAAAATAAATTAGTTGTTGAAGCAAAGAAAACTAATGTTAGACTTGAAGAAAAAGAAGGAAAACAAGCTGTTTCTTATGCACACCATAAGAATATTAAATTTTCAGTTTTAACTAACTTTAAACAGATAAGGGTTTATCACGCACTATCTAACATAAAAAATATAGATAAAAACTTATTGAAAGATGATAAGGGTTATTTATGGTTAGATTGTGAAAATTTCATTAAAGATTTTGATAGATTATGGTTATTATCAAGAGAAAGTTTTGAAAAAGAAGAAATTAATAAACTTCTTAATAATGTAGATAAAAAATTAATAAAACCTATTGATGAATCTATTTTAACGGATTTACTTCAATATAGGGAATGGTTATCTAAAGACTTGAAAAGTAAAAGAACCTATTTGGAGGATTCTCAAATTGATGAGATTGTTCAGATTCTAATAGATAGATTAATTTTTATGCGTTCCGTTGAAGATAGGGGGTTAGAGGAAGAAGAGTTTTTATTAAAAAAGGTTGATGATGTCCAGAACGGAAGAACAGATAAAAATCTCTGGGCTTTATTGCTAATTCAATTTAAAATTTTTGATAAAGAATATAACTCTAAATTATTTGCAGAAGGAGTATTAGAAAGAGAGGGATTTTTTGATGAGAAAAGTTTAATTAAAGTCATCAAAGGACTTTATTATGGAACTCAAGACCATCAAGAAAGATATAGGTTTGACGATTTACCTGTTGATTTATTAGGAAATATTTATGAGCAGTATTTAGGCGTTGTTTTAAGGGGAACAGAAAAAAGAGTTAAGTTAGATTTAGTTAGTGGGAAAAGAAAAAAGATGGGTATTTATTACACCCCTAAATATATTGTTGATTATATTTTAGATAATACTCTCGTAGAATACACAAAAAATAAAACATTAGATGAGATTTTAGATATAAAGGTTTTAGATTGTGCTTGTGGTTCTGGCTCTTTTTTATTAGACGCATTTGAAGAATTAAAGAAAATAATTGAGGAAAGATTAAAGAATGGAGAAAAATCAAAGAAGTGGGATAGTTTCAAAGACTTCAAAGGAAGATTAAGTTTAGGACAAAAAGCCACAATTTTGCTTAATTGTATTTATGGCGTTGATTTAGATGAAAAAGCAGTAGAATTAACACAACTTAATTTATTATTAAAGATATTAGAAGAAGAAACAAGAGAAACAAGAAGAAGAATCTTACCTAATATGAAAGATAATATTAAGAATGGGAATAGTTTAATTTCTGATTCTCGTTTTGATAAAGCATTTAATTGGAATGCTCAATTTTCTTCAATTAAAGAAGGGGGTTTTGATATTGTAATAGGAAATCCACCTTATGTTGATTATTCAAAAATTAAAGGAACAGATTATTTTAATAAAACTTATGAAAGCACAAAAGTTAATAATAATATTGTGAAATATAATTTATTTCAATTATTTATTGAGAAATCTATAAGACTATTAAAAGAAAGGGGGATTATTCAAGAATGAGTCCTATTAAGAAATGTCCAAAAGGTAAGCACAAATCTAAATCTGGAAAGAAATGTATAAAAAATAAACCAAAGAGATATAAATTAAATTTTAGTTTGATTTACGGCAAGAAAAAATAAAATGATTTCTAAAGAAAAAGTAATTGAAATTAATAAAAAGTTAGGAAAAGAGTTTAAAACAGATTTTGGTTTAGGTGGAAATAAATCTAATCTTGATTATGCTTTAAGTTTGAAAAATCCTTATGACATTTCTAAAGAGATTTTAAGAGGACATCCATTTATAGATGGAAATAAGAGAACTGCATTTATGCTTTATATGTTATTAATTACTAAAAAATCTTATGAACAAATTTTAGAAGATTTTAAGGATATTTTATTGAGTTTATCAAAATAAAATTTTTTAACCTTTTTAGGTGACTTTAACTTAACAGCTCACTTATAAATGGCCTTATCCAGATTTAATATAACAATCTTCAAGAGTCTGACTTATTACACCTACTGTACAAAATATTTTATCTTTTTTTACACCATCTTTTTCATGAAATACAAAGGGTTGAACTTTTATATTAACGATTTGATTAAAATCAACAATTTTTCTTCCACTTCCACTATCCATAACATTACTAAAAACAGCATCAAATTCTTGTCCAGGTTCTAAAGGTGGAGTAAAAAGAAAATGACCATCTGTTGTAATTTCATTAGGATCATCAGGAAGAAGGTGTATTATTGGTTGTCTCATGGGATTATCTCCCACTTGAAGTGAAAATCCATCAATAATAAATCTTCCATTATTTTTTAATGTTAAAGTAAAACTACCAATCTTACAATCATAATCATTTATAAGAATTGAAGTTCCTTCACCACAATCAGGAATAGTTTCAGGATTTACAGCAACCTTTAACCATACAAAGATTGTAGCTGCCATTGCAATAGCTATTGAAATGAGTATTACATAAGATAACATCAAACTAACTGCTTTTTTATTTTTTCTTTTTTCCATTTTACTTCTATTTTTTTAATTTTATTACTTTTAACATATTAGTATCTAACAAACCTGAGGATAAGTTTTACTCTTGCTTAATAAGTAAATCCTCCTTGTAATTGTATAAGTTATTAATATACTTAACATTCTAAGTCCATTTTACCTCTCTTTCAGCTCCTCCAGGTCTTTTTTCCAAATAATCTCTTTCTTTAGGAATATCATTTCTTTCAATAAAAACCTCTTCATCACTTTTCTGAACTACAACAAAATAAAACATTTCATTTTCATTTAACTCAAAAAAGTATGGTTTTGTACTATCATCAATTCCTGTTATATCTACCTTTACAAAACCCTCTTCTTCAGTAACATCAATTTTTTGTATATCAATCACTGTATTTTCAACAGGAGTAGTTGCACCTACAATATTTATATTTCCAGTATTAATAGTATTATACTGAGCAGCATGTAATATAGATTTATTTCCATAAACAAATACTATATTTGCACTATTTGTTTTAGCTAAAAAATAATCACCAACATCACCTTCAATAAAATTCTGAACTAATCTAGTAGTATTTTCTTCATTATAAACACCATAATCAAGAATTTCAAAAGATTCTCTATTTAAATCTTCATTCATTTCATTAACAATTTTTGGATCTTCTTTAATAATTGTATATGTTGAAACAGAAGCCATTACAAATAAGACTAATATAATTAAAACAGCTCCAACAATAAAGAACTGTCCTTTATTGTTTATTTTACCTCTTTTCATATAAATATTAAGATAAAATACATATTTAAATTATTGGGTTTAAAAATAAAAACAGACTCAGAGGTTTGCTCAAAAAATCCAAAAAAGCTACCTTAACATTTCCTCAGTCTTGCTACCCTCCAAGCATCAAAACTTATGTTTAGGGCTGCTCCGATCAAGGTCTGACCCATTTCGCACAAACTTGATCAAGAAGGACAAAACTTCAACGTCCATATTAAGACTTAATTGAAATCTTATCACGCCCCCCCTCACAGCTTGCTTAAAGCTCACTAGCAAATAGCGGAGAGCTAACCCGCCAGCCTAGTCTGCAAAAATAATAAAGATTAAGGCTTTTTAAGGCTTTTGTTCACAACTCTCAAACATTGTTTTTGATTTGGCCAGGTTAAAATCTTATAAGCTTTTTCAAAACTAACCCATTTATATGTAGAATGTTCATGCTTATCCACTTTAATTTTTCCTGGAGAAAGTTCTGCTGAAAATAATTTAAAACTCTGCCCAATTATCTCAGGCCTATCAAAAAATACTTGTTTATATTTATATTGTCCAGAAACAGAATATGCTTTAATTGATAATGGTTTGTTTCCTGTTTCCTCTTTTACTTCTCTTATCATGGCCTTTTTTTCATCTTCTTTATTTTCCAAACCTCCTTTTGGAAACTCCCATCCTTTCCAATGCAGTTTTCTTTTTAAAATTAAATAAAGAATTTTCTCTTTTCCACTAAAACCTTTTTTCTTTTTATAAACCACACAAAAAAATGATTTTCTGTATATTTTTTTTATTTTATTTACCATTATTTATTTTTATTAGTTTTAGTATCTAACAATTATGCTAGCAAGAGTAGTTAAAGAGTTTATATTATAAGATTATCAAAACCCTTAAGATTACTAAGAGCCTACTTTATCAACTCTCCATAAGTTATGTTTTCTATTCCAGCTGCATTACCTTCATCAGTATCTAAATGCAAAGCAGATTCAAAATTTCCAACTCTAGTAATAATATTATTAAAAACTAAGCTCCTTTCTCCAGGAGTTTTAATACTAACAATATCTTTGTTTTTAATACCTAAATCTTTTGCCTGACTTTCAGAAACATGCAAATGTCTTCTTGCAACAATGACTCCTTGCTTAAGATTAACTTCTCCTTTTGGACCTTTAATTTTTATCCCAGGAGTATTTTTATAATCTCCTGATAATTTTACAGGAGCTTTTAAACCAAGATAAATAGAATCTGTTTTTGAAAGTTCTACCTGAGTTCTTCCACGAGGAGGCCCAAGAATCCTTACATCATCAAATCTTTTATTTCCATTAATTAAACTAACTTTTTCTTTTGCAGCATAATTTCCAGGTTGAGATAAATTTTTTATATTATTTAGTTTATATCCCTTTCCAAATAATTTATCAACATCTTCTTTTGATAAATGAACATGTCTTCCTGAAACTTCAATAAGTATTTTATTGCTGCAAATAGATTTAGTGTCTTCTCTATTTGCAGGCTTAAAAAATTCATTACACTTTGTTGAATTGAATTTTTTATTTTTCATTTAAAATCTCCTTTGCAATAGCAAGTTCTTCATTTGTTTTAATAACATAAACTTTAACTTTTGACCTTTTTTCTGAGATTAATCTTAAGTTTTTATTATTTTTAACCTTATCTATTTTTAATCCTAAAAACAACAAATAATCACAAACCTTTTTCCTTACAATAGGAATATTTTCACCAATACCTCCTGTAAAAACAAGATTATCTAAGCCATTCATAGCAGCTGCATAAGCACCAATATATTTTGCAAGCTTGTATGTAAAAATATCTAAAGCTAATTTTGCAGATTTACTTTTTGAACTTACAACATCTCTAATATCTGTTTTTCCAAATATTGCTTTAAAACCAGATTCATAATTAAGAATTTTATCTAGATTATATCCTTTTTTTTGAAGAAAAATAATTAAACCTGGATCTAAATCTCCTGCCCTTGTTCCCATCATTATCCCTTCAAGAGGAGTAAGACCCATTGAAGTATCAATTACATTTTTATTTTCTATTGCACAAACACTAGCCCCATTACCAAGATGACAAGTTACTGTTTTCCCTCCTAAACCCTTTGAAACAAATTTATGAGAAATTCCATGAAAACCATATCTTCTTATATTAAACTTTTTTGAAATCTCTTTTGGTATTGGATAGACTTTTGATTTTTCAGGAAGATTACTAAAAAAAGAAGTATCAAAAACAGCATACTGAGGTTTTCTAAGTTTTTTACAAGCATTAATAACTAATAGTTCATTTGGATTATGAAGTGGAGCAAAATCTGAATATTTTTTTATAACATTTTCAACCTTACTGTTTATTTTTGAAGTTTTTTTAAGAAAACCACCATGAACAACCCTATGCCCAATAACATCAAATTCATATTTTTCTTCTTTAATAATATCTTTAATAATTTTAATTGCAATATTAAAATTCTTTATTTGTATATTAACAACTTTTTCATAATTATTTATAACTAAATGGCTTTTTGAACTACCAATCCTATCACACTTTCCAAACAGCCTCATTTCATTACCATAAAATAATGCAAATTTTAAAGATGAACTTCCTGCATTAAAAACTAAAATCTTTTTAACCATTTAAATATATTTTCAACCTCTTTTTAATCATTATAAATTATTAAAAAATAGAAACTTTAAATAGGTTTCCTATGTGCTTTTAAACTAATATCATGTGCAAGCAAGTGACATATGTCGTAAGCTAGAATAATAGCTTAAAATCATTATAAACTTCATCCGGAGTCTTTTTATTTAGGCTTGTATGAGGTCTAAAGTGATTATATCTCATTCTCCATAATTCAACATCTCCATTAC
>JBDRMT010000024.1:0-19681 GCA_043811855.1 archaeon | reverse complement strand
ACCTAGTTTTCTTTCTTCTGGATTAGTATCATCAAGTATTTCATCTTGAGTATAAAGCAAGTGCGAAGCAAAAGGATATTCACCTCTTTTAAAACAATCCTTCATACATAACTTAGCATATTTTATATTCTTTTTAACATCTCCATTAAAAGGACTTTCAAGAATTACTAATTTTTTCTTTTCCATATTTAGATTAAGTAAGATTAGTTTAAAAAAATTGTTATAAGGGAAAGATAGATCCCTCTAACTTAACAATACAATTTCACCAAAGGATTTATATATAGAAAATCCATTTAAATTATATTAAAACTATTATTAAAAAGAGTGTGAAAATGAAAAAGATATTAGTTAGTTTAGGATTTTTTATTTTAATAATAAATCTGTTAGTAATTTTTGTATATGCGGATTGTGCTGTTGGACCTGGATGTCCCAACTGTTTAAGATCAGATGGAACTTATGGAGGGTGTGGTTATTGTTGTCTTCCTGAACAAAGTTATTGTTACGACTCGGATACTATTTATGAGTGTGGAGAACATGATGGTGATTTGTGTTATGAATGGGGATATATTAATTGTGAGGTTGGAGAAGTATGTTCAGATGGAGCATGCATTCCAATTCCTCAGTGTAATGATGGTATTGACAATGATGATCCTGAAGATACACTTTATGATTATTGTGATGGTTCAAATCCTACTACCTGTGATCCGGGATGTTCATCTCCTGATGATGATGATGAAACAGATTTACCTCAATGCAGTAATGGAGAAGATGATGATGGTGATACCTTAATAGATTATCCAGATGATCCTGGTTGTGATGATGCTCTTGATAATGATGAATTTAATGCTCCTACTGCACAATGTGCAGATGATCAGACTATCTTAAAACTATTTGCAGATACTAATTCCCATGCTGCTAAATATGATTATTCTGAATATTATAGAAGGCTATGTTATGATGAATTGTTTGGAGTTGCTTATGATCCTGGAACAGAAGATGCTCATGGATGTATTGGAGACCCTTCAGATCCTACTAATGCCGTAGTTTGGTTAACTGCAGACTTTAATTCGCATGTATCTGCTATCAAGGATGAATCAAATGGTTATACAATACCTGTTTGTTATGGAGAGTTATATTGTACAGCAAGAGAGACTAATTGTAATCCAGGAGAGACTCTTATAGCAAGTTTATCTGAATCTGGAAATGCTCCTTCTTATTATAATTCCCATATTTCAAAAGGAGATGATTTAGATTATAATATCAAATTATGCTGTATTAGTGGAGCAATTGTTAATGATGCTGTATGGCAAAATATGAAAAGTGATATCATAGGTGTAACTGCGGGCATTAGTGCAGATAAAAATGACTTAGTTAAGTTAGTTGTTACAGGAGAAGGCTTTGAAGGAAAAACAATGAATTTTAAAGTTTACAAAGACATTGCATTTTGGTTTGATGCAGAAGTAGTAGATATAACCACTAATCTTGGTTTTGCAACATGGAGGGCTGGTAAAAAAAGTGATGAAACTTTTGAAGCTGGAGATTATTATTTTAAGGTAAGTATTGAGGGTAGTGAATATACAAGTGGAAACTTAGCAGTTGCTGATTTTGAAGATAACACTCCCCCTCATGTAGAAATAATAAATCCTGTTATGTATGGTATTTATTATTTAGAAAAAAGTATTACTTTTCTTCAGAATACTTATGATGAAGATGATGAAATTAATTATGTATGGGATTTAGGAGATGGAACTATTAAAAAAGGTGATAATTTATATTATAAAAATTATAGTTTTAATTATGTATATAATATTGAAGATCAAATAACAGTTAAGTTAACAGGAGTTGATTCAAGAGGATTGCAAGATAAAGATCAAGTGTCTTTCTTAGTTGTAAAAGATCAAGTTCCTGGAGATACTGGGGCTTATGCTTTTGCAAATATTTCAGAACCTCCTTTTGGAAAAGTTGTTGGAAGAGTTGTTGATTTTGATGCAGATGGAAGTTTTGGTATTAATGTAATAGATGATGCTACAGACACTATTAATCTATGTAGACAAATTGTAACTTGTATTACTGGAGATTGTCCACAATTAACAGAGACTTGTCCTGCATGTTATGATACTTTTGGATATACTTGTCCTATTCCTGTTTTGAATGCTCCTTTAGAACCTGGAGATATTGGTTATGTGCCTCCTGATTATTCAGCAATGACATTTCATTGGGTGTTTGATGATGGTACAAATTCGGATTTAAAATTATTGCAAAAAACATTTGCAAGTTTAGGTTCACATAGTGCGCAACTTACTGTAACTTATACATAAAAATGAAAAACAATAAAACAAACAGCAAAATATTAATAATCTATACAATAACAAAGAGAATATATAATAATCAAGCTAGATATAACTAACTCTTAAGTTTGTAAGATAAAGAAACATGAAACAAAAAAAAGGAAAAAAGGAAGGGAGAATAAATGAAAAAGCAGCACTAGAACTTTCAATAGGAACGATTGTTGTTATTGTTATAGCTGTTATAATGATAATTCTTGGAATGGTTTTAGTTACAACTATTTTTAAAGGTTCAAAATATAATGTTGAAAATATGAATAAAAATGTTCAAAATGAAATTGCAGGATTGTTTGATGATGACAAAAAATCTTTTGTTTATCTTGATCAAGACAGAACAGCACAGATAAACCCTGGAGAAGATTTTGGATTAGGAATAGGTATTCAGAATCTTGAAGATTCTCAAGAATTTAAATATGAAGTTGAAATTGTTGAAGTTTATGGATGTGAGGTTACTAAAAAACAAGCTGAAAACTGGATTATAACAGGAAAATATGGAACTATTAATCTTGCAAAAAATGATAAATATATCGGATTGGTTAAATTTAAAGTTCCTGAAACTATTGAAAAAAATATAAAATGTGAAATAAGATACAGGATAAATATATTTTCTGAAGATGGAAGTGAATATTCTAATGAGGATTTTTATGTTGAAGTTGGTGAGGGAGAAGATGATGGTGAAGTGGGGGAAGAGTATGGATGTGCAGTTTGTGGATGTAATTGTATAAGCAATAAGACTAAAGAAACTATTTGTCCAGCAGTATATTGTCCTATAGATTGTAAGATTATTAATGGAGAGTGTACCAAAATTTATATTAATGACAAGGCAAAACTGAAAACTTCATGCGGAGATGGATATTGTAATACTACAATTGAATTCGGTAATTTTGCGATACAAGACAATATCTTACCAGATTTGTCAGGTAGAACTTATTGCCCTGAAGATTGTTCAGATAATAATTCTACTTGTTTAAAAGAAGGTGAAGGTCAAGCATTAACTGGAGAAGGTGAAAAAGAGTGTTGTCATGGATTAAAAGAAGAATATTTACAACATCAATCAATTGGTTCTCCAGTTATAAAAGTGTGTACAAAAAATATGTTATGTGGAGACGGAAGATGTGCAACTGGAGAGACGAATTATAATTGTCCAGAGGATTGTAAATGTGGAGATGGTATATGTGACTTTAATAAAAAAGAAATTTCTCAAACCTGCCCTCAAGATTGTTATGAAGATTCTTTTTGTGGAACAAGTTTATATGGGTCATGTTCAAGTGATAGTGATTGTATTATTGGTGGATGTAATGGAGAGATTTGTGGATCAAAAAATCAGGAAGATAATATGATTTCAACTTGTGTTATACTTCCATGCCATATTAAACCTAAACCTCTTTGTGGATGTTACAAGGGACAATGTGAGTGGAGGTATACTAGTATAACTAATAAAGAAAAAAATTAAAATGTTAGAAAAATTATTTACTTCAAAAAATAGAATAAAAATATTAGAATTTTTCTTTTTTAAGAAAAATGAAAGTCATACAAGAGAAATAGCAAGAGAATTAAAAATACCTGTTAGTGCTGTTAAAAGAGAAATAGATAATTTAATATCATTAAGCCTTCTTAAAATAGACAAAAGGAATATAGTCCTTAATAAAAAATGTAATTATCTTGATGACTTAAAAAATATTTTTATAAAAACAGATTCTATTGTTTATCCAATTCAAGATGTATTAAAAAATATTAAAGCGGATTTTATATTAATCTTTGGAAGTTTTGCAAGAGGAGAATTTAATGAAGAAAGTGATGTTGATTTGATGGTTGTGGGTAATATTGGTCTTGATAAAGTAATAAAAACTATCAGTCCTATTGAAGATAAAATTAAAAGAGATATTAATCCAGTTGTTTGGAAGTTAGATGAACTAAGGAAAAAGAAAAATACAGGATTTGTTAAAGATATTTTTAAGAAAGGTATAATCTTAATAAAAGGAGATGAAAATGAACTTTGGAAAATTATTAGATGATAAAAAGATTGAAAAAGTTGAGAAAACAGATTTTAATCTGGATTCTGCTGAAAAAGATTTAGAATTTCCTAGAAAAGGGATTGAAATTGAAAACTATAACTGGGCTATGGCTGTTGCTTATGAGATTATATTAAAAACAGGAAATGAATTAATGAATTTCTTAGGTTATAGGTCAATTGGGAAAGAACACCATAAAAATACCTTTGAGTTCTTGATAGAATGTAATATTGATAAGGAACTAACTAATTATTTTGATAAGATTAGAGTTAAAAGAAACAATTTTATTTATAGAGGGGCTGACGAAATTGGAAAAGATAAAGCAAAGGAGATAATACAAAAAGCAGAAGAGTTCGTTCAAAAAATTAGAACATAGTCTTATTGCTAAGATATTAGTATCCTATATAACCACAAGTACATAAGGAGCTAATAAATTAAGACTGACATTATGTAATGTTTAGGAATTACTAAAGGGAAACAAATAAAAAGAATAAAATTATTATTAAATTAAGCAGAATATAAAATAACATGAAACAAAAAAAAGGAAAAAACATATTAGGAATATTAGTTTTTACTCTTCTTATTGTTAGTATTGCTAATCTTGTTAGTGCAGCTCAGTCTACAGTTGGCACTGAGTTTGATGTTTTGTTTGATTATAAAACTTGTGTTTTAGCAGATGAACAAGATGAAATTGTTTTTCCTGAAGTAGATGCTGGGTTATCTTACTGGATTGATCCTTTAACTTCTGCTCCACATTTAAGTCTTGAAAGATGCTATAATCCTAATTCTCCACTTCCAATCCCTGGAATAAGACTTAATGAAGAAGGTCAAGAAATGTTAGCAGATGAAGGATGTTGTCCTGCACAATATTATTGTGATGCAGATTCAGATTCTCCTACTTATAATACATGTGTATATGATGGAGTTTATTATTGCGGACAACATCCTGATGAAACTGCATGTAATGAAGAGAATGGACATCCTGCAGAAGCTCAACAACAATTAAATCCTACTCTTGAAGCTGGTAAAAAATGTTTTGATTATTTTGATATTTCAAGTAATGAAAATTGTGCTGATTATATAGATTGCAGGTGTTATTGGGATGTAGCAGATGAAGAATGTTATGCTGATTATGATATTAGAACTGAGGATTTAGAAGATACAACTATTCCTATTAGAACATGGAGCTATCCTTTGGATACAACAGGTCAGACTTATTGTTCTATAAGTTCTGTTGAAGATAATACAGGAACTTGTCAATTACCAATGACTATTACAGGAAGTTGTGAAGATGGAGATACATTTATTAGAAGAAGTTGGGGGTTTGTATGGAGCGGAGATCCTTCTCTTAAGCCTCTTAGTTGTGTTGCAGGGTCTGATACAATTAGTTGTGAAAATGTAGTAAGACTTGGTTTTTTTAATTATATAAATATTATATTAATTGTCTTGATTTTAATTGCAATTTATTTTGCTATTATTAAGAAACAAAAAAAGAGTTCTAAGAAAAAGAAGAAGTGATTTTTTAAAAAAGGTTTATAAACTTGTTTTTTCTTTTTAGATTATGAAAAAAGGGATATTTATTTTGTCTGTTGTAATTATATTTATATTTGCTAGTATAAGTTTTGTTTTAGCTGGAATTGAATTTGGTAATCAATCTCATTTTATAGAAACAAACTATGGTAGTTCTGATTTACTTAGAGGTTGGGTAAATATTAGTTTAACTGATGTTTCTCAAGATGAACTTATTAAAGGATTTGGTAATAATATAACTATATTTGATTTTTTAACAGCAAATGGAATATCTTGTATTTCTTCAACTAGTTGTTCTTGTTTTCCTATTGATTGTGAAAAGGTTTATTCAACAATAGGAGATGGAGTAAGTTCAAAATCATATTCAATGACTCCTATTAGTAATAAATTAATTGGAATTAAATTAACAGGAGATATATCAGGAATATCAGATTTTAGATTTAATATTAGTACAAATGCTCCAAAATCATGTTTAAATCCTTTGAGGATAGATCTTTTAGATGATGGAATTATTGATTATGAAATTACAGAGCTTAGTGATAGTGAAGAGTGTGATATTGATGAACCATATGGATGTTTTAATGAAGAACATTCAAGTTCAAGTGCAAAAGTAGATAAAACATTATGTCAAGCTATTGTAGTTCCTCCAATTAAAGGATTTAAAATTGGGGCTATTGTAGAAGGAAGTGGAGATGCTACTTTTAAAATGAGTCTAGATATTGGAGCAGATGGGGATGATTGTCAAGTAACTACTTCTAGTGGAGGAGAAATTAGTTGTATTGTTTCATTATTTGATGATTTAATAGACTATAATGAAGCAACAGTTTGTATTTCTCCAGATGCTAGTTATCCTGGAGCAGCTGCTAGTTATAATATAAAATATGAAGATAATGAAACATGTGGTTTTATTGAAGAAACAGGAGATTCTCATGATTTTGAAATATTTGCAAAGCCCTTGAAATATGATCCTCCTTTAAAAATTGTAATAGACAAGGATATATTTTTAGATGATGAAAATTATTTAAATCAAATGCTTTCTGATTATATTAGCAGTAAATATGGAGGAGAGTGCAATCCAAATTGTGTTATTCCTATTAGAGTTTATTCTGGAAGCTCTCAGCTTATTACTATAAAGGAACTTTTTGCAGATTTTACTGTAAATGGATTAAATCTTAATGAAGATGAGATAACAAGTTTTTATGAAATTGAAAAAAGTCCAATTTTACTTAGTTCAGATTTTATAAAATTAGATCTTTCAAAATCAAATATTACTACTCCTTCAGAAGCTGGAGAACATGATTTAATTTTAAAAATAGGTGAGGAGACAATTGAGAAAAACATAAGTGTTAGTACTTCAAGCAATATAAAGGCTGTTTTACCGACTAGTGCTGTTTATCTTGTTCCTGTTAAGTTTAAAGTTCTTTTAACAGGAAGTTCTGCAAATTTAACTTATGATTGGAATTTTGGAGATAACAGCACAATGACAACTAAAACTAATGAAGTTGAACACACATACACTAAAATGGGTAATTTTCAATTAACATTAAATGTTTCAAAAGGTAGTTTATGGACAAAATCAAAAACAATAACTGTAAAAGTTCAGAGTCCTTATGATACAATTAATGAAACCCTTAAAGAATATGATAAAAGATTAGATGATATTACTGTTGCTTTAAATTTAATTACTTCTTGGATTAGAGAAAAGATTGCTGAAAAAGCAAAAATTCAAGATTTAAAAGATTCTATAACTAGCATAGAAAAAAAATATAAGTCTTATCCAGAAAGTTATGATGAAGAACATAGAAAACTTATTAAAGAATTATTAGATTTAGATGTTCCTTATGAATTAGGTTCTGAAACTGTAATTCCTACTATGAAATTTTTTCAAAAAGAGGAAAGGTTAGATTTAACAGTAATTGAAGAGGAGTATGGAGGTTCTTTTGAGGTTGGAATGGATGAAGAGTATTATAAAGCTATAAATGAGTGGTTAGGTCAAAACTTAGATATAACTTTTGAATCTAAAGATTATCATCTTTATAGTGATAGTGGTGAAGAATTAATATATACTTATATTAAGATGGTTTTAACTGCTAAAGAAGATATTGATGAATTTTACATGTTACTAGAAGGAGATCCTGACTATATTTATTTTAAACCAGGTGAAGATTATGGTGAAGAAGAAATAGAAGGGTTTGGTTATGGTATGACTTTTGAATTTAAAGCAGGTGATATAAAAACAATTGAGCTTCTTTATCCTTCTATAGTTCAGGTATTAGATCCTCCTATATTTGTTTCTCCAGAATTTAGAGAATTAAATATTGAACCAATAAATAAAAATGAATGTAATGGAGATGGGGTTTGTGATGAAGGAGAAGATTGGAAAAATTGTGGAGTTGATTGTAAACCTATAAAATGGATATTAATTTTATTAGGAATATTAATTTTTGTTGCACTTGTAATTTATATTGTTTTACAAGAGTGGTATAAGAAAAAATATGAATCTCATTTGTTTAAAAATAGAAATGAGTTATTTAATTTAATAACTTTTATGAATAATGCAACTACCCAAAGTATGAGTAAGGGCCAAATCTTTGATATGCTTTCAAAGAAGGGTTGGAATAAAGAACAGTTAACTTATGCTTGGAAAAAACTTAAAGGATATAGAACTGGAATGTGGGAAATACCTCTTTTTAAATCAATGGAAAATAAAAAGGTTAAAGAAGAGATTAAAAAAAGACAGACCACATCTTATGGAGCAAGTTCTGATATTGTTTCAAAGGGTCCTTCTGGAAAAAGTTATGGAGATCCAAGAAGGCCTCCTTACAATCCAGGAAGAAAGTAAGATTTTTTAGAAAAAGTTAGGCAACCAAAATACATAACACAACATAGAAACATTAATAAACAATTTCTGAGATGTTATTAATAATAGAAAGATGGTAATTAAAGTAATTAGAAATTTTACAAAGAGGATGTTTAATCTTTTCTTTAAGGGAAAAGAAGAAATTAAATTAGGTTTTTATGGTCCTCCTAATGCAGGAAAAACTAGTTTGGCAAATAGAATCTGCAAAGATTGGACAGGAGAAGAAATAGGAAAGGTTAGTAAGATTCCTCATGAAACAAGAAGTGTTCAATTTAAAGAAGAAGTTGAAATTAAGTATAAAGATAAGAGTTTAAGATTTAAATTAGTAGATACTCCTGGGATTGCAACAAAAATTGATTATGAAGATTTTATGAGAATGAAGATGAAGAAAAAAGAAGCTCAAAAAAGAGCTAAAGAAGCAACTCATGGTATTGTTGAAGCTATTCAGTGGCTAGATGATATGGATGCTGTTATTGTTGTTCTTGATGCAAGTGAAAATCCTTATTCACAAGTTAATATTACAATCGTTGGAAATTTAGTTGCAAGAGATATTCCTGTTTTAGTTGTTGCAAATAAGATTGATTTAAGAAAAGCAGATATTAAAAAAGTTGAATCTGCATTTCCTGATTATGATGTTGTAGGTGTCTCAGCTAAATATGGTAAAAACATGGATGAATTTTATGAATCTGTGTTTAAGTTGGCTAAGAAAGCAAGATAAAACAGATTCATAAAAGTATTAATAAGATAAAAATAAGACAAGAGAGCTGCTCTATTTACAGCTGGGATATATCATAAAGGTTAAAATTTACTAATAAAAATAAATTAAAAGATAGATTTAAATATATATAATACGAAATATATAAAAAGAGGAAAATGGGAAAAAAGAAAATAAAAGGATTAACATTGCAGTTTATTCCATATAGTGATATTGCTAGGCTTGACAGTGTTGGTAGGATTAAGAAGTTATTGAAAATTGTTCTAGATAATAAAGTAGTTGTTTTACAAGGTAGATTAAGACCTGATGAAGAAACAAGATTAATTGAAGATACAATGATTATGATTGGGAATATTAAGAATTTTAAAGGTGTTGAGCTTGCTGTTATTTCAGGAAATGAGGAGCAACAAGGTTTTTTTGAAAAATTTAGATTTGGATTAGCAAGAGCTATTTCAGGTCAACAAAATGCTATTACAGTAATTGGTCCTGCAAGTGTTGTTAAGGAGATTAAGAAGGATCCTCAAAACTTAGAAGTTATGATGAGATAATTGATTTTTTCCTCATAAATCTTTATTAATGCTTATTTCTTTATTATATTAAATATTTTGGTTAAAAGATGTTTATAAAAAAATGCGAATTTTGTGGTAAGGATATAGAGACTAAGTATAGATTTAAACGTTTCTGTAACAGCAAATGTCAGGCAAAAAATTATAATAGTAAACCTAAAATAAGAAAAAAGAGAAGTATTTGGGAGAAAAAATATAGAGAAAGACATCCTGAATGGAAAGAAAAACATAGGATCTTAGCAATAACAAAATATAGAAAAAAAAGAGCTGAATATCAAAAGATATATGGAAAGAGACCTGAAGTTAGAAAAAAAATTAGAGAAAAAGAAAGATTAAGATTGTGGACTGATAAAGAGTTTGCTATTGCAGATAGATTAAGACGCTCCTTAAATCATGCGCTTACTAAATATTCAAAAACTGGAAAAATAATGAATTCTAAAAAGTATGGAATAAATTGGAAGGAAGTTATTAATAGTCTAAAACCTTTTCCTGATGATTTAAAAAGTTATGAAATAGATCATATAATGCCATTGCATATATTTAACCTTACAGATATTGAAGAAGTAAAAAAAGCTTTTTCTCCATCAAATTTACAATGGTTAACAATTCAAGAAAATAGAAGAAAATCAGGAAAAATATTAACTAAGGAGGTGATTAATTAGAATGTCACCGCATCAATGCACCAAATGTGGAGAGATTTATCCTGATGCTGCTCAAGAGCTTCTTAAAGGATGCAATTGTGGAAGCAGATTTTTTTATTATATTAAACAGGAAAAACTTGAGCAACTTCAAAAAGAAGTTAAAGAAGTAATGCAAGAACTTGAAAAAGCTGATAAAGATCAAATTGAAAGAGATATTAGAGAGTTAACAGGATTAACTGATAAACCTGATGAACCTGTTATTTTAGATTTAGAAAGTGTTAAAATAATTAAACCTGGAAAATTTGAGATTGACCTTGTTAATTTATTTAATAGGAATAGACCTTTGATTTACAAATTAGAAGAAGGAAAATATATAATTGATTTATCTTCTTCTTTTAAAGGAAAAAAAGGTTATGTTAGTAAAAAAATTAGAGATCCTTTAGATGTTGAAGACGAGGAAGAAAGTACTGATAACACTGAACCAGATGAAGATAGTGAGCCTTTAAGCGAAATAACAGAAGATAGCAGTAATTTAGAAGATACTAAAACTGAAGAACCTGAGGAAAAGAAAAGAGAACTTGAGTAACTAATAAACCTTAAATAAGACTTTTTCTTAATTAATTAATAATAAAGAGGTTTGAAAATGATTAATAAAGTTTTAAAAGAACAACTTGAACTTATTAGACCTTCTGAAGAAGATATTAATAAAATAAACAAAGTTAGTCAGGATTCTATTAAATTTATTAAGGATAGTTTAAAGAAAATAAAAGCAGAGGTTTTTATTGGAGGAAGCTTAGCAAAATCAACTTTAGTTAAAAAAGATATTTATGATATTGATATTTTTGTTAGATTTGATAATAGTTATGGAGATGAAAAAATATCTCAATTGCTAGGCAGAGTGCTTGGTAAGCAGGTTAAAAAGATACATGGTTCAAGAGATTATTATCAATTAAAAGATAAAGGAATATTAGTTGAAATAATACCTGTTTTAAAAATAAAAAAACCTGAAGATGCTAAAAATGTAACTGATTTAAGTTATTTTCATGTTAATTATGTTATAAATAAAATAAAGAAAAATAAGAAGTTGGTTAATGAAATAATGTTAGCTAAAAGCTTTGCTCATGCACAGTATTGTTATGGTGCTGAAAGTTATATTCATGGTTTTTCAGGTTATGCTTTAGAATTATTAGTTTGTTATTATGGAAGTTTTTTAAAATTTATAAAAGAAATTGTTAATTTGAATTTAAAAAAAGGAAAAATGATTGTTGATGATGCTAAATTTTATAAAAATAAAGATGAGTTACTAATAAATTTAAATACTTCAAAAAGACAAGGCCCTATAATTTTAATTGACCCTACATTTAGAGAGAGAAATGCTAGTTCAAGTTTAAATGAAGATACTTTTTACAAGTTTCAAAATGCTTGTAAAGGATTTTTAAAAAAACCAAGTTTAAAGTTTTTTGAAAAAATAAATATTGAAAATGAATTTAAGAAATTTAAAGATGTTAAGAAGATAGTTGTAAAAACAAATAAACAAGCAGGTGATATTGCAGGAACTAAAAGTAAAAAGTTTTTTGATTTTATGACTTATAAGCTGAGAAGAGAGTTTGTGATAATAAAAGATGGTTTTGATTATAATGAAAATGAAAACATAGCTAGTTTTTATTTTGTTCTTGAAAAAAAGAAAGATGAAGTTATTAAAGGTCCTCCTATAACTGCAGTTACTAATTTAAATAATTTTAAAAAAGCACATTCAAAAGCATTTATTAAAAAGAATTATGCTTATACAAAAATAACACATAAACTTAGTTTTGATGAATGGTTTAAGAAGTTTAAAGAACATGAAAAAAGTGTAATTAAAAGTATGAATGTTGTTAAAGTTGAGAAGGTATAATTAATTTACTGAAACCATTCTTACTCTTGTTTCTGATTCTAATTTTGCAAATTCTTGAGTTGTCATTTCTCTTAAATGCCTCATTAGAAAAGTTCTATCTTTACCATTTCTTAACATATTATTTTCAAGAGTGTTTATTGAAGTTAAATAACTTGCTTTTAATCTAGCTAATCTTACAGGAGTTTCATCTCCATATTTTTCTAAATCCATATCTAAATTTCTTGCTAATATAAGATATTTTCCAAAATCAGTATCTGTGTCAAGTGTTAATACCATTTTATTCACTCTTAACAGCTTGATTAAACATAAAGCTTAAAGTAGAAGCAAAAAATGGTGTATTAAGCCAAACTGCAATTTCTTCATCAGGCATTCCACCATTTGAAATCATAAATAAAACTTGTTCTTGGTCTGCTATAAAGAACTTAGTATCTACTTTAATTAATTTAGCTTTAATTTTAAACTTATTATTAATCTTTTTAACATCTCTTTCATCTCCTGCTAATGCAATTTTAATTTTTATATTAGCTTTTCTAAGTCTTTCAAAAATAAGTGAAAAAAATCTTGACTTATTTAATATTTCAGTTGTTGATGTACAGATTATAACTTCTTTTTTAGCATTTTCTAATAGTTCTTTAACATGATTATAAATTGTTGATTTTCCTCTTACAGAACCTGAAATTTCTTCTTGTTTTATTGGTTCAATACCTACATTGTATAGTTGTTCTAATTCTTTGTATTCTGCTGTTTCTTTTAAGTTTGCAATTGAACTTATTTTTTCATTAGCATTTCTAAGAGTATTTGTTTTTAATTTTTCAATTATGATATTAGGTTTAACTGCAATGTATTTTACTGGTTTTCCTAATTTCATTAAAGCAAATCCACGTTTTTCTAAGCTTTCTAAAACATCATAAGTTCTTGATCTTGGAACACCTGAAACTTCTGCAATTTCACCTGCTGAAGCAACTCCTTTTCCAAGCAAAGCTAACCATACTTTTGTTTCATATATGTTTAAATTAAAGTGGTCTTTAATTTGATTTACTAGTTCTGGTCTAATTATCATTTTTTGTTATTAATCAGTAATTAATTAGTTTACAGACTATTTTAGGGTTTATAAATGTTTTGTTTTTGTTGTTACTATACAATTAATACAAATAGTAAGGTTTTTATAGTTAAAACAGGTAGAATCCTCATGAAAACAATGAAAATCTTTGATTTTCAAGCTTTCATTTTTAAACATATAAAACAATAAAAATGAAAACACTAACAATCTTAATATTATGTGTATTTGCACTTGGTTTTCTTAGTGCAATCCTAGTTAGCTCTCTTGTAAGTTATTATGATATAGAATCACCTTTTTTAATAGGATTAGGAATAGGAGACAATACTACTCATGCTCCTTCTGATTATATTGAAGAAAATAGTATTTTTACTTATGATGATAGAGTTGTTATTTATGTAAAAGATGCTAGTTTAAGCAGATATGCTCCTACTGGAAGCATGATTCCTGTTTTAAATGAAAATAGCAATGGGATTAGAGTTGAAGTAGATAGTATTGATGATATTAATGTAGGAGACATTATTACATTTAGAAGTGAGAATATTTTAATTTCACATAGAGTTATTGAAAAAGGAGCTGATAGTAATGGAACTTATTTTATTACAAAAGGAGATAATAGCCCTATAAGTGATGGTAAAATAAGGTTTGAACAAATAGAGCATAAGACTATTGGAGTTATTTGGTGAGAGGAGGTATTGGTAATCTATAAACTTATTGTGCACAGCAGTAGATTAAGCGTTTAATTTTAAGAGTTACTAATAAAAATCAATAAATTTAGTGTTCATAAATATTTTTTCTATGACCTACTTCAACCACAAAAATAATATCTTTATCTTGCCTTATATCTAAGATTGTCCTATGTTCTCCTATCCTTAGGATAAAATAAGGGGTTCCTTGTTTTCTTTTGATAAAATGAAATGGTCTAATTTTTATTCTTTCTAATACAGAGATTACTCTTTCCTGTATATTCTTTTCCAATCTAAAAAATTGTTTTTCAGCAGTTTGAGAAAACTCAATATTATACATTCTTCATTCTCTTTTTTATTTCTTCGATTGATGTTGTTTTGTTATTTTCTATCTCTAATCTAGATTTTTCAATGTTGCTTTTTGTTTCTTCTGAAAATTCCATCCTATCTTCGATTAAATCCCAAATTATGTTTTCATAACTTTCTTTTTCATGTATTTTCATCTTTGCAAGTTTTTCTAATAGGTTCTTGCTCACTTGAATTGATGTTTCCATAGCATATTATATAGTAACTATAGATATTTAAATGTTTGTTTTTATTTGGTATCTTGCACAATTACAAGATAAGTTAATGTTTTAGCAAGAGAATTCTCGTGTGATATATTTATAGGATACCAATACTCATTAGGGTCCATGTTGCAATCATTCCTAAGAACATACCTATTGTTAAGAAAGGCATTGCAGGATAGAATTTTCCTTTTTTTGCTGCTATAAAAAGATATAACAATGCGATTGATGCTGATGCTATGATTATTAAAGCTGGAAGTAAACCATAAACTTTAAAGAAAACTCCTGCAGTTATTATTGGAAATATGACATCTCCACCACCTAATATTGCTAGATTAACTTTTATTTTTGCTTTTTTAAATTGTTTTTCAAGTACTTTATCACCTTTTGCTTGATATTTCTGTTTTATTTTTTTTATTTTTTGTTTTTGTTTTTTATCTGCATAAGGAATAAAAAATCCTGTAAAAAACTGAAGTTTGTTTATTTGATATTTTGCCATTTTTTCCATAAACTGTGAATGCCATACTGCCCATATATCATATATAGATATTACAAGTAAAAGTATAATCATCCAAAATACATTAAGTATAGGTACAAAAACAGCTGCAATTCCGGGATATATTAAAAGTTCAGTTATGTTATGAACTAAAAGATCCTTTCTAAATATTTTAAGATAACCAAGGAATATTCCAATTGCAATTGCTATATAAGCAGGATAAAATGTAAATTTAAAGTATAATAAGAAAGCTGTTAAAGCTAAACCTATTGCAATAGCTGTTACAGCATAAAACCATAATCTTATGAAAATTTCTGCTTTTAGTTTTGTCAGAAAAAAGAACAAAGCTATTGCAATTACAAATGCAATTAAAATACTTGTTCCTGCTTGATTAGGAGCTTTTTGTATTTCTTCAGGAGGCTCCATACTATAAGGTAAGATATTATCCTGATTATTATAAACTGATATTACAAATAATCCAATAAACTGCGTTACTAAGAACATTAACATAAGAATTGTTGTTATTTTTGTACTGTGTTTCATTTTTCTCTTTTTCTGTTTGTGACATATTAAATAGTTAATTATGGTTTTTAAAGGTGATGATTAAATTTATAAACAATAAAAACTTTGTAATTTAAAGAGAGGTTAAAATGAAAATTCAAATTGTTGATGTTTTATTAATATTATTTGGAATATTTATTGCATATGAACTTATTTTAAAATTAATTTATAATTCAGTAGATTTAGATCTTCTTATAATTGCTTTATTAATGTTTAATCTTATTGTTACCTGGAAAATGGGAACAAGTTTTACAAGAAGAATAAGTGAGTTGTGAGTTTTTTTATAATGTGCTCGTGCCGGGCAGTTAGAAAAAGTTCGACGCCCAATTATCTCAACCGAATAGTCTCAAGATTTCTTGGAACACAGGTTTCAATATGATGTAATTTGTATATTGATGATGCTAAATCTAAACATCTGCTTTGTTCTCCGTGATTAATAATTATTTTATTAGCTTTTGGTTGGGTTCTATTAGCATAATCTAAAAGTTCGTTTCTTCCTGCATGAGCAGAAAATCCTTCAACAGTTACAACATCTAGGTTAACCTCAATTATTTCATCGTTTCCTTCCACATTCATCTGAACCTGCTTAATTCCATCTTGTATTTGTTTACCTAAAGAACCTGCACCTTGATAACAAACAAAACATATTTTATTCTTTTTATTTGATGCAAAATGTCTTAAATATTCAACTGAAGCTCCTCCAACTAACATACCTGATGTTGCAAGTACAACACAAGGGCCTCCTTCAATAACTTTTTTTCTTTCAGCAGGAGAACCTACTCTTTGAAAAACATCAGATACAAAAGGGTTATTGTTTTGAAATATTTCTCTTCTTACATAAGTATTTAGAAAATCAGGATATGCAGTGTGAACCGCATTAATATCCCAAATCATACCATCAATATAAATTGGAACTTTTGGAAGTAGGTTCTTACGCATTGCTTCTTCTAAAATTAGCATTGTTTCTTGAGCTCTTCCTAAACCTAATTCTGGAATTAATATTTTTCCTTTGTTTTCTATTGTCCTTTTTATTTCATCGATTAATTGATCTTCTGATTCTTCTCTTCTTGGAAGAACATTTGCTTTTCCACCATAAGTTGCTTCAATAATCATTGTTTCTAATCTTGGAAAATTTGAAATTGCTCTATCAAGCAATCTAGTCTTTGTAAACTTAAAATCTCCAGTATAAACTAGATTATGAGCTCCATTTCCAATATTAAGATGTACTATAGAAGAACCTAATGCATGACCTGCATTATAAAGAGTAATTCTAACATCAGAAGCTATATCTGTAACTTCATTAAAATCTAAACATATTGTATGTTTTACCATTTCTTTAACATCAACTGATGAGAATAAAGGTGCTGATGCTTGTTTATGTGCTACACCTATAAAATCTAAAGCTAGTAAAGCAGAAATATCTCTTGTTGGAGCAGTCATATAAACAGGACCCCTATAACCCATTTTAAATAAATAAGGAATAAGTCCCGAGTGATCTAAGTGTGCGTGACTAACAATTATAGCATCCAGCTCATTTATTTTAAACTCAGAAACATCTAAATAAGGAAATTTCTCTTTTCCTTTACCAGCAACATTAACCCCACAATCTAAAAGTATTTTTGTTTGAGGAGTTTGCAATAATAAACAGCTTCTTCCAACTTGCCTTCCTCCTCCTAAAAATGTTACTCTTATCCATTCTTCTACTTTTTCAGGATTCCATTCTTTGTATATTTTTTTACCAACTAAATTTAAGAATCTTTTTCTTGTATTGTTGTTTTGATATAAAACTTCCCTAATATTTTCTGTTATTTTTGATTCAATTGCAGGACTTCTTTGGATTTGAGGTATCCAGTAAGTTTTTTCCTTAATATCCTTTAAAATTAAACCTGATTTTCCTATTACTAAGCCAGGTCTTTTTGCTTCAATAACTACAATGCTTCTTTGAACATCAAATAAAATATTTGTTAATTCTGCTTCATTGGGAACTATTTCTCTTATTATTTTTTCAGTTTCTTCTTGAGGTTTTAATAATTTAGAGTCTGCTCTTAATTCAATTCTTTTTTTAAATTGATTAACAAGTTCTTTTATTTTTCCATTATTATCTTTAAAAAAATCAAGCTCATTTGTATAGAGAACTATGTTTGCTCCTTCAAAGTTTGCACTTGCTATTACCTTTGGTAATTCTTTTTGTACATCTTTTAGAATATCTGACATTTTTATTTTTCTATTTTATTTATTAGTAATCATAAGTTAATATTATCACACCATTCCTGTTAATCTTATATTTATTATATATTATCAGGATATATTTATCTTTTATTTCCAGTTTTATCTCTGTACTCTGGTGTTATCTCTTTTGCTATCTCGTGTTTTATACCTTCTTTTTTTATTGTGAACACATCTAATCCATAACCACTTCCAGTATCTCTTTGAGTAGATGATTTTAAAGCTTCAATAACAAGTTCAACTCCTTGTTCTACATTTATTTCTTTTTTATATTGCCTTTCTAAAAGTCCTAAAACAAAGGGCATTCCAGAACCAAAATTAGCATCAAAGTCTTCAACTTTAATTGCTGTTCCAGCAGGTTCTACAGAATAAAGTTCAGTTGTTCCATCTTCATTTAAACCTGCAACTAAGGTTCCTACAATTGATGGAATCATAGAAGGATTTCTAATGCTTCTATATGTAATCATTCCAATAAGATTTGCAGCTTCTTTTATTGTTGGTCTTTTTTTAGATTTTAATTCTTTTAATCTAAGTTCAGCTGAAATTAGTTTTTTCTGCATTTCAATATCTGAAGCATTTCCTGTTCCAGAAACAACTAAGTAATCATTAATCATAACTGCTTTTTGTGTATTCTTACTCATCACTAAGTTTCCAGCAGTTGTCTGCCTATCAGCACCCATTATAACTCCATCTTTACAAACAATTCCAATTATAGTTGTACCTGATTTAAGAATACTGTTTTTTAATTCGTTTTTTAAATCTTGATCCATTTTTATCATCTAAAAATTCAAAAATATTTTTTTATTTGTGAATTTCTTTTAGAAATTATAAAAATAAAGGGAAAGAGGGGTTTATAAAGATTTCCTTTTCAGGAAATCTTTGTCCCTCAAAATTTTACAATTTTAAGTTATAAAGGTTTTTGTTATTAACTCACAGTTATTGGGATTATTTCTGGAGGCAATGGTTCAAAGTTTCCTAAAACCACAGCTGGATAAAGAAGCATACCAACTGCTGCCATTGTTTGGTCTAATGCATCTCCTTTAAGTAATTCTCCCATAGTATCCAAAGTATAATGGTTTACTGCTATTAATCTACTAGTATCAACTCTGCCTGTTGAAATATTACAATAAACAGTCTCACCTTTTAGACCTTCTAGTGCTCCAACTTGTTCTGCAATACGATTAACTCTTTCTCTGCTTGGTCCATCAACAACTTCTCGATCTGTTATCGGAGGTTCTTGGTATCTTAATTGTTTTAACATTTTATTTAAGAATAATGGTTATTTATAAAGGTTTTTGTTTACTATTTTTCATATCTTGAATTTTGATCTTTATCTGAATCTGGAGTATCAGGAGTATTATGATACTTTACTAAATAATTAGTCTGTCCTGATAATCTATATCCCCCTTCTACTAAACTTTCTAATCCATCTACTACTCTAAGCATAAATCTTTCAAAATAGCCAGGATTTGGATTTGAACGAAATGCTCTTTGTGCCATCTTATTAAATTATATTAATAATATAT
>JBDRMT010000023.1:0-20264 GCA_043811855.1 archaeon | reverse complement strand
AATTGCCCCAAACAAAGAAATTTCAGAATGTGGGTGGTTCACGATTGAAGAAGCACTTGAATTAAACCTTTTAGACACAACAAGAAAGTTTGTTGAACAGTTTAGAGATTTTAATAAAGATTAAATACAAAAATTAAATACTATACAAAAATCCAAGCAACTTATAGATAAGAATTGCAGGCCAGACAAGTGCTTTTAGAATTCCTAAGACTCCGCTTCCAAATGAAGTTGAGTTTTGAATGTAATAAACTACTGCACCGATAAAACCGAGAAAATAAAAACAGCCTCCACAAGAACTTGGAGAATGACATTTTATTTTGTTTTCTTTCTTAGATAAATCTTTTTTCACCTTTCTTTTCATAATTAAATTAAGAAAAATTAGTTTATAAAATTTACGACAAAAGATTAAATATAAAAACTATTTTTCTTTTTCTATATAATGGGGCGTGAAGGACAAATTATTAACGAAAGAAAAAGAAAAATTAAGGAATTACGAGAACAAGGGATTAATCCCTACCCTCATAAGTTTGATAAGAAGTTTTCTGCTGAAGAGTGCTTGAAAAAAAAAGTTGGAAGTTCTGTAAAAACTGCAGGAAGGTTGATGACAAAACGGGAGTTGGGCAGGATTGCGTTTGCAAAGTTACAGGATTTTTCAGGACAGATGCAGATTGTTTTGCAGAAGGGCGAGACGCCTGAGAAAGCAATGAATTTTTTAAAGAAATATATCGACGTGGGGGATATTATCGGAGTTGAAGGAAAAATTATCAAAACAAAAACAGGAGAGGTTTCTGTTCTTGTTAAAAAACTGGAATTATTGGCAAAAAGTATTTTGCCTTTGCCTGAAAAGTTTCACGGCTTACAGGACAAAGAAGAGCGTTATAGAAAAAGATATTTAGATTTTGTGATGAATCCAGATGTTAAGAAAGTTTTTGAAACACGAGGGAAGATTATAAATGAGATTAGGGATTTTTTGAATAAGAAAGGTTATGTTGAAATGGATATTCCGATGTTGCAACCGATTTATGGCGGTGGTTCTGCGCGTCCGTTTGAGACAAAGCTTCACGCGTTGAAAATGGATATTTATTTGTCTATATCGACGGAGTTGTATTTGAAGAGGTTGATTACTGGCGGGTTTGAGAAAGTTTATGCGATGAATCGGGTTTTTAGGAACGAGGGTATTGATGCGACGCATAATCCAGAGTTTACAATTCTTGAGACAATGTGGGCTTATAATGATTATACAGCGAATATGGATTTGTTTGAGGAAATGGTTGAAACAATCGCGAAGAAGGTTTTGGGGAGGACAAAGATTGATTATCAAGGGAAAGAGATTGAATTGAAAAGGCCTTGGAAGAGAATGACTATGTTGGAGTCGATTAAGAAAATTGGGAAACTTGATGCTGAGAAAATGAGTGATGCTGAGTTGAAGAAAAAATTGAAAGAGTTGAAAGTTGAGATTCCTGTTTTCAAGAGAGGATTGGCGATTGAGTGCTTGTTTGAGGAACTTGTTGAGGGGAAGTTGATTCAGCCGACAATAATTTATGATTATCCTTATGAGACTTGTGGATTGGCGAAACAGAAAGAGAAAGATAAGAATTATGCAGAGAGATTTGAGCCGTTTATTAATGGATGGGAAATGGGAAATAATTATTCTGAATTGAATGACCCGCAGGTTTTGGAAGAGTATTGGAAAGAGCAGGAGAAAAATTCAAAGCTGAATGACGGGGCTGAAAAGCTTGATGAGGACTTTTTGAATGCGTTGAAAGTTGGAATGCCTCCTACAACTGGTTTGGGTTTGGGTGTTGATAGATTGATAATGTTGTTGACAAATCAGCCATCAATCCGCGATGTGATTTTGTTTCCTTTTATGAAGATTTGAGGGGGGAAAGTTTAAAGAAAACTCATCCAGAGTAGAAATATTCCTAAGGCGATTAAGAAAAAAGCACTGAGCCATTGTTTCTTTTTGAATCTTTGAGCTTGTTTGTGAATTTGTTCTGGGAATCCGATTTTTGAAATTCCTTTAATTAAAGTAGACCAACCAAGAATAGTTATAACAACTGTCCAACTCCATGCCCAATTATTATGCAAGATTACGGTAATTAATCCCATAAGTAATGTGATGTAACCAGTTGAGATAACAAATGCTTTATCGTCAGTCATTTCTATTGTTTTTCCTAATTGTCTTGTTATAATAAATAGTAAACCAAAGATAATAAAAAAACTTCCCCAAAGTCTTGCAAAAAATATTGAACCTAATTCAATCACCATGTTTTGGGAAGGGGGTTGGTGTTTAAAAATATTGGGGAAAAAGTTTAAGGATAATGGTGGTTTGGGAAAGGTATGGAAAAGAAGCTAAAAGAAAAATTAGAAAAAAATATTTTATGGGTTTTGTTGACAATAAATCATTTCTCTAAACATAATGGAGCAGGTTTAAGCGAAATTGCTAAAGCAGATAAAAGAAAAGTTAATTTGAACATTGTAAAAATATCGAAGATATTAACTCATTTAAAAAATAAAAAATTAGTTGACTCTAAAATAGAAGGGCTACAAGAGATTTATATTATTAATTCAAAAGGAAAAAAAGTATTAAATAAAAACCTTAGGCAATTAAAATCCTCTGAGTTTATGGATTTTTTGAGTTTAGCTCCAGATGAAATAATTTTTAGGTATAGAATTTACCATATTGAGAGGTTTATCTTTTATGGGGTCTTTGGTTGGCTTTTATTTCAATTATCCTTGTTTCTAATTAGAACTAATCATATTTATTCTGCTTTAGTAGTCTTTCTTATTGATATGTTATTTATTGGTTTAGGGATTGGTTTTTTGAGCAATATCCTTACTGTTGTTTTATATGAATTTACAAAAAACTTAGATAATTGGTTGAAGAAATGGCCTAAGCTAACTTTTAAGATTAGTTGGGAAAAATTTAGAAAGATATCTATTGCAATTTTTTTAATACTATTATCTGGTTCATTAATCTTAATAAATTTGTTGTTTAGAAATAAATATCCTGAAGCATGGGAAATTTTTTTATGGGGTCAGAGCATATTAATTGTTCTTTCTTTGATAATATTTTGTATTAAAAAATTAAAGAATTCTAAAAATGAAAAATGAAGATTTATTTTACATTATAATTGGGGCATTGATTGGTTTAGGAATGGGTTTTCTTTTTTGGCATCCTTCTCAGAATGATTATGTTTCCCAATTTGATTATGATAAATTAGAAAGAGCTTATCAAGAACTTCAAGGGAAATATGACGATTTAAGAACAGATACGGCAAATTTAATTTTAGAATATTATGGGAAAAATGTTGCTCTTAATTTTTTTGGATTAAAGAAACATAAAATAGTTGTCTGTGTATTGCAGGAACATCTTGTAGGTGAAATTCCTTTAATAAAAGAGTTTTGTTAAGATGAGTAAAAAAATAATACTACCAATCATAAGTTCATTATCACTCTTTCTAGCAGGGGCATCATTGATGGTTAATCTTTATCTGTCGATATTATTTTTAATCCTAGGGATATGTTGTGTGTACTATCAAGCGAAAAATACCATTAAAATAACATATGGGCCAGAAGGATCCTCTCCTCCTAAAGGTTCTTCTGGAGATTTATTTTTGACATATAAAAAATAAATTTTTCTCCCCCCTCCCCCTCTCCAACCTACCTCTTTGCAAACTAGGGGCAGAATTAATAAAAAATTCTAAGAAAGCCCTAACAATCGGCTTTAAGTAGTCTAAACCCATATTTAATATTATGTTTAAGAGATTATTGCAAGAAGAAGAAAGAATTTTGAAAGCAACAATAAGAAATCAAAAAATACATATGCGTGCTGTAGAAGAAGCAGAAAAAAAAGAATCCTATGTCCCTCCGAGATTTCCTACTGACTTCAACCGAGGATATTCCTATAAAAAATAATTCCCCCCTCCCCCTCTCCAACCTACCTCTTTGCAAACTAGGGGCAGAATTAATTTAATTTCCAAATACTATAATTAAGAAAACTTGCAAAACTTACCCACAGAAAATAAGGAATTAACAAATATCCTGCATTTTTATCAATCTTAAAAAAATAAAACATTGTTGCAAAAATAAATCCTAATAAAAATAAAATTTCTACAAAAGACCATAAAGGTTTGTTTATTCCAAAAAATAAATAGCTCCAAACAACATTGAATAAAAATTGTATTCCGAATAATATTAGTGCAATTAATTTAATCTTTGAAGAAGGGGAAACCCAAACTAAGTATAATGAAATTCCCATTAAGGTGAAGAGTAAAGTCCAAACAGGTCCAAAAATCCAGCTTGGAGGATTAAAACTAGGTTTTTTAATTCCTTTATACCAAGTGCCATCTGAAGAAGTCCATATTGCGCCTAGTGCACCAATAAGATTACAAACGATAATAAAGATTATTAACAACTCCCATTTAATTACCATAATATCTAATTGTAAACAAACTTTAATAACTTACTTATTTTTTGGCCAAACATAAGGCAAATCTAGAGGCTCTTTCCAACCAAATTTAGAATAATATTTTTTGTCTTTTCTTAACAAATTACTCTTGTGGGAAGAATGAAATTTTCTATTTCTAAACCATTTAGGAAAAACTATTTTTCCCTTGATATTCTCAAATTTCATATTGTTTTTATATCCTCGCGAAATCCATTCTTCTAAAGATTTATTAAAATAAAATTTAAGAGTGTTTGTGTGACCTTTCCACATTTTTACAGCAGGATGGTTTCTCCACCCTTTTGCTTTTGTTCTTCTGATTAAAATATTTAATATTTGAAATGCTTCAACTCTTTGCTTCCCAAGTCTTTTGCTGTCTAAAACTTTCAAAGATTTTTCAATATTTGGATAAGGTAAGAAAGTTTGCATTTTATTCTTCTTCACAAAAACTTGAAATTTAAAAACTCTTTCTTAAAAATCCTTAATCCTCGTCAACTACCCCTGGTTCACCAGGTCCTTCATCAACTCCTGCTATATCATTACCCCCACTATCTACAGGTCCAGCATCTACTGTCATATCATCTGTAACAACATTATTCCCTCCGCCATCTACTACTGTATTCCCAGGAGAATCGCCACTTGTGCCAGGAGCATATCCTCCATCCCCATCAACAACATTATTTCCATTACCTCCTCCACCAGTTACAACCCCTTGGTTATCACCGTCTACAACAACTCCTCCTTTTCCTCCAGGCCCTGTTCCAGGAGCATAAGTTCTTTGTGCTATTTGATTAGTAATTTGATTCATATCTTTTTTTATTTGCATTGCTTTACTTTGCACTTGTATCTGTCCTCCATTTATTGTCCCATTCTCTCCATCTGCAGTTGTCCCAGGAGCATAAGTATTTTGTTCAGATTTATTTTCAAATTCTTCTATAATCCCATCAACATCCTTTTCAACAATATAATTAACTAAACCATCCTCGTTTTCAACCATAGTAATCTTGCCACATTTTTCTTCAAGAAAAACATCTCCATCAAAACATTCTGGAATTGACTCTTGCATTGTTGGTGTTGATCCTTCTTTTCCACACTTATTTTTTGTTCCTATAAAATTCCCATATTCATCCCAATCCTCTTTTGTTTCTTTAAACTTATCATATTGCCTACATTCTGGTTTGTCGTTATAATCCCAACATTCTTCAGGAACACAATCTGAAGGCTTTTCCCCCCATAACATCTGCTCCTCTTTTGCTCTAAACAAATTCATCAAAACTCCGGAACAAAACTTTCTGCTTTCGGAGCCTCCAAAGAGTTTAATTCATTACAAGCACCTTTATCATCTTTATATTCACATTTAAGTGCTAAAGCAACCATTTTCTCACATTTTGCTTTTTGTTCTTCATCAAGATTATTTTCACAGTTACAGGTTCCAGGATCATCTATACAACTTCTAATTTCTAACATTAATTTAACAAACATTCTTTCCTGAAGGTCTTTTAATTTTGCTAAATCATCTTTAAGTGGCTCAGGGGCGGTTTTAGGATTGCATTCTTCATCTTTTAACATTAAAGCAAAATCTTCTTTTGCAAGTTCTTTACAATATTCATAAGTTTTTTCAGTTAGTACTGCTGTGAGCTGTGATTTTTCTTCTTCTAAAAGATATTCTTCAACTTCATCTGGAAGATTTTCTTCTTCATTTACTTTATCTATGATTTCATCAACACTTGTTTTAATTTCTCCTGCAGTATCTAAAGAAACTTTTTCTTGCACAATCTGAAGTTTTTCTTTTGCGTTTTCTAAGTTTTTAATAGTTTTATCTTCTTCTTGATTTTGAATATTATTAATTGCAGAGTCTACTTCTTTTTCTCTAATTTCCAAAGCTAATCTAACTTTATCATCTCCTCCTGAAAAAGCTAATTTAACATTATCAGCAAGTCTATCAAAACCAGAATAAGTTTGGGTTTGCTCCTGAGCTAAGACTAAAGGTAAAACTATAAGTATTTCTAGGATTAATACAATTATCACACTCTTTTTCATTGATAACTTAAGAAATTAGAATATAAAAAGTTATCTTTTAATGTTTTTTAACTTTTTTCTTATTTTTAATTAATAGAAAAATAATTAGAATTATAAAGAAAAACATTGTTGCAAAATATGCAATAAAATTGCTTTCTGGATTTGGAAAGAAAAAGAGTATAACAATTCCTATGAGGATTATTATTGGAATGAGGATGTTTGTTTTCATGTTATTTTTTCCATCTAACTATCATAATTACTAATCCAATGATAAAAATAAGGGCTCCTATTATATCAATATCTATTCCCCAATATCCATAAGTTATGATATTTAAGAATTGAAAAGCTACTCCTATAATTATCATCCAAATACCTAACTTTCTTGTAAATAATACCATATTAGTAATACAAACTTTTAGTTAATAAATTTTGCTATTTTAAAATAAATAGATTTCTTTCTCTTTTATTCTTCTGCTCTAATGAGCTTTTTCTTATTTATAAAATTTAATTAAAAAAAATAAATCTAATTATTGTTTTAAACTAAAATCTTGGATTTCTTTTAGTGAAACAATCTCTACAATATACTGGTTTGCCTTCTGTAGGTTTGAACGGAACTTCACAATCTTTTTTACATTCGTCACAAACTGCCTTATGCATTTCCTTTGGTCTAAAATTATCTCTAGAACCACGATTAAAACCACTATTTCTTCTATCTCTAAATCTATTGTCTCTACCTCTAGAGTCATTAGATCTCCCATCATCGTTTCTTCCATCACTAAATCTATTATCTCTATCTCTAGAACCCGGGTTAGAACTACTGCTTCTTGATCTATCGTTTCTTCTGTTATCAAAATTTCCCATTGTTTTTGCCTCCTATTGTTGATAATTTCTATCAATATGGGCCATGGCAGAATCGAACTGCCGACTACTCGGTGTAAACGAGTCGTTTTGCCACTAGACTAATGGCCCTTATTAATTTAGGAGAAATTAGAGGTTTTTAAACTTGTTGTTTCTTAGGCTTTATTGCCTCCATTTTCATAAGTTCCCATTGTAAGATGAGCTTTGTATGCACTTAATTGTCTTTCTGTAAATGATGTGGGATAAGCATCAAAAATCTCTCTAGAAGGTATTCCTGAACTTAGAAGGTCAATTGCTTCATCCTTTGTGATTGTTTCTAAATCAGAATCCTCAGAATCAACAATTATTGTATCTTGTTCTATGGATGGTTGAGCGACATCACCATAAGTTCCCATTGTATAATGTGCTCTCCATTGAGGAAGAGGTTTGTTTTTCCAACCTCTATATTTTGCTTGTATCTGTTCATTAGTCAATCCTTGTTTAAATTCAGTAATTGCTCTTTGTTTAGTTAGAAGCGGTTTTGCTGAGGATCCTAAGAATTCTCTTTCAGATAATGTTTCTCCTAAACATTTATATCTAGCTTCAATAAATCTATCAAACTTTTTTATTGATCTTTTAAATTTAGGCCTATCTGATTTTGATACCAAAGAAAGATGTGCATTACCATTTGAATCTATCCTATTGATATGTGCTATTTCTGAAAAATTCTCTTGCTTGAAATAATTAATATCTACCAACATTGGAGTTCCATTATCTCCTATATAACTAAGTCTTTCTTGTGCTGCTGATAAATATGAACCTATACCTTGGTAGAATAATAACTCACTTATATTCCAGACATTTTTTTCATTAACTTTTCCTCTTACTAATTCTTTAAGAATCTCTCTTATAGTTGATGGTCCATCTTCATTATTCCATGATATTCTTCCATCTTCTTTAACTAAATCAGGACGTTTTGATTTAAATTGTTCAATAAAATAATCAAAATTCATTAAAGGGTGACTAAAAAGAGACATACCATCCATCATTATTGAAGATATCATTCTTGATATTAGATTTGAACGATCCTTAACTCCTTCTTTTGTATCACTAAATATATTTTGATATTGTTCGAATGTTTTTTCAAACCATTCTTTAGTATACCCTCCTTCTCTTTTTCCTTGAAACCAAGTTGCTACTATACCTTTATCACCTAGAATCTGTCCTGCAGCAATGTTTCGTAAAACATTTCTTTCTCTTACACCAAATGTTGATGTTGTATCATAATTAATAACATGGAATGGGTTGGTTACAGTTATTAGATATTCATCTAATGAAGAATTTACTGTATCAATTTCAGGATGTCTAGCCTGGACTTCTTTAGCTATTTTTTTGTTGTGTTCTACATTTGTTATATTTCTTCTAGGAACTCCCAAAGGATCCCAGATTTGTTCTAATTCATTTTCTTCATGACCAAGCATAGTTAAGACTCTTAAACCAGATCTTCTTTTTCTTGGATGAATTCTTTCTATAAATCTTCTTAATCTTTCTCTTGCCTTTGTTTTAGCCTCGAAATCGTATGTGTCTTTCATTCCCTATTCACCTCTTCTAAAAATTTACTTAAACTATACTCAAAAACATGACTTCTGTTTCTAAATTTTTTAGAATCAACCATACTTTCAATTACCCGAAGTAAGTCTTTATCTATAGTTATGCTTATTTTTTCCTTACTTATTCTTTGTTTAGCCATTAAAAGTAGCATAAAATCCTACTTTTAAACCTTTGTATTGTTACCATTTTTAAGTAACTATTAATATCTATTTTATGTGTAAAAAATTCTAACCCATAAGCTTTAAAAAGCATTTTGGGTTAGATTAATTAGAGAATAAAATGGCAGACTCAAATAGTAAAAATAATTCTAAAGAAATAGAAGATACTCTTGATGAAAGAAAATATCAAAATCCTTCATTACCTTCTAATGTTCCAAATGTTCCTAGTTCTAAAGATGAAAAAGAAATGCAGAAAGTTAGAGAAAAATTAGATGGTTTAAAAAAATGGATTTGTAAGACTTTTAAGGATGTTGCAGCTATTGGTATAATTCCTCCTCAAGCAGCAGATATGTTTGATGATGAAAATGAATTAACAGAAGAAGAAAGAAAAGGAAAGCCAATGCATCTTTTAGTTATTTTTCCAGATGATCAAGAAAAGGAATATAATAAAATTAAAGTTGAAATTTTAAAGAAGATTAAAGAAGAAAAGCAGAATGTTTGGCTGAATTTGTTTTTGGAGATGGATCTTTGGGAAATCTGTATGGATTCAAAGTTTGATGTTATAGAAGCTATTGGAATGGCTTTTCCATTGTTTGATAAAGGAACTTTAGGTGCTTTAAGAGTAGCACAGATTCATAAGAGTTTGGTTTTAAAGAAGTTTGAAAAATATGTTTATAGTTATGTTATTTGGGGTAGTTTGCCTAGAGGAGAAGTTCAAAAGACAAGTGATGTTGATGTAGCTGTTATTATTGATGATACAGATGTTAAGAGAATGCCTAGGTTAGAATTAAAAGAAAAGCTTAGAAATATTATTCATAGTTATGTTATGCAGGCAGGTGAGTTAGCAGGTGTTAAAAATAAGTTAAGTCCTAATATATATTTATTAACAGAATTTTGGGAAAGTGTTAAAGATGCAAATCCTATTTTTTATACTTTACTAAGAGATGGAGTTGCACTTTATGATAGGGGTGGATTTTTACCTTGGAAATTATTATTAAGAATGGGTAAAATAAAACCAAGTCCTGAAGCTATTGATATGTTTATGTCTGCTGGAGATAAAACCCAAGATATTGTTAAAAGAAGATTATTAGATATTGTTATTGGAGATATTTATTGGGGAATTATAACACCAACTCAGGCAATGTTAATGCTTTATGGATTACCTCCAATTAATGTTTATGAAACATCAAAAGAGCTAAGAAGAGTTTTTGTTGAAAAAGAAAAGATTTTAGAAAAAAAATATGCAGATATTTTTGATGAAATTGTAATTAAATATTACAAAGGTTATGAACATGGAAAGATTAAAGAAGTTAGTGGTAAGGAAGTTGATAAGTTATTAAAAGATTCTGAAGATTTTTTAAAGAGATTAAAAGAATTAAGAGAAGATCTTGAAAAAAGAATGATGCATAAGACTTTTGAAGATATTTATGAAAATGTTTTTAAGATTTTAAAGAGTTTATTTGGTAAAAAACCTGAGAGTGGTTTAATTAATGACTATGAAAAAGAGATTGTTAATAAAGCTAGAGGAAATCCAAGATATTTAAAGGCATTACATGAGTTAATTGATATGAAAAAGAAGTATAAGACAAAGAAAGCTCCAACTAAGTATTCTTTTGAAAGATTAAGAAAAGATAGTGTTTATTTGATTCAAGAGCTAGTTGAATATGGTCAGAGAAAAGAACTTGGATTATTACAAAAAACAAAAGTTGTTATTACATATAAGGAAGCAGGAAAAGATAAACATGCTGAATTGTTTTTAACAAAACCTAGTTTTTTAGTTTCTGAAAAAAATGTTAAAAAAATAGAAGGTGGAAAAATTATGAATAGTGATGCTAATGAGTTGAATAATATTCTTGCTAATTATAAAAGTTCAAGAGTTGTTATTGATGATGAAGTTATGAAAGCTCTTAAAAAAGAATTAGGTGATTTTTCTGTTTCATTATAAATTATTATTTATGCAGCAGATTTGTATTCAAATTGTTCAATCTCTTCAGGTCTTTCAAAGGTAACTTCTTTTCTAGTTCTATCATAAGTTGCAAGAGCAAGATTATGAAGACATTTTCCAGGTGTTTTTTTTAATTTAAGTTTTCCTTGCAAATACCAATCTATATAATTTTTAGCAGGGAAAAAATCTCTAATATGGATTGGGTTTTGAATGTTTTCCTGCATTAAAAGTAAAGGAACTTCTTCCTCATCTTTACCTCCTACAATTATCATTATTGGATTTACAAAAATATTATGTTTTCTTGTGCATTGATATCTTAAATCATTTAAACAAGGAATATCAGATTTATATTTTCTTCTTGATATTCTTGTAAGTGAAGGAAAAATTCTACCACTTGGATGAGTATGCAAATCTAAGAATATATAATTAGGTTCTTGAAGAGGGTTAAAAAATCTTGAAAATTCATTAGGAACTTTTGGATATTTTGTAGAACCTATCTTGATTCCTTCTTGCCTTTCAAGCACACTCATTGTAATTTCTTCATGAGATCCTACAGGCCAGGATGAAGTTTTAGTTCCAATTCCTATTTCATCTGGATAATTTATTCTAGGTCCCCTTAATTGTTTATGAACTTGGAATCTTGTTTCTCTTCCTGTTTTTATAGTAGTTTCTAAAGCTGTTTCAAGACCTGAAATAAATCTTTGACTATGGATTTCTCTTGTAATTAAACCTGGTCTTAGTATTTCATTTTGTTTTCTCATTTTTAATAATATTAATAATTATTTTTAAAGTTTATTATGATTTCTTGATAGAGCAGAACCTTTAAAAATTATAAATAATTTTAAGATCTTCCAACTAGCGTTCGGAAGCTTTAAAAACTCATTTTTTCTATCCTTTTTATATTAAAATGAAAGCTAAAGTAATACAATTTAGAAGGGGATTAAAAAGAATCCATGAAAGGCACTTTATATTAAATGTAGGTGTGAAAACTCGTGAAGAAGCTGATAAGTTTGTTGGTAAAGAAGCTGTATGGACTTCACCTGCTGGAAAACAAATTAAAGGTAAAATAAGTTCTGCTCATGGGAATAAGGGCATGGTTAGAGCTATTTTTGAAAAAGGTTTACCTGGACAAGCTAAAAATGATGATGTAGAGGTAAAGGAATAATGATAAGCAATAAATTAGCTGGAAGATTATTAGGAACTGTTAAATATATTAAATATTCAAATGATGTTCATGGGAGAGACCCCTTTCTACTTACTGAAAACGAATGGGGATTGGCTCCTCCTCCTTTTGGAGCAACTATAATAGATATTCATGAAGGGCAAACTTTTGCAGTTGGACAAGATAAAAGAGGAATACCTTATAGATTATATCTTGAAAGTTATAGTCCTGAATGTGGGTGGACTCAATGTAAAAGTAGGGGACTTCCTGAACCTTCATTAAATTAAAATGACATATGAAACACAACGAACAGATGGAAATGAAGATTATAGCGGAGCTACTGATTTTAGAGGTTCTTATGATGGAGGAGCATGTAAATCAGGTGGTGTGAGTTGTGAAGGGTGTAATAAAGGAGATTATAATTAAAAATGGTAACCAAAAAAAATCAAAGATTTTTAAGCTTCCCATCTTTTAAAATAGGAGAACAAAAAGATGGTAAGTAAAAGAAACGCAGCAGCATATTCAAAAAGAAAACCGGTTGTATACACTCGAAGATCTAAAAAACAACAGAAAAGTTATATTAAAACAATTCCTCCTCAAAAGATTGTTAAGTTTAATATGGGTGATTATCAGGGTTTTGAAGAAGGTAAATATAAAATTAGAGTAACTTTATCTTCTGGAGAAAATATTCAAATAAGAGATATGGCTCTTGAAGCTGTAAGACAGTCATTAAACAAGGACCTTACAAAGTTATTTCAAAAACAATTTTTTATGAGAGTTAATGTTTATCCTCATAATATTTTAAGAAATAATAGAATCTTCTCAGGAGGAAGTAAAGGAGAAAGAATCCAGACAGGAATGAAGCATAGTTTTGGAAGTCCTGAAGGAAGAGCAGCTATTATTATGAAAGGTAAGTCTATTTTTACTGTTTATTATAATGGTGAAGAAAACAATCCTAAAGTTAGGAGATTTTTTAAGAAAGTAACTCCAAAACTTGCCTGCAAAGCTGTTGTTAAGTTAGAAAAGTTGAGTAAATAATTTTAAGCTAAGTTTTTTGTTAAAAAACTTTTAGTAAGATTTTTACTTGCATTTAAAACTTCTATTCCTATTAATTTTTCTTCTGAATTAAAATCAAGAATAATATCTTTATTAACTTCTATGGTTTTTTCAGACTTTTTATCATCATTACTATCTTCAATATAAATATATGCTGCATCAATATCTTTATCAAATTCAATTTTCATTTTTATCTAATGGATAAACTGTTATTATCTTTATATAGTTTTCTTTTTTAATATATACTACTTTTAATAATATGTTTGTAAATCTTTTATATGCTTCTATTTCTTCTTTCCTTTTAATTGTATAATCTGGAAAATCTATTGTTTCTTTAACTTCTTCTACTTTAATATCTCTTTCTTTTAATCTCTTTTTTGCATGAAATGAGTATATAATATCCATGATATTATAGGGTTTAGTAGATATAAAAGTTTTTGTAATGATTGGTATTAAGAAAAGAATCATCTAAATTAAATCAACCATATAGTCATATTTATATTCTTGAATTACTGGTGCAACCTCAAAATCTTTTATGATCTTAATAAAATTTTTTCTTATTTCTCTTATGGTTTCATCCAAATCTTTGTAGTCTTTAGCACAAATACCAATACAAAAATCCCATCTTCCAGAAAATTTTGCAATATAAATTATCTTTGGGTGTCTTTTTAAAAAATTAATGAACTTTTCTTCATCATCAGGTTTTATATTAAGTAAAGCAAAAGTTGTATAAGCATATAAGGGATATCCTAGTTTAGAGGGATTAAGAAGAGCATGGTAGAATCTTATTACCTTATTTTTTTCTAATTTTTTAATTCTATACTTAACAACATCTCGAGGTAATTTTGTTTTTTTTGCTAGGTCACTAATTGATTGCTTTGCATTTATCTGTAGTTGCTCTAATATCTTCTTATCCTTATTATCAAGTTTAACTTTTTCACCATATTCAAGAGAATATATTTCTTCCATATTACACATTTTAAGAAATAATGTTTATAAATCTTTCCAAATTGGGCAAAAATAAGACTATAAGTAATTATACTGTATTAGAAATAATAGGATGAAGCAAAAATGGAATTTAAAATAGAATATCAAGATTTAGAAGGTCTTAATGAATGGGAAAGGTACTCTCAACTCTCTTCATTAGTGCCTTCATATGAAAAACAACCTAAACATTACGCCCAGTTAGTTAGCACCTATTGTACGATGCGTGAAGAGAGTACAGAAGAAGATAAATTTTCAATTGTTGTTGTTGAAGATGAGAACAAAGTTATAGGTATTGCATTATATTCTAAAGAAAAAGATTATTTTTTATGTGATTTTGTATTTGTTGAAAAAGTACATAGAGGTTCAAGAGTTTTTTCTAAACTTATAAAAAAAATATTAGACCATGAAAAAGATACACTATTACAAAAAGTTAGATATCATACATGGACAAAAGGACCAAATGTTAAAGAAAGCAAAATGATGGAAAGATTAGGTAAAAAACTTGGATCTCGCGAGATTTATAGGTTTAGAACCTTAAATAATTCTCCTGAATTTGTGGTTTTTGAAACAGACATAGATAGGGTTAGAGAGTTGTTTTTAAAACATTAAGTTAATTTTAACCCTTAAAAGGTTTTACAACAGGTTTATATTTTCCTTTTGCACCTTTATCTTTTACATAAACATTTTGATATAATTGTAAATTTCTTGCTTCAAATGCTGCTTCACATGTTGCAAGATAATATTCCCAAGTTCTTTTAAAAGTATTATCATATTTTATTTTATGATTTTCATCCCATTTATCTTTAAATTCAGGCCAGTGTTTTAAAAAGTTTTTACGCCATTGTTCAAGGGTTTTAGCATAATCAGGTCCAATATTATTTAAACTTTCTATAATAAATAATTCTTCACTTGCTGCTGCAAGTTGGTGTTGTGACGGAATCATTCCCCCAGGAAAAATATATTTATCAAAAAATCTATCAGTCATTATTGTAGAAAAGTTTTTTCCAATTGTATGCATTACAAATAATCCACCTTCTACTAAACAATTATAAGCTGTTATCATTAAGGTTCTGTAGTTTTTATAACCAACATGTTCACATAAACCTACTGAAATAACTTTATCATAAACACCTTTTGCATTACGAAAGTCACTGCAGATTATATTAACTTTTCCTTTTTTTAGGTTTTTACATTGTTCTTGTGCATATTTAACTTGTTCTTCTGATATATTATAAGAATCAACATGACAATCATATTCTTCTGCTATGAATTTTGCTAGCATTCCCCATCCACCACCTAATTCTAAAACATGATCTCCTGGTTTTAGATGAGCTTTTTCACAAATTAATCTCATTTTGTTTATTTGTGCTTGGTCTAAAGTTTTTGCATTATCCCAAAATGCACAAGTATATTGCATTGTTTTTCCTAACATTTTTTCATAAAACTTGTTTCCAACATCATAATGTTCTTTTGCAACTCTTTTTGATCTAACTACACTTTGCATATTTAAAAATTTTGCTTTAAGTTTATGAGGAAATGCTGCAAAATTAACTACTTTTTTATTAAGTCTTGCTCTAAGTATTGTAACAAATAATTCTATAAGGTCTGGAGTTTCCCACCAGTCATTTCTATATCCTTCTCCAACACCTAGTTCTCCTTTTAATATAATATCCTTGTAAATCTTTGGATTTTTAATTATTATTTTTGCTTTTGGATTTCCATTTACAAGAGTTTTTTCACCTTCAACTAAAGTTACGCCTGTTCCTTGAAGGAATTTTATTATTCTTTGTCTGCAAAAATTTGTAACCATTTTATATATTTTATAAACTGAAAGTGCTTTTTTAAGGTTTATGGTTTAGAGTGCATATTTGGGTTTTGTTTGAAATTTCTAATATAGGTAATTTATTAATATAACACGCTTGAACTGCTCTCTTTGTCTAGATAAGATGCTTTTGTTGTCTAGTTAATCTTCTCTTGTGTAATAATATGTTTAAATATTACTTAAGGTGATTTATCTTTTTAATACGCATTTGTCATAAAGATCAGGAAATACTGATTTAGGATCATATTTTGCTTTTAGTTTATCATAAGCTTTTTTATTAAAAATATTCCAAAATTCTTTTTTTGTAAATGTTGAATGTGAATACATCATTTTTTTAGCTTTTAATTTTATTATTTTTTCATCAAATAACCTGTTGTAATAATCTTTAGGTTTAGAATCATCAGTTACAATAGAAGCATAATATCCAATATTTATGAATATTTTTTTAGGATTCATTGGAAAAAGTGTAAAATGTGCTGTTTTACTATAAGGTATTACTGGTCCAATTGTTAAAGGTCTTCTTTGTGTTATATTTTTATGAAACCAAGATAAAAATTCTGCTGCATCTTTTAGTTCAACTTCTGCATCTTGTATAAGAGATTCAAATAATTTTCCTTTTTTTTGATTAAACTTAGCTTGGAATTGATGTTTATTTTCCCATGCTAATATTTTACGATAAACATCTGACCTTAACCAACCCATCATGTAAAATATTCTTCTTAATATTGGATTTTCAAGCCCTATTGATTTTGCAGACCAAAACCAGTCAGTATCATAACGAAAAATATAATCTTCAGTTTTTATAAAATCAATTTTTTTATTCATTGATTTGTAAAATATGTTCATTTTTGTATAATCACTAACAAAATCAGGATTATTTGTAAATTTTCCTAAGTGTAAGTACATTTCATTTTCTTTAAATACAAGTCCATCAATATAATCATAAGTTTTGTTTTTTCTTGCATCAATAGTGTACTTTTTCATTTCATTAATGTATTTTTCATAATCTGTGTATTTTTTTCTGATTATTTTTACATATTTTTTTGCAGGTGTTAAAATTAATTTTGCTCTTAAAACATAACCTAAAGTTCCGTAAGAATTAGGAATTGCATAAAATAAATCTGAGTTCTTTTTTGGTGAGCAAGTTATAATTTCTCCTGTTCCTATTAAAATATCCATTTCTAAGACTGTTTCATGTACAAATCCATATTTAAAGCATGAACTTTCTATTCCAATACCTGATATTGCTCCTCCAACTGTAATGCTTTTTAGTTCTGGAGCTACTGGTGGAACAAAGCCTTTTTTTAAAGTAGCTGTAACAAAGGTTTCAAAAGTAGTCATTCCTTCAACTTCTGCTGTTTGGTTTTTAGAATCAATATTGATTACTTCATTAAAATTCCTTACATTTAGTCTTTTTTTTTCTTGGTTTTTTCTATGTCCCCTAAATAAGTTAGTTGTTTTCTTTCCAAGAGCAATTTTCGATTTATTGCCTTGAATTTCTGCAAATTCTTTTATTAATTGCTTTTTCTTTTCAAGATAAGAGGTTTTTTTCATAAAAAAAGTAGTTATAAAGGGTTTATAAAATTAGGGGTTAATCTAGGTCTCTATAGAATTCATGTGCTTTTTTCAATGAATAAGAGACACGAGCCTTACTATCTTCTACTATTTCAATATCTCTAATAAAAGTCCTTTTTTGACCGTTATTACAAGTATTAACTAATGTACATCGTAAGGGTCTTTTTGCTCTATAATGTGCAAGGGCTCTATGATGACCTCCTCCATAATTAGATCTTAATAACTCAAATTCACCATCTTTAGTTTGACATACTGGAACAGGTGGGAACATATCCCCCATATAAATTCCTATAATAATTGCTCTAATAACCTTCTCACTCTTTGCATCAGTTTCTGATCCATATAATCTAACTTTATCTAAATCTAAAAATATTTCTCTTCCTTTTGCTATTTTGACCATATCATTCTTGGTTGTTTTAAGCTATTTTAAATCTTTCTAAAATTAGGGGTTAACCCCAAAGATCTAGTCCAGAATCAAGTAATATTGTTGCACTAGATGGAAGATCTCTATATTTATTAAAATCAATAGTGTAGTTTGTTTCTTCATCATAGTAATACTTAAAGACCCTGTATCCATCTATATTTTCAATAGGGTTCCATTGCCATTCTAGATAAAAGCTAATCCCTCCTGTAGCATTAGAATAATAAGAACAAAAATCATCTTTTTTTTCTGTTTCAATAAATTCATCTGAAAGATTTTTTACTCCATTAAAGATTTTATAAGTATATAATTTAATAGCATGTTCTGGATTTACAGTCTCATTACAAAAATAACCTCCTCCTTCATTAGTAATTTTGTCTATTACTGTAATTGTTCCTGTTGGGTTTGGTATTAAAGAATTATCAGAGATATTTTGTAAAGAGAAATTATCTAAAGATTGATTATTTGATTGGTTTGTTGGTGTTGATTTGTTGGTTAGTAAATCATCAGAATCAGACTGGTTAGGGAGATTAGACTGGTTTAAGGTTTGTCCAGTTGATTGATTTAAATCTTCTGAATTATCCCTATTATCTGAAGTAAAAGTTGTATATAGAAAATAAGCTACAATAATAAATATAATTATTATTATGACTAGAATATATAGTTTTAATCTATTAGTATTTGCTGGTTTTTCAACATTTGCAGTTATGTATTTTTCCTCTGCCATTTTCCTCTTTTTTTAATAGCAAGCTATTATATTTAGATATAATTCTTAATATAATAAGGGAAAAATAGTTTATAAAATTAGGGGTAGATTAAAATCTCCTTAGTAAGAATTATACTTATTACAGGCCTAATCTTTCTAGTAGGCCTCTTAAAGGGCCTGATCTTTTAGGAGGAGTATGAAGTTCCCTATAATCTCTAACAATAGACTGACCTCTTTCTATAGCTGATTTTGGAAGCCATATTTGGTTAGTTGCTAATTCAGGCCTTAAAACTTCTAGGATTGGATGACCTACATGACCTTCTATTATCTTTTCCCATACAGAAGGGTCAATAAAAAATTCTCCATCTTGGAAATAAACTTCACCAGGATTAACTCCTAAACGTAATGGACAATATCCTTTAATAGCACTTGGTTCAAAACCAGGTATTTTTCTATTCCTCATCATTTGTACACTGCATAAATAAGGACCATTTACTTGTTCATTTCCAAGAAAAACCTCTGGATTTTGTGTAGGATCTATTGATCCAATTAAGGAGAATTTTTCTGTAGATAATTCTGAATTATAAGGCTGTTTAGTCCAAAGCCCTGAAGCTCTATCTAAATGATAGTTTGATCCTTTAGTCCTAAATACTGTAACTATGTCTGACATTTTTGAATATTAAAACCTAACATTTGATAATCTTTCAAATTCAATTTCTTTTTCTGCTTTTTTATAAACAGCACTTGAGTATTTTTCTAGAATTTTCTCTTTATTCTTTTTTCCTTTTGCTAAGATTAACAATTGTTTGCATTTGTTGATTTCATTATTTGTCATTTTTTATTATTATATTTATATAAATAAAGAGTTTATTTTGGGTATTCAGTAGATTCAAGAGTAGTAGGATGGACTATTGGTAAAACTTCTCTTCTTTCTCGTTCTCCACGTATTGAACAACTTGCTCCGAATAATGCTAAAAATGCCAAACCTGTAACTGCCATAGTCATATATCCACAAAAAGTAGGCCTACAAGAATTAGCTGCTTCATTAGCTGCTTCTTCAGCTTGTCTTTGGTATTCTTGATCTACTGGTAATCCAAAAAAACCATACCTATGTCTACAAGATTCTTGTTTTTGTCCAGCTTCTTGTCTGTGTGTATATCCTGAACTCATTTTTATTTTATTTATTATTTATTTTCTTAATTTATAGAAGTATTACAGGTATTTAAACCTTTCTATTTGTAGTCACTTAGTAGTTGTAACTGATTAGTAAGATAAGAATTGTATCTATATATGTACTTTTAGTTGTTGAAAAATCGTAAGAAAATCCCCTGAGAAAGACCTTATCAATAGTGTTCAATTATGTAAGGGATTTTTTAATCTCTTTATTGCTTCTTTTATAATTAAGAACCCTAAAGTGAATAAAGGGGCTAGTACTGCAACCCAAATAGTTGTTGAAAGTTCGGGATTTAATAGGATCAAAAAATTTCTATTAGGAACTATAGTATTTAATACATACCA
>JBDRMT010000022.1:0-5139 GCA_043811855.1 archaeon | reverse complement strand
GTTTAAACCAGATGTTTTTAATTTATCAAAATTTTCAAGTCATAAAGGAACTAAAGCTGGAAAGTTGAAAGAGTTAGATATTAATATTATTAACAAGAGAGCAAAAGAGCTAATGGATTTACATAGGCAGGATGCTTTAGAAAATAAGAAAAAGTTTCTTGGAAAAAAGGTTAGTGTTTTTGTTAATAATAAACCAAATATTCCTGGTGTTTATGAAGCTAGAGATGAAAATTATAATATTGTTTTTGTAAAAAGTGGTAAGAGTTTATTTGGGAAAAATGTTGAGGTTGTTATTAAAAAGATTGGTGTTCATCATATGATTGGTGATGTTGTTTGATTTGTTAGGTTTTGAAGAATTTTAGTATCTATAAAACTAAATAAAGAGTAGTTCATCAATAAGGGATTAGTGTAGCTCATAAGATTTGAAGATTACTAAGATAGGTACAGACAAAACATATAAAAACTAAAAATCCTTATATAGTATATGAAAAAAAGAGGAAAGCAAAAATCAAGAAATTATAATCTTGGAATAAGTATAGGTTTGATTGTAGTAGCATTTTTGTTTGTATTTTCTATATTAATAATTACAGAGAACAATCTTACTGGAAATATTGTTGGAAGTGAATTTGCAGGAAATCCAGAATCTGAACAAATATGTATGCAAGGTTGTGTTGAGGTTGGTTGTGAAAGTGGAGATATGGATTGTATGACAGGAAATAGAGAAAAATGTATGGCTGAATGCGGAGCACAACCTGCACCTCAAAATGAAGGTGAAAGATGTATGAATAATTGTGTTGATAAGTATTGTGAACCTGGTCCTGAATATTTAAGTTGTATGGATAATTATAAAGAAGGGTGTGAAGATGAGTGTGATATGAAAGGAGATGCACCTGATGAAAGTGAAATGAGTGCTGAACAATTATGTATTAGTAATTGTGTTGCTGCAGTTGATCCTGAATTAATATGTGGAAATAGTCAAATTGGAGAAACTGGAAATGATGTTTGCCAGAGATGTGCAAATGAATGTGTTCATTTATATGAAGGTCCTTGTTTAAATGATGAACAATTAAGAGAAAAAGAAAAAGATTGTGAAACATGTGAACATTGTTATGGATCTCCTGTTACAGGACCTTCTGGAGAAGGATGGGATTGTATTGTTGATGTAGAATGTAAAGATGCAAGTGGTGAATTTGGTGATGAAGCTGGAACAGGTCCTGGAATTGGACAGGAAGGATATGAAGAACCTGGAGTAGTTGGAAAGGTTATGGAAGGTATTGCTAATTTCTTTAAAGGATTATTTGGTGGTGGAGAGTAAAATTTTAATATAATTTATTAGTATCTTATAAAACTTAAGAAGCTATCTCATTATTCATTGATAGTAGACTCATCTTGTATTATACAATTTACTAATAATTTTTTAGGGTTATAAAAATAGTTTTTTAAGCACTTTTGAAACTTTTCCAAGCAGCTTCGAAAAGTTGTTCCATAGCTGCAGCAAAGAAATCAGTTGATAGCCACACAGCTACATCATAATTAGGATGAACCTTTTCATCATCTAAAACCATGAATAATAATTGATTTGAATCTACTATTGCAAACCTTGCTCTCATTTTAGAACAAGATCTTACTTCTGCAACTTTACTTAAATCCTTAGCAATTTTCTTGTTATTTTCATCAATTGGAGCTGCAATTCTTATTTTAACTCCTCTTTTTTTAGCTTTTTCTAAAACTGGTAATAAAGCTTCTAATTTTCTATTTAAACCAGGTGCAGTAGTTACAATTGTTATTGTGGTTTCTGCCTCTCTAATCATCATATCTAAATGATTATAAACATTTTGTCTTCCTTTAACACTTCCAGATAAATCTGCAGGTTCAACAAACTTAACTCCTTCACTAAACAATCCATTTAATTCTGTTAAAATTTCTTCACTTTTTAATCTTTCTAATCTCCTACTTTTTTCAGTTGCTTCAACATGTAGGTTTTTCTTAACTCTTTCTATAACTTCTTCTGGTTTTAAAGCAACAAATTTAATTGGTTTTCCTAATTTCATTACAATAAATCCTTTTTTTTCTAAAGTCTCAAGTATATCATAGGTTCTGCTTCTAGGAACATCAGAAATATTACTTAATTCTCCTGCTGTACTAACTCCTCTTGATAGAAGTGCTGTCCAAACTTTCACCTCGTATAGATTCAGGTCAAATATTTTCCTGAGTCTGCTTAAAAACTCATCTTTAACTATCATATTGAAATCCTCTTTCTCTTAAATTAAATACTAACTTTAAGTATTTAAATGTTTTTATTTTCGTCATTTTTATGTAGTCCCAAACTAATTCACCTTTATAAATAATTATCGTCGTAAAAATCTATTTTAGAAAATAGGTTTTTTTGAGAAGGGTTTTAGAAAATATATTAATTAAAATAGATGTTAAAAGTTTTTAATTAGATTAAACCTTGTCAAACAATATTTTAATCTTATTTCCTTTGATTTTATCTTCAAATTCATGTTTAAACTTATTATCTTTATCGTTGATAAAAATAAATTTAGCATTAACTCTCTCTTTAATAAAATCTTCTTGAGATTTAATCATATCTTCTAAATCTCCTACTTCTAAACTTAATTTAATCTTATCATTTTTAACAAAATTAGCTTTTTTTCTTGCTGCTTGAACTTTTCTTGATATTTCTCTTGCATAACCCTCTGCTTCTAGTTCTTTTGTTATTTTAGTGTCTAATTTAACAGAAAGTTCCTTTCCTTGTTTAACTTCAACTGCCTTAATGTTTAGTTGGTTTTTAATTATTTCAATTAAATCTTTACTAAGATTACTATTAATTTTTACAACTGCTTTAGCTAGGGGCCATTTTAATCCTATTTGTTCTTTATCTCTTTCTGCTAAACCTTTTTCAATAATTTCTAAGGTTAATTCAAATTCTTTTTCTAATTTATTATTTATAAGTTTTTTATTAGATTTAGGCCAGTCAGTAAGATGAATTGATTCTTGTTTAACAACACCTTGTTTTTTTAAGGATTGCCAAATATTTTCACTAATAAATGGAATCATAGGAGCACAGAGTTTTAAAAGATTTAAATAAATAGTATTTAAGGTATATTGGGTATCTTCATCTTTTAATCTCTCTCTTACAAATTGAATATACCCTCTACTTAGATTATTTAACCAAAAGTCCTTAAGAGCCCGAGTTGCTAAATGAGGATGAAGATTTTCAAGTTCTTCTGTAACAACTTTTATTAGATTATTAAATTTACTTAGAATCCATTTATCTTCAATTTTTCTTATTTTTGCTTTTCCAGAATGTTCAACTAGATTTTGTATGTTATATAAAATATTTAAATTATTTTTAGGTTCTCTTAAACTATTATATCCAAACCTTAATTCTAAAGAAGGATCTTGTAAACAATATAGTAATCTTATATTATCTGCCCCTACTTTTTCAACAGCATCATCAAACCAAATTGTGTTTCCCTTACTTTTATGCATTTCTTCTCCTTTTTCATCTTTTAAAGTTTCATATCCAAAAAGTGCTCTAAATGGAGCTTTCCCTGTTAAAGTTCCACTTGCCCAAAATAAAGCATTAAACCACCCTCTAAATTGTCCAGGCATATTTTCACTTATTAAATCAGCAGGAAACCATTTTTCCCAGTATTGTTTATCTTTAAGATAAGGTCCAATGGTTGAAAACGGAACTATACCTGCATCAAGCCAAGCATCTCCAACATCTTTTATTCTTAATGCTTCTTTATTACACTTTTCACATTTTATTTTAATTTCATCAACCCAGGGTCTATGTATTTCAGGAAGCCCTTCAACTTTTTTCTTATCAATTGCTTTTTTCTTTAACTCATTCAAATCTCCGATAACATCATACCATCCACATTCACATTCCCATATTGGCAATGGCAATCCCCAGTATCTTTTTCTAGAAATTAACCAATCCCCCATATTTTTAAACCATTCTTCTTGTCTCCCTTTTCCATATTCAGGATACCAGTTTATTTTTTTATTTTCTTTTATTAACTTGTCTCTTATCTCTTTACATTTAATATACCACTCATCAACTAACCTATAAACTAATTCTTCTCCACATCTCCAGCAGTGAGGATATCTATGTTTGTAAGGTTCAATTTTATATACAAATCTTCTCTGTTCAAGATCTTCTAAAACTTGTTCATTAACTTCTGAATATTTTTTTAAACTAAATTCCTCATAACCTTCTTTGTAAATTCCTGCATCGTCTAATGGAGAGATTGCTGGAAGTTTTTCTTTTTTTCCCAAATCAAAATCTTCAGCACCACATCCTGGAGCAATATGGACAATACCAGTTCCTTCATCTCCACTTGCTAAATCCCATAATAAAACCTTATGTGGCGAGTCTTTTTGTGATTCAAATGAGGCATAAGGCATTATATATTCTTTTCCTTTAAGTTCTTTTCCTTTTTTCTTTTCTAATATTTTATGTTCCCCTTCTAATTCTTCTAATCTTGATTCAGCTAACCAATATTTAATTCTTTGATTTTCAACTTTAACATAATCAATATTTTCATTAACTGCAATTGCAACATTTGCTGGAACTGTCCAAGGGGTTGTTGTAAAAATTAAAAAATATTCATTTGGTTTTTCTTTTAATGGAAATTGCATGAATAAAGCCTTGTGATTTACTTCTTTATAACCTTCTGTTGCTATATCATGTTTTGAGCTTGCAGTTCCACATCTAGGACACCATGGAACAGCATCTTTTCCTTTATATAACCAACCTTTATTGTGGTATGTTTTTAATAAAAACCAATTATGAAGATTATTAGTGTCAGTCATTGTATAATAAGAATTAGCCCAGTCCATCCAAAAACCTAATCTTATACTTTGTTCTGTTTGTTTTTTTGAAAATTTTTCAACTCTTTTTTTACAGGATTTAACAAAATTTAAAATTCCAAATTTTTCAATATCTTCTTTATTTTTTAACCCTAATTCTTTTTCTTCTTCCCTTTCAACCCAAAGTCCTTGGCAGTCAAATCCGTTCTGATATCGCATTTCATGCCCTTGCATCGCCTTAAATCTGTGGAAAACATCTTTGTAGGTCCTGCCCCAAGCATGATGCACGCCCATCTGGTTGTTCGCAGTTATGGG
>JBDRMT010000021.1:0-5550 GCA_043811855.1 archaeon | reverse complement strand
CCAATTTTTACCAGGAGAATCTTTAGAGTTCATCCTCATTACAGGAGTCCAAACTCCATCATTATCTATTTCACAATTAACATCAAATGGTTGGATTGAACCCAATCCATCAGGATCTATTTTATAAACTCCATTACTATTTCCTTGATTACTAACTTCTAAACAATTTTTAGGTAATTTCCCACAATCTTCAGCACAATTATCTTTATTTTCATGTTCACTGCAAATTCCATCTCCGCAATTCACACAAACTGAATCTTCTTGAATAAAATCAAAAAATGAATTTTCTCCAACACTTACCCCAGTCAAACCTTCACAACAACCTTTACCAAATGCTCCAAATAATACCTGATTAATTATTTCTCCTTCAAAAGCACATTCTGCTTCACAATCTTCAGGACAAATAGCAGGATCTTCTTCAAAATCACATATTCTATTACCACAATAAACAATTATATCAAAACAATCTCCAGGACAACTAGATTCTTCACCATCCTGACAAATCTCATCACCACAATCTCCTTCACCACAATCATCACTACAAAAATTATCCTGGCATTTTGAATTACAAACTTCTTTTTCTTCAAGCTCAACTTTACAACTAAAAGTTTGTCCTGGTTCTTTAACTTTAATAGCATTATCAGGACTTACTAATTTAACATCTTTAACAGATAAAATTTTATCAATAGTAACTTCTTCATCAGAAACAAAACAAGCAAAACTTCCTTTTTCACAAAATTCAGAGGATAATAATCCATGAATATTTAAAGTTACTTTTGCACTTGCACCAGCACCTTCCCCTCCCTCAGCATTAGCAAAGACCTCAATTTCAAATTCTTTTATGCTTTTTTCATTAACTTCACAAACAAAGTTTTCCTCATCCCAAATGCAATCAGCTCTTAAATCACAAGAAACAACATCATCTAAAAATTCACATCCAAGTGTATCTTCAGGAGGAATACCATCTGGATAAATATCAAAATCATCTTCAGGAAGAACATCATCTGGATAAATTTCAAAATCTTCTTCAGATTCACTACCCCTAACACAAGCCCCATCAACACAAGCATCTGGACATTCAAAAGGAATACTACCACCATAATCTCCTTCATTAGTACAAAGATATTCTGACAACATTTTACCAGTGAAACATCCATCACATTTATTAGTAAAACCAAAATAAACAGACCAAATCTCAACACAACCTTTTTCATAATAATTCTTACCACCATCAGAATCAGAACAATCAACAGGATCAGCCAACATCTCAAAATCTAAATTATTATCTAAATTTTCTAAACCAACCAAACTATCAAATCCAGTTTCTACTTTTGCCTGACTAATACAAACATCTTGAACATCCTTATTAATTAAAACATCAAAACTTTTTTCAACAGGCTCATTAAAACCAATTAAAAGAATCAACATAATTAATACTATTAAGAAAACAAAACTTCTTTTTAAACTTGCATCTCTTTTTATATATGCCACTTTACTTGTTTCTTTTTATTTTTTAATAACCTTATAACTTACACGCATGAACTGCTCTATCTAAGCATTGTTTATAGATTACTAAGGTTTTATTCTCATGCACCATTTTTTGTTTTTATTTCCCATTTTATTTTAATAATACTTTTATTTTATTAATAAAATTAACTGTTTTTTCTCTAAAATTTTCAGCTAAACTCTTTTCAAACATTTCATGAACATCATAACAAGCCTTCTCTCTCATCTCTTTTGAGTCACCTATAACTTCAATATCTTCTTTATTTAAAGAACTTGCAACAAGATTAACATCTTCTTCATTAATAGAATTCTGTAAATGATAATGATGATAAATTAAAAAACATAATGTAGCAGAATGATTTTTTGATTTATATCCCTCTTTACTTATTAAAGCCTGAATAGAGTGATATATAGCATAATAATATATATTAATACACCAATCATAAAAGGTTTCATTCCTAAGCTCATTCTTAATTATATTGTTATGTTTATCTAAAATCCAGTTAGCAAAATTAAGATTATGATCTGTCTTTTTTAAATAAAGTTTAGATTCATCCTCACTTTTTCTTAAAATCTTCTTTCTAAGATAATTATTTAACCAAAACTCACATTCTTTTTTATTTTCTAACCAAACTTTCCAATCAGGCTTCTTCATTTTTTAATTCTCTCCAATATTCAATTCCTACTAAAATAATTTTATTTTCTTTAAGTTTTTTAAAAAATTCCTTTCGGGGATTATGAAATGATTCTTTAAATGAATTATAATTTAAATAAACAGGATTTATTTTTGTATTTGTTCTCATGCCTACTCTTTTTGCAGTATTTTCAATATCTTTGTTTCTCTCTAATCTTTGATAAATTAAAAAAACATCAATATCAGAATTTTTTGTATAATCTCCTTTTGCATAAGATCCAAAAACAACACAAATAAGAGGTTTTTCTTTTAATTCTTTTATAAAATCCATTATTGCTAACTTAATATTATCTGGAAATCTCTCAAACCTAGAAAATTCAACTGCATAAAGCATTGGAATAAGCTCTTCCTTTGAATAATTTAAAAAATATTTAATTTGATTACCTGATTTTTCTGACTTTAACACCTTATTAATTTTTTTAATAGAATATTCTATTGAAGGCATACCTAGATTTAGTTGTTTTGCTAGTTCTCTTTTATGAATGCTAGGTTTTAAATAAATCTGCTCAATAATTTTTATTTCTGTTTTGTCATACATTTTATACCCATTGATATATGCTATATATCATTTATAAAGTTTATGTTTTAATTTTATAAATATTTTTATAAAACATCTTTTCATTTCTTTTTATATATCTTTTATACACCATGTTTTTATTTTTCTTGTTTTATTTTCATACTTTTTTAATAATCTTATAGCTTACACACTTGAGCTACTCCTTCTCTAGCTTGAGCAACTTCCCCTCTTGCTTGGACTACTCCTTCTCCCACTTGACCTACTCTATCTAAGCATTGTTTATAGATTACTAAGGTTTTATTCTCATGCACCATCTTTTACAATATTTGTAATGTAACTCAAAAATACTAGAAAAATCTAGTTTAAATACGTTATTATTATAGTTACCATACATTTTATTTTCCATCTTTATCTTAGTATCTTCTAATCAATACACGCGAGAGTTTTCTTGCTTACAAAGGAAGTAGATTATCCTCATTATTTTTTAAGTTATCAATGCTCTTAGTAGAGTTTTTATGTATTCCTTGTATATTTATCCTTAATTTACTCTTGCTTGTATTTTTAAGTTATTAATCTATTAATTACAATCCTCCTTACAATTTTCTTTATTTTCATTCTTCTTTTTTATTTTCCGAAAATTTTATATATCTATAATCCTATAGTAATATATTAATCGCTCAGTGTTGTCTTTTGACAGCACTAGAGCTTTTGTTTTTATTTCCTATTTTACTCATCTTTTTTATTTCCTTCTTCTCTTCTCTTATTTTCTACGTACACTAATCTTTTTCTACCATAATAATGAAATAATAATGATATTAACAATAAATCAAAAACTAATAAACTGTATAAAAATAATAAATCATCAAATAAACTCTTTTTTTTAATTTTCATTCCTAATATCATTGCATCAACTTCTCTGCTATCTTCAGTTACTTTTAAATTATCAATATTAAACCCTGTAATTCTATCACTACTTACCTTCAAATCACTAATACTAAATCCTGTAATCCCATTACTATTTACTTCTAAATTTCCTTCATAATCACTTAAATCTATTGTAACAAATACTTTTGTTTCTTCTTCAGGTTCTAAACTTGTTTTATCAATTTCAACAGATACTAATTCATCTGGAACATTTAATCCTAAACTTGAAATATCCACTTTAATATTTTCAGCTACAATATTTCCAATGTTTTTTAAGATTAATGTATATGTAGCTTTATCATCAACCTTATTAAATAAAATATTTTCTTTATTAAATATTAAAATTGGTTCTTTTTCTAAATCATAACTTGTTAAATCTACTAATACAATAACATTTGTTTCTTCATCAGGTTCAAGTGTTGTCTTTTCAATCTTAACACTAACAAGTTTATCTGGAAAATTTAATCCTAAATCACTTGCATCTACTTTAATATTTTCAGCAACAGCATCTCCAATATTTTTTAAAATCATATAAAACTTAGCAACCTTCTTATTAACATCAAATTCATAACTATCTTGTTCAAATACTAACTCTGGTTCTCCTTCACAATCTTCATCAAAATCACATTCATCTTTTCCTTCACCAGATACAGAAACACATTTATTTTCTTCAGAACATTCACAATGTTTAGGCGTACTTCCACCACCTCCTCCACCACCTCCTCCGCAACAACCAGGATCAGGACCTCCACCTTCAACAATATAACTAGCTGTTGCACTTCCTGTATTTCCAGCTAAATCTGCAAAAGTGCATGTTTCAGTAAGTGTTCCTGCTACAGCAGTACTTGGATTAAGAGTAAAAGATGTTGCAGTATTATCAATTCCACAACCTCCTGCATTATCAGTCGGAGTGCAGGCACAAGTTTCAACAGCACTTATAGTTAAAGTACCAGGAGTGCATGTAAATGTTGCAGTCGGAGATGTTAAATCTGTCGTAAAAGTTACACTATCACTTGCTTCATTCCCACAACTATCATTACAATAAACATCAACTGTATGAGCTCCTTCACTCCAAGTTTCACTTGTAATATTATCACCAGCTGTAGTCAAAGAACTATTTAATCCTCCTGAATTACTTGTCCACCAGCATGAATCAGGACTAGTTCCAGTTAATAAATAAGTAACATCTAAACCTGCACTATTTGAACATGAATTAGCACTAGGAGAATCAATTGAAACTCCTGCAACAACAGAACAGCTGTTAATTGTAAAACTAATACTATCTGATGCTTCATTTCCACAACTATCAATACAATAAACACTTATAGTATGATCTCCTTCACCCCATGTAATATTTGTAATATTTTCTGTTGCTATTAAGGAGCTGTTTGTTCCTCCTGCATCATCTGTCCATTTGCAAGAATCAGCTCCAGTAGCATTAAATTCAACATCTAAACCAGTACTAGTTGAACTTGAAGCATTACTTGGACTTGTTACACTTGCTGTCGGAGGAGTTGTATCAATTGAAAAATTAACAGATTGGCTGTTATTAATATTTCCTCCTGAATCATTGCAATAAATATTTACAGTGTGGCTTCCCTCTGCCATTGATGTATTAGTTGCAGTCCAGTCTGTTCCTGCATTGCTCATTGTAAAATTATCAATCCCTCCATTTAATGTATACCAGCAACTATCCATTGCAGTATCATCAGATGCTGTTGTGTTGAATGTGATAGAATTTGATTGTGAGCAAGTTGCAGTGGGACCATTTATGGTGATGTTGGGGGGGGTGGAGTCAACACCTCCTGTATAATAAACTGTTATATCAACATGATCAACATAGGTTGTTGCAACAGAACCAGAAGGCACCACCTGACATTCATCGTCAACATAGATTTGAACTCCAAAT
>JBDRMT010000020.1:0-22473 GCA_043811855.1 archaeon | reverse complement strand
TAAATCATAATCAATTTCTCCAACATTTATCCAGTCACTTCTTTCTGCATGCTTAATCTGCCTTTTTGTTGGAACTTGAATTTTCTTATGAATGTGTATTTTTATTGGATAAGGCATTTGAAGGTGCTCCTTAATTTATTTTTTCCTTCTCCTTCTGCTCCTTCTCCAAAACAAAAAATCTAATATTCTAAAGAGCAATTACTATTTAAACTTTTTCTTTTTACCGACGATAAAAGTGTTATAATTTGTATAACAAAACAAATAATAATTCATGTAACAAAAAGTGTTATTTTCATGCAATTGTGTTTGAAAAAAAGATGTAGTAGCATACATCTTCATACGGGGTATACCCCATGTCTATTTTCTATAAAATACCTGTTTTTAGCTATATATGAAATAGATTCTGCAGGGGTACAGGTGGAACATACAGTTCCTGGAGGCAGGTTTTAGGGGAAAAATGAAGATAACTTTTTAACTTAGCCCACTTTATCATTATTATGAAAATAAAGGATCTTCCAGATTCCTCCAAACCTCGGGAGAGGTTCCTGAAACATGGTCCAGAAGCATTAAGTGATGCAGAACTCTTTGCTATAATCTTGAGAACAGGAACTAGTGGAGAAAATGTTGTGGACATGTCTAATCGATTAATTGCAGAATATGGCTTAGATAAATTATTTGACTGTTCACTAAAAGAGCTTCAAGGAATCAAAGGAATTGGTCCTAGTAAAGCAATGCAAGTTCTAGCTATGGCGGAGTTGGGAAAGAGATATAATCTAACAAAATCTCCTGCAAAGTTCTTCTCTTCTGCTAATAAGGTTTTTGAGTTTATGCGTGAAAAGCTAGAGGATAAAAAACAGGAAAACTTTATTGTAATGCTCTTAAATAATAGAAACTACTTTATTAATGAGATTCTAATTACAAAAGGTATACTAGATGCTTCAATTATTGACCCAAGAGAAATCTTTAAGCCTGCTATAAAACATTCTGCAGCTAGAATTATTTTAGTTCATAATCATCCATCAGGAGATCCTTCTCCAAGTGAAGAGGATATAGAAGTCACAAAAAACATCATAGATGCCGGGGAACTATTAGGCATAAAAGTCTTAGATCATGTTATAATTGGAAAAGATAGTTATTGGAGCTGGAAAGAGAAAGCAAAAACTTAAAATAACCCATTCCTTAGTGAAAACATGAATAAAAAACAATTAACAGAAGCGGATATCAGGACAAAATTTATCCTTCCTGCAATTGAAAAAGCTAGTTGGAACAGAGATAAACAGATTAGAGAAGAAGTTTATTTTACAGACGGAAGAATTTATGTTATGGTAGCACAACAAAAAGAGGAATTCCAAAAAAAGCAGACTATATTTTGTATTATAAAAATAATATTCCCATAGCAGTTGTAGAAGCAAAAGACAATAAACATTCAATTGGAGATGGATTAGATCAAGCAATAGATTATGCAGAAGTTTTAGATATTCCTTTTGCTTTTAGTTCTAATGGGGATGGTTTTGTATTACAGGATTTAAAATCTGGAGATAATAAGGAACTCTCTCTGGAAGAGTTCCCAACGCCAGAAGATCTCTGGGAAAAGTACAAACAATATAATGGGATTACAGAAGATATTGAAGAGATGGTTACAGCAGATTATTATTTTGAAAAAGACTGGAAGCATCCAAGATATTATCAGAGAATTGCAGTTAACAGAACCATTGAAACAATCGCTAAAGGTAAAAAAAGAATTCTTCTAGTTATGGCAACTGGAACAGGAAAAACTTATACTGCCTTTCAGATAATCTGGAGACTTAGAGAAAAGTGGAGACCTAAAGGAAGAACTCCAAGAGTTTTATATTTAGCAGATAGAAATGTTTTAGTTGATGATCCTATGAATAAGGATTTAAAACCTTTGAAAAATAAAGGAGTCTTGACCAAAGTAAGAAAAAGAAAAGCAGATAAATCCTATGAAGTTTATATGGCTCTTTACCAAGGAATTTCTGGAACAGAAGAAGCAAATAATATCTACAAACAATTTTCAAAAGATTTTTTTGATTTGATTATTGTGGATGAGTGTCATCGAGGAAGTGCAAAAGCAAATTCTGCATGGAGAGAAATTCTAAAACATTTTTCAGAAGCAGTTCAGATTGGAATGACTGCAACTCCAAAAGAGACAACAGAAGTTTCAAACATTGATTATTTTGGAAAACCGGTTTATATTTATTCATTAAAGCAAGGAATAGACGATGGTTTTCTTGCTCCTTATAGAGTTATTAAAGTTGCAATTGACAAAGATGTTCATGGCTACAGGCCAAAAAAAGGAGAAAAAGACAAATACGGAAAAGAAATTCCTGATGAAGTTTATACTAACAAAGAATTTGACAGGACATTGGTTATTGATGAAAGAACTCAAATTGTTGCCAAGAAAGTTTCAGAGTTTTTGAAAAACACAAACAGAATGGATAAAACAATAGTTTTCTGCGTTGACATTGAACATGCTGTTAGGATGGCTGCAGCATTAAGAACTGAAAATAAAGATTTGTGGACAAAGAATAAAAAATATATTATGAGAATTACAGGAGATAATCAGATAGGTAAAAATCAGCTTGATAATTTTATGGATCCTGCTATAAAATACCCTGTAATTGTAACAACTTCAAAACTTTTAACTACAGGAGTAGATGTTCAGACATGTAAGTTGATTGTTTTGGATGCCCACATTGATTCATTAACGGAATTTAAACAAATTATCGGAAGAGGAACTAGAATTAATGAAGATTATAATAAAAAATATTTTACAATTATGGACTTTAGAAATGTTACAAATAAATTTGCAGACCCTGATTTTGACGGAGAACCTGTACAAGTTTTAAATTTTAGACAAGACCAAGAAATTGATCCTGAAGAAATAAAAGAAAAAGAGGTTTTAGAACTGCAAGGAAAAACAGACATAAATATTTATGACACAGAAGAAAAAACAAGGAAGTTTTATGTTAAAGAAGCAGATGTAAATGTTCTTAATCAGGCAGAGCAATATTTAGATTCTTCAGGAAAATTAATTACAGAGAAAATTACAGACTATACAAAAAAATCAGTTAAAGAAGAATATAGAACACTTAATGATTTTCTGCAAAAGTGGAATATAGTTGATCAAAAAAGAGCAATAATAGAAGAGCTTCAACAAAAAGGAATTATCTTTGATGCATTAAGAGAAACAGTTCCAAATGGAAAACAATATGATCCTTTTGATTTAATACTTCATGTTGCTTATGGTAAGAAACCAAAAACAAGAAGTGAAAGAGCAAAGAAAGTAAAACAAGATTCTTATTGGGATAAATATGGAAAACAAGCAAGAGAAGTAATTAATGCTCTTCTAGACAAATACAGCGACGAAGGAATTGAAAATTTAGAAGATGCTGAAGTTCTTCGTGTAGTCCCTCTAAACAAATTCGGAAGACCTTTGGAAATTATGAAACTATTCGGCGGGAAGGAAGGTTACAAAAAAATCATAAAAGAACTTGAAAGAAGAATTTATGCAGTTAATGGAAATTAAAATTATAAATCTTGAAGATAGTTTATATCAGGTAATTTAGGGTATTTCTTTTTTAAATTATAGTGGTTATGGACCTCTTGTAATAACTCTTTGTTCCAATCAGTTTTATCTGCGGTGATTATAATTAAATTTTGTTTATTATTTTCTTGAATTGCGGAAGCGATTGTTTTTGCATCAGAATCATTTTTAACTGAACTTCCTAAATTAAGAAAAGTGAATATATGACTTTTTAATTCAAAATCTATCTCGCTTACTGGAATAACTAGTTTATCAATTTTATCTCTAATAAAAATATTTATTCTTATTTCAATTTCTTGCACAGCCCTTTCAAAACTTTTTATTATCTTTTTTTTATCTGAGAAGCTTCTGAGGAGGGTCATTAACTTGATTATCTTTTTTTTATCTCTTTCATATAATCTTTTAGATTCTTCAGAACTATAAGGTTTATAATTTGCATCGTTTATCTGTTTGATCAACTCTCTAAATAAAATCTTTTGTCGATCAATCCACTTTGGAAAATTTTCATCTTTTATGTAATAGCATAGTAAAAATTCATTTTGTCCTTTTTCATTAATAAATTGTTTAGACTTTTTTATAAATATCTCTTTATCCCCTTCACCTATATAATATAAAATTATACACATGTCTAAAAACCATCTCATTCTTCATTTGCTCCTTCTAGTAAAATTCCTATTATTCCTTTTTCTTCTTCACTAAGATCTATTTTTTTATGTGTTAAGGTCTTTTTATAGTCCAATAAATTACTTAACTTCTCGTCAATTTCTGAATAATAGGTTTTAAGTTTCGAATCTTTGATAAACTGCAATACCTCTTTAAAATCTTGTTTAATAAAAACCTCAATATCGTTAAAGAAAAATTCTGTAGTTAGTGTCTGCCACAAAGAATCAAAAGTATTCAAGATTTCCTTAAAATAATGTTCTTTTTCTTCCTTAGAACCGTTATTAAACTCATCAGAATTAAAGATAAAATTAACTGTACCAATAAATTCATGATATTTTTTGAATAATATAGAATATTTTTCATCTGTAGGAATCTCTAAAAAGAAGTTATGAAATAAATCAAGAATTTTTCCTGGTTCATCTATTTTATTTTTAGATATAGAATAAGAAACATAATCACTTAAAAGAAAAAGTTTCATGTCAGAATGACTTTTGTATTGTTCTTTCTTCTCTATCCAGGCAATATTTGTATGTTTGTTAATTTCTTCGTCTATTGTTTTATCTACAATATTTAATTTCTTTATCCCATAAATGTTTACAATTTGTTGAATTTTTTCTGGTTCCATATAAGTTGTTAAAACTTTTCCATAATGGAACCTAACTACAGGTACATTTAAAGAATTATTTTTGATTAATTCTACTGCTATTTTCTGTAAGGGGGTTTTAGTGATTGTGCTTCCTTTTACAATCTTCCATCTTTCTATTATTTTAGATAATAAAAATAAGGATTCTTTCAGTTTATCTTCATCTAAAGGCAGGCCATAAAAAACAGGATAATCAGCCCTGATATAAATCTTTAAGTTTTCTCTTGAATAGATCTCTCGTACCTCTCCCTTATCTTTTAATTCTTCAAGATAACTATTGATTGTGGACCAATTTGAACTTAAAAGGTCGCTTAATTTCTTTGTAGAAAGTGGGCCTCTTTTTAAGTGGAGTAAAATCTCAGTTTTTATCTCTTCTGGATTTTTTCTGATTTGTTTAACTGTCATAAGAATTCACCTCCTCTTTTTTCATAGATATCATAGTAATATAGACTTTATAAAGATTTTGTATAGTATAAAATATAGATTAGTATAGAACAATAAAGTTTAAAAACTGCTTTTTCTTAGAAAGGCCATTAAATTTCAAGTAAACGAATAATGGTACAAAAAATATTTGGGTTGGGGCTAGGAGCAACAGGAACAGCAGCAATACTCATTGTAGGAGGAATACTTGTAACTCAATTTGCATCAAAAAGTTTAGGAAACCTTGCTATTTTTGGAGGGATTATCTTAGCCCTTGTATTTGGTGCACTGGGAGTTTTAGGAATCCTAAAGAGGTTGTTTTAAATGATGCAGGAAAGAAAAATGGAAGAATTTGAAACAGAAGAGGGAAAGTGGAAAATTTATTTTGATATTGAAAAAGACCATGAAAGGGGTAATTCTAATCTATTAGTTAGTTTTATTGTGAACAGAAAGAATTATGGATATTTAATAGAAGAGGACATTGAAGAACTAAAGAGAGACCTAAAGGACTTAGGAAAGCTAAGAATAATTAAACAAGGAAAGGAGTTTTTGGAGAAATGAAAAAGAAAAAAGAGGTTCTTGATATAATTAAGAATGGAAGGGATTTTAAATTAATAATAACTAAAAGTCAAGATGAGAATATAATAGGTGTGATGGAAAAGCCAAATATAAAAACATGGACACAGGAAGATTTTAATCTTACAACTTCGGGAGCTCACGTATTTCCATTAAATCCTGAACAAAACCACATTGATTTTTTTATCTCTGGATCTCAAATAAGTAAAGAATATCCTGAAGTTAGAGGATCCACTAATTATGGATATACAGTAAGTGGGAGTGTAATGATTGTTTAAAATGGCTGGAAATGTTCATAACACAAACACTATGTCGGGCGGGGCAATGGCTGTTTTAGGAGGAATAATCCTAATAATTGGACCTTGGTTTACTCCAATAGGCTTTTTTGCCAAGTTAATAATTTCTATAATAGGAATAGCATTAGTTATTTTAGGAACAAAGAACTAAATTAGAGGAGGTAAAAAAATGGATGAATTATTAAAAAAAGCAATTAAAAGATATTGTGGATCAAAAGCAAATTGTGAGAAATATGTGGAAGGGGCAATTAAAAACTTAAAGCCAGAGATCAAAGTAGCATATAAATGTACTTGTAACAAAAAAAGAGTTTAAGATGACAAATTTTTCAAATAAATTAAAAGAGCCACATAATGTTGCATGGTTGATATTGTTGGGGTTAATTCTAGGGGTCGTTATTTTCTTTGATTATTTTAGAGATTCCTTCCTTAAAATTTCTCTGATTGGGATACTCTTTATTTTATTTTATTTCTTCGATGATGTTTTATTTAAACCAATTGGCAATAGTGTAAAATCCATTTGTTCAGGAAATTTATTTGTAAAGAGATGGAAAGCTTTCCCAATTTTCTTATTAGAAATTTATCTGATCTATTTTTTATCTACTTTATTAGAGGGTTGGCTTGAGACATACCTAGCACCAGAAAACTTAAGTCGTTGGTATGTTCTAATTTGGATAGGAATAATGTATTTATTTTATCACTATAAAGGATCTAGAAGCTAAAGACTTCGTTCAATACAGAGGTCATTAAGTCATTTGAATTTTTCTTATTCTCCTTAATCCTCAACTCCAACTCATCACAAAACTTCATAAGAGCATCAACTTTTTCAACAATTCTCTTTTGCTCGGGGAGAGGTGGGAGGGGAACAGAAAACATCCTCATTGCTAAAAGAGATACATTCTTAATCGTGGTTCCTGTCGCAGAATGTAATGCATAATCCATAAAATAATTGGTCTCTATTAATAATCTAATGTATTTTTTATCAATCATATTTAATAAATTAAAATAACAAGCACTTTTTCCCAACATTATCTTTTCATTATTATAAAAAGCAACATTTCCGATTGTTCCATTTATAGATACTAAAACTGAATTTTCATTTAATGGTCTATTGTGTTTAAGGCATTCTTCTTCAGAAACTCTTTTTGTATTTTCTCTGATTACAATTTTTCCATTTTCAAGATTATTTCCATTAACAAAAAAACATTCACCATCTTTTGTATATTTTGGGGTTCCATGAATTCCATCTCCTAAAATAGAAACTAAATTCCCCAACCTTGCCCAAACCCAGCCTTCAGGCAAATCATAAGGCATTTCATCCTCGCTTATTTCTGGCAGGAGCTTTTGCTTTTTTATTTTCCCCTCTTTAATCAGTTTTTCCTTTTCTTTTTTTATTTTCTTTAATAATTCAGATGCGGGTTCGTCTTTTGGATTTTGCGGAACTAACTTTCCTTGAACTGCTTCTGAAAGGATTGATTGTTTAAGAGAAGTTAAAAGTTTTTTATCTTTGGAAATGTTGGTTTCTAGTTGTTTTATTTCATTTTCAACTTTGTTTATTTTTGAGAGGATTTGTTTTTGTTCTTCAATGTTTGGTAAATCAATTTCAAGGGGCAAGAATTTTTTAGGTTTTAATTCTGTTTTTATCCCCCCTCTTGTCTGACTTTGAACAGCTTTTCTAAAAGCATCACTTTTCAAGAACCATTTAAAATAATTAATATCAATCTTATTTTCATCAAATTCATAAGAAGAATAATGAATTGTTGCTAAAACATCCTTATCTCCTTGATATACTGCAACAGCCCCCTTTTCAACATTAATTCCTGAAACAACTAAATCTCCAGACTTAATCAGAATCATATTAGTATTTGTCTTTTTGTTTTCTAAAAAATGCATGTTTCCTGAAAAATCAATTTTTTGAAGTCTTTTCAGATTTAATTTATTTGCTTCATCAGGTTTAAACCTATCTTGCCTTTCTTTTAAAAAAGTGGAGATTTTAATTTCCATCTTCAAATCTCCTTCTTAATTTTTTGAATTAATTCTTTGTTCTTTTCAAAACTTTCTTCCAACTTCTCCAGAATCTCCTTACTGCTCAAGTTTTCTTCTTCTGCCTTTCCATTGGGATTATTTATATCTAAATTATATTTTCTTTTCTGAATTTCTTCTAGAGAAACTTTCCAACAATGTTTTTCAAATTTTTTATCTTCTCTGTTGTTCCACCATTGCTTTTCCAAATCAAACTCCTTAATCTGAATTGGTTTTCCTTTGTTATATGTTTTATATCCATCGGGAAGCGGATGTTCAAAATACCATATCTCTTTTGTTTGTTTCCCTTTTTCAAAAAATAATAAATTAGTTCTTATTCCTGTATAAGGATTAAAAACTCCATTTGGAAGTCTGACAATTGTGTGCAGATTAAACTCCTGAAGAAGTTTTTCTTTTATTCTTGTTTTAACACCCTCTCCAAATAAAAAACCATCAGGCAAAACAATCCCACACCTTCCCTCATCTCTTAAAAGTTTCATAATTAAAACCAAGAAAAGGTCTGCTGTTTCTCTTGTTTGAAATTCATTTGGAAAATTATTTTCAATACCTTCTTCTTCAGCACCACCAAAAGGAGGATTTGTCACAACACAATCTATCATATCTTTTGAAGAATATTCTCTTAATGGTTTTGATAAGGAGTTATCATGTTTAATATTTGGTTCTTCAATATCATGCAACATTAAATTAGTCATACAAAGCAGATGAGGAAGTGGCTTTTTTTCAATACCTCTTATATTCTTCCCTAATTTCTGTAATTCCTCAACACTATCAACTTCCTTTCTCATATTTTCCAAAGTAGAAACTAAAAATCCTCCTGTTCCGCATGCGGGATCTAAAACAATTTCTCCCAATTTTGGATTAACCATATCCACAATAAATTGGGTAACTGCTCTTGGTGTGTAAAACTCTCCAGCACTTCCTGCAGATTGAAGCTCTCTTAAAATTGTTTCATAAATATCATTAAACAAATGCCTGTCTTTAGAAGAAGTAAAGTCAATTTTATTTATCTCATTAATAACCTGCCTCATTAAAACCCCGTTTTTCATATAATTATAAGTGTCTTCAAAAACCTGTTTGACTAATTGTGCTTTTCTATCATTTTCAACATCTAAATTTTTAACTTGCTCAAAAATCTTTTTATTTACAAAATCCAGTAATTCTTCTCCTGTAATCCCTTCTTCGTCATCTGCCCAATTTCTCCATCTTATTTCTTCTGGCAAAGGAGATTTGTACTTAGAGTTCTCTGCTTCTTTTTCCTGTTCCATTGCATCAAAAACTTTAAGAAAAATCATCCAAGTCATCTGAGAAATTCTTTGAGCATCTCCATCTACACCCGGATCTCTTCTCATTATGTTTCTTACGCTATGAACTATATTTGATATTGCCATATTATTATAATTGAATATTATGTTTTAAGTTTATCTCCCTTCGCACCATTCACAACTTTCCTTTGGACAATCAGAGTTTAGTAATTTTATTGCTTTCTTAAAAATATTCTCTGCATTCTTTACATTAATTTTCATTTTCTTTAGGGTTGTATCAAAGATTACTTCTCCTGTTGCCATTACTTCTTTAGGAACATAGAAAAGTAAGAAAGAGTAATCCTCTGTATCATAGCCAGATTTTCTTAATAAAAAGTTGTATATGTCAAGTTGATCCTGGTAATGTTCTGCAGTATCTTCCTTAAGTTCATAACCTCTTGTTTTATAATCCAGAACAATAAGTTTTTTACCTTTCATCAAAATGTTATCAACAGCACCCTTGAGAATATTTCCATCTTTATCTTCCCAAACAATTCCTTTAAAATTACTTCTCCAAATTGCTAATAATTCATGATCCGCAAAGAGTTTCATGTTTTTACATTCTCCATTTCCACATAATTCTGGGGGGAGTTGTCCTTTTTCCATGAACTTATTAAAATGTTCTTTTAGAATTTTATCCATTCCAGAGGGTAAGCTTGGAAATACTCCTGCAGGCCTTTTCCAGACTTTATGTTGTGTAAGCCAGAAACATCTAGGACACTCTTTCATCAAAGATAAACTTGAGGGAGATAGTTTAAATGTTGTCATTTTCTTATACAAAACTAATAAAAGAGAGATATAAAAAATTATGTATCTAGAGAAAATTATAAATACTTCCGGGTCTTATATTTTTTAATGGCAAGTACATACAAAGACAGCAAAGGTTATCCGAGATTCAAGAATTCTGGAAAACCTGTTCATAGAGCTGTAGCTGAGAATAAGATTGGCAGAAAATTAAGAGATCATGAAGTTGTTCATCATAAAGATGGAGATAAGACTAATTTTACAAGGGGAAATTTAAGAGTTACAAGCAGAAGCCATCATTCTAAGTTACATAGTAAATATAAATACTAGTTTATACCCCATTCTATAACTCTGCGTCCGGTCGGGGCATATATTTTATTTAAATTTCAATCATAATAATCTTTAAATATTTCAAACCACTCTACTAATCATGGAACCAGCATATACAGCAACATTTCAACAAGACATGGGAGTTGCAAAAAAACCAGTAAACCATCATTATGAAGTTTTAAAAGACATAGGATCCGGAGCTTTAGAAGGATTATTTGGAATACCTATCTGGGGCAATAATATGGGTGTCAAATCTTTTGCTTATACATTATCTGGAATTCCAGGAGTTGCAACAACCCTTTCCATATTTATTCTATCACTCCCTCTCGCTCCACAAATTATTGCAATTCATGGTTATAAAGGATTAATGCCTGCTGCTGTTTTAGCTACTACAAATTTAATAGCTGGGTATAGTGAAGCTGTTAAATCTTCTAAAGAAAAACATGAAAAAGAAGAAAGACAAAAGCCTTCTCCCTTAGAAATAATGTAATTCTACCTATCAAACCATAAACTTTTAAACTATATTCTCTACTATATATTATGAAAAAGAGGAAAAAAATTGAAAAATATCCAGAAGGATATTTTGTAGGATTGTGGATGTCTATAGGTATTGCACTAGGTGTTGTTATAGGTGTAGCTATAGATTTAATAATAGGAAATTCAGGTTTTTTTGGTATAGGCCTACTAATTGGACTTGTAATAGGAATTATAATAGGTGCATTAGTTGAAAAAAATTATAAAAAACAAGGAAAAATAAGACCTCTTAATAAAAAAGAGAAAAAAGGAAAAAACAGAGCAATAATTCTTGGGTTAATTATATTACTCATAGGAGTAGCAGCACTTGTACTAACTTTATCTTTAATGTAGAATGAAAAATAAGGTAGAGATAAATAGGCTGATATGCTAAGACATTATAGCCAAGATGATAGCAAGGGTTATAAGAAGAATTAATAAAGTTTTATAACAACAAGTCTAACTAATAACTTAAGCTACCCTAACCTATCATTTTATCAACTACTTATATTTCACCATTCCAAACAAATAACTTTTTATAACCATTTTAACTATATTTATAATGAAAAAAAGAGGATTAATAGTAGCTTGCTCTGGAGGAAAGCACCTTGCAAAAACAATAGCTAGAAAAGCAAATATGCATTATGAGCAAGATATTATTGAAAGATTTCCAGATTCAGAAACAAAAATAAAAATACCTAATGTAAAAAACAAAGATGTTTATTTTGTACAATCTTTTTACAAAGATAAAATAAGAGACATAAATGACAGATTAATTGAAGTTTTACTAAGTATTAAAACAGCTAAAGAACTAAAAGCAAGAAAAATTTACTTAATTGCTCCTTATCTTGCTTATTTAAGAGAAGATATAAGATTTAGAAAAGGTGAAGCAGTTAGTGCAAAAGTAATAGCAGATTTATTAAAAAATTTAAAAAAAGTCTATGTTGTTGAACCCCATTTACACCGTTTTAAATCTTTTAAGCAATTTTTTCCAAATGCTCAAAAAGTAAGTATAGCAAAAGAAATAGCAAAATATATTAAAAAAAATATAAAAAACCCTTCATTAGTAGGTCCTGATATTGAAAGTGAACAATGGGTTAAAGCAGTTGCAAAAGAATTAGGAATCAAATATACAATTCTACTTAAACAAAGATTTAATTCAAGAAAAGTTAAAGTTCACGGAGAAAAAACAAAAGCTCAAAATGTAGTTATCATAGATGATATAATTTCAACAGGACATACTTTAATTGAAGCATCTAAACTAGTTAATGCAAAAAAAATATACTTTATAGGAGTTCACCCAGTTTTTTCTGAAAATGCAGTTAAAAAACTAAACAAGTTTGGAAAAGTGGTTGTTAGCAATACAATACCTACTAAACAAAGTAAATTAGATTGCACAACTGCAATTGCTGAAATAATCAAAGGGAGGAAATAAATCAAAATTTAAAAAAAGTATTGGTATCTTATATAACTACAAGATAAGTTAAAGTCAAGCAAGACTAATCTCACGTGTAAATTTTAAAAATACTAATATTAATCAAATAAAACAAAAAATGACAATCTATATAGCAAGTGATCATGCAGGACTTGAACTTAAAAATAAATTAAAATCTTTTAAGTTTAAAGATTTAGGACCTTATGAATATGATTCAGAAGATGATTATCCTGATTTTGCAGCTAAAGTTTGCAAAGCAGTAAAAAAAGACAAAAAAAATCTTGGAATATTAATCTGTGGAGCAGGACATGGAATGAATATTGCAGCAAATAAATTCAAAGGAATAAGAGCAGCAAATTGTTGGAATAAGAAATCTGTTGAATGTGCAAGAGAACATAACTCAATCAATGTTTTATGTCTTCCAGGAAGACTAATATCTGAAAAAACAGCAAAAGAAATAATAAACACATTCCTAAAAATAAAACCAAGTTCAGAAAAAAGACATCAAAGAAGATTAAATAAAATTAAAAAACTTGAAAAATGAAACTTCAACTAGCTTTAGACACAGATTTAAAAACAGGTTTAAAATTATGTAAAAAAGTAAACAAATACATAGACATAATTGAATTAGGAACCCCTTTAGTAAAAAAACATGGCTTAGTAGCTCTTAAAAAATTTAAGAAATTTAAAAAACCAATTGTTGCTGACTTAAAAACAATGGATACTGGTTTTTTTGAAGCTGAAATGGCATTTAAACATGGTGCAGATTTTTCAACAGTATGTGGTTGTGCAGATCTTGCAACTATTAAAGGAGCTATAAAAGCAGGTAAAAAATACAAAAAAAAGATTTATGTTGATTTCATTAATGTAAAAGATATTATAAAAAGAACAAAACAAATATTAAAATTTAAACCAGATTATATATGTATTCATACTGGAATAGATCAACAACTAAAAGGAGAATCTCCTTTTAAAAACCTTAAAAACATATCAAACTTAAAAAACAAACCAAAAATAGCTGTTGCAGGTGGAATAAACTTAAAAACAATTGATAAAATTAAACAATATAAACCAGAGATTATTATTGTCGGAGGAGCAATAACAAATGCTAAAAACCCTCGACAAGCTGCAAAAGAATTAAAAGAGGCATTAAAATGAAAGATACAAACTTAATTTTAAATGAAATAAGAAGAGTTGTTAAAGATATTAGTGAAACAAAAACTAAAAAACTTATAAATGAAATTATAAAAGCTAAAAAAATAAACATAATAGGACACGGAAGATCTTGGCATGTTGGAAAAAGTTTTGCAATGAGACTTAGACACTTAGGATTAAAAGTAGGAGTATTTAGAAAAGACCTTACTATTGTTATTTCTGGAAGTGGTCAAACAAAAGACATTCTGGCTATTGTGAGAAAAGTACCTGGAAAAATTATCTGTATAACTGCTAATGATCATTCTCAAATAGCAAAAGAATCACAACTAGTTATTGAACTAAAAGCTAAAAAATCCAAACAACCTCTAAGAAGTTTGTTTGAACAAGCTACTCTTATTTATCTTGATAGTGTTGTAATAAAATTAATGAGAAAATTAAAAATAACTGAAAAAGATATGTGGAAGAGGCATGATTAATGAAATACAACAAAATTAAAAATTTTGAGCATTTAATTTTTCATTAAAACAAAAAAATGAAATACAACAAAATAATTTTCTGTGGAATTGGAGGCAGTGCAATGCCTGGAGAAATAATATCTTCTTTAAACTTAAAAAGACCAGCATTATTAGCAAGAGAAAATTTACCAAAACATGCAAACAGCAAAACCCTCTGCCTTATAATCAGTTATTCTGGAAACACAAAAGAAACAATTAAACTATATAATCAAGCTAAAAAAAAGAAATGCCAGATTCTAATAATAACATCTGGAGGAAAATTAAGTAAAACAAAAAATAACACTGTTTTAATTGAAAAGGGTTATCTTCCACGAGAAGCATTGTTTATAATGCTAGAACCTATTTTTAAAATATTAAAAATTCCTTTTAAAGATTTATCAGAAAAAACAAAAAAACAAGTTGAAAAAAAAGCTAAAAAACTTGCTAAAAAGATAAAAAACAAACATCCAATAATATATGTATCTTCTGAAAAACTAAAAGCAGTTGCTTATAGATGGGAAGACCAGTTTAGTGAAAATGCAAAAATATTTTCTGAAGTTAATTTCTTTCCAGAACTTGCTCATAATGATATAGAATCTATTCCAGAAAAAAATCATAAAATAATCTTCCTAATCAACAAACAAACAAAACAAATTAAAAAAGCAGCTAAAATGCTTAAACCAATAAAAATAAAACTCAAAGGAAAAAACTTTCTTGAAAAAATGTTTTATGGAATTTATTTAGGAGATTATACTAGTAAATATCTTGCTAAATTAAAACATAGAGATTATAAAAAAATTCCACAAATAAATAAATTAAAAAAGAAGTAGCTTATACAATTTTAAGGGAGTATATAAATATCAAGCAAGATAAGACTCACTCCTTAAGTTTGTAAGATACTAAAAGTTAAATAAATTATAATATTATTAATAAATCAAAAAGGAGATGAAGATAAAATGTACTTAGTATTTGATATAGGGGGAACTTTTACAAGACATGCTGTAATCAGAAACAGAAAACTAATTGAAATCAACAAAAACAAGACAATCAAGAACAACAAACTTCTTAATTATTTGGAGGACATAACAATTAGTCTTCTTAGAAAATATAAAATAAGAAAATTCAAAGGTATTGGTATTTCTGCACCAGGCGCACTATGCTGTGAAAGATTAGAATTAACAGCTCCTACAAATACTCCTTATATAAAAAACTTAAAACTAATACCTCTAAAAAAATATACAAAAAAACTAGTTTTAGAAAATGATGCTAATTGTGCAGCACTAGGAGCTCAAGTTTTTGAAAAACAAAAAAACATAGTTTGCTTAACATTAGGAACAGGTGTTGGATGTGGTTTAATAATAAACAACCAACTTTACAAAGGAAAAGGTTCTGCATCAGAATTTGGGCACACAATTGTCAACATTGATAAGATCAATAAATCTTCAATTAATAATTCTACTTTAGAAGACTATATTTCTGTTAGAGGTTTAATAAATATAGCTAAAAAATACAATTTAAATAAAAATGGCTTTGAACTACAAGAACTAGCAGCTAAAGGAAATCAAACAGCATTAAAAGTTTATAAAAAATATGGAAAATATCTTTCAACTGCTTTAGTAAACATTGCAAATACTTTTGATCCTGATGTTATTGTTTTAACAGGAGGGTTAACACATGCTTCACAATATTTTCTAAACACTGCAAAACAAGAAGCTAAGAAATCATTTTTTCCAGGAATCAAACCTGAAATTAAAATATATAAACAAAATCTCTCCTTACTAGGTGCTTTTAAGCTTGTGAAATAACTACTTCTTAGCCATCTTCCACATTAATTCAAAATAATTTCTATAAGCATCAGCAATCTCCTGATTTCTAATTGCAATAACAATTGGTTCTTTTGCCCATAAAATTATAGCTGTTTTATTTCCATAAATATTAACTGCAACAGGACTTTCATATTTTTGAGGAAGATATCTTATTTCTGATAAAGAAATATTCTTAATTTTCTTATCATAAGCAATTATTTTAGTTTTTATTTTTCTTGATTTTCTTTTTTTATCATACCATTTAAAATAAAACTGTAAAACCTCATATGCTTTAGGAGAAGCTCCTAAAACAAGTATTTCCTTATAATTTAATTGGTCTTCAAAAATAGCTTTTAATCCTTCCTTACCTTTATAAAAATTAGTTTCTTGTTTTTCCTTCCTACCTTTAAATTTTTCTAATAAATCGCTAACAACAGGAGATAGTAAATCTTCTTTTTCCTTAAGAATCTCAATTATTCTGTTTGGACTTGATGCTTCAAAATATCTTCTATTATTTTTTAAAATATAACCTATAAGTCCTTTTTTAATCAGCATTTCAGTAATATCATAAACAGATCTTCTATGCAAACCTGTTTTTCTTGATATTTGTCCTGCTAAACTAGGTCCTAAATCAACTAAAGCTAAGTAAACTTTAACTTCATTTTCAGTTAATCCTGCTTCTTTTAATTTGTCTATCACATCCATATAAAATTAAGTTAATTTATATATTTTACTATAAAGGGTGATAAATATCACCTCATAAATCTAAAACAAAAAATAACCTCAAATCACCAATAGATGAAAGGAGGACGCATAAATAATGCAAAATAAAAACAAAAAATGACACAAGAATTAGAAAGAGCTGTAATTGATCTTGTTGCAACAGACAGGCTTTATATTCCTAGCTCAAGCTTTGATGGTAAACTAAAAAGAAGAAGAGAGAAAAAAGCAAAAGCAATTGTAGTTCCTGGAGATGATTATGAAGGACAAAGATCTTTTGCAAGAGTTGAAGAAGAAGATAAACAAAAAGCTAGGGGGATGAAAGAGGGTGTAGCAAAATTTGTAAAAGAATTTCCAAAATACGGAAGAATTCTTAAAGGAATGATAGAAGAACAAAGGACTGTTAGAGAAAAACATCTTCATTTTGGTATGCAAGATAAAAAACGTCTAACAAGAGATGATTATCTTGAAGTTCTATCAGACATGAAACTTGGTCCTGAAACAGCAGAAAGATATTTAGATGTTGCACTTGATATAAGCAGAACTCTGACAAGACAAAGAGGTTATGCTGATAGAAGTGTTATGATAGGGTAGTTTTTATTTTTATTTTTTTATTTTATTAAATTATGCTGTGAATCTTTTTACAACAAAAGAACCAGGATTTCTCCAACTATCCCAAAGAAGTGAAATATCAGAAAGTAAACATCTCCCTAATAAGTTTCGATACAGTCTTACTCTTTTTCTACCTCTCCTTTCCTGACTATATAATTCTTCTCCTTCTTGAGATAACTCCTCAAAACTTCCAGCAATGAACTCTCCGGTACTTGTATCCATAACATATTTTAAATCTACATCAAAAGATACTATAATTAATCCAGATTCTAATTCTTTTTCAAATTTTGGTTGAATACAAAATAAAGGAAATACAGGTGACTGTTTAAAAAAACCATTTTCTCTTTCGGGAAGTTTTAATAATCTATATTCATTACCATTATTACCTCTAAGTGCAAAATAATCTTCTTGAGAGAAAGGTTTTATACCTTGATAAGATCTACTAACTCTTTTTCCTTTTGAATTAACAAGATACCTCAAAGCAGTAGCTCTCCTATTAACCCTTACACAATAATTTGAATCTCCTATCTGAAGTTTAGTAAGATCCTTGCCATCAGTTTCAAACCTTATATCCATCAATTAATAAAAACAAAAGAATACTTAAAATTATATGTATTTATTTTTCATTTTACTTTAGCATATAAAAAATCATCATAATATATTCCTTTTTTTATTGTACTTTTTCTTTGAATACCTTCTAGTTTAAACCCGCATTTTTCTAAAACTCTTACAGATGCTTTATTATGAGTCCTTACATTTGCATAAATTCTTCTAAGTTTATATTTTTTAAATCCAAATTTAGTAATCAATTCAATTGATTTTGTACCTAAACCTTTCCCCCTATACTCTGAAGAAACCCAATATCCAATTTTTGCACTTAGTTTCAGAATAATATTAGATAAACTAATTATACCAGCAAACTTATTATCATAGAGTATAACAAATACAACATTTTCTTTCTTCTTGCTTGACTCTAATAACTTTTTAAAATTATTAACTAATTCTTTCCGGGTAGCAGGATAATTAAGTTTAGCCATGTTTTTACCTATTAACTTATCATTAATACCCTTAATATAATCCTTAAAATCCTTCTCTCCAAAAGGTCTTAATTTAAAATCTTTTGATTTTAATATCATTTTTCCATATCCTCTTTTATCTTTAATATTTCTTTCTTAAGCTCAGGAATATCTTTTTTAATAATTTCCCAAATCATATCTAAATCCACTTCAAAGTATTTGTGGATTATTTTATCTCTTGTACCAATTATATCTCTCCAAGGAACTGAAAAATATTTTTTCCTAACACTATTTGAAATATTTTTAGAAGCTTCTCCTATAATTTCTATTTCTCTTACAATAGCACTTTGCTTCATCCTATTTAAAACCAAGTCTTCTTTATCCATATTCTTTGAATAATCAACAATTGCATTAATACTATCTAATACATGATTAATAAATACTATATCTTCTTTTTCTTTCATATAATCCTTACCTCCTGAGATAAAACTCTATCTCTAATATAAGGGCTTAAATATTTATAAGTTACTAAATCTACTTTTTTTCCAAGTTTCTTTTCTAGTTCAAACTCAATACCAAAAAAACCAAACCCCATACCTTTAGGATATTCAACAATAATATCAATATCACTATTTTTCTTCTGTTCTCCCCTAACATAACTTCCAAATATCCCTGCTTTTTTTATTTTATATTTCTTTAATATTTTAACTATTTTAGGTATCAATTTTTTAATCTCTTTCTTTTTAATCTCTTTTTCAGGATTAATCTTTTTATCTGCATTTTTTTCAAGTTCCTTTAATTCCTTTAATTTTAAGTCCTTTCCAAGATAAATTCTTTTTTTACTAACCTTTTTACCTTCCCTGATACTTCTAACCCTATAATAATATTTTTTCCTATTTCTTTCCTTAATTTCTGTATATGCCATATAATTCATACGTCTACATAGTTTATAAATCTTTTGTAGACGTATAAATAACTTTCCTTAAAAATATATTTCACATTAGTAATTCATAACTATATTTAACAAAAGTAGCCCAAGCGTTTATATCAAAAGGATACTAAAATATCTCATTTTTCTATAACAATTACCGTCCTAATAAGTGGTTTTTTTCTAAAAGGCAAATCAAACCACCTTTCTTCAAACCACTCAATTTTATGTTTTTTAATTTTTCCAAAATAAGGGTCTGCTAAGATTATTTTATCTTTTTCAAAACCAACCACAACTGAATAATGTCCTGCTTGCTCAGGGGAAAACCAATCCACAATTACAGGAATTCTCTTATTTACTAACCCCTTTACTTCTTTAATTGAAGAATTCTCTTTTACATATCCCTTTAAACCAAATTCTCTTGCTGCTTTAGCAATATCTGGTTCATCACACCCTTTAGTCCTACTACATTTTGTTATCTTAGCTAAATAATTCTCAGATTTATTTATTCCATAAGCAGAAAGAACCATCTTTAAACTTGCAGGTCCACAATATCCTTTTGATTGTTTAAATAATTTTAATCTTATCATTTTATATATCCTCCTTTCTGAAGATTCCACAACTTCTTATATTCTCCAGGTTTCTTAATTAACACACTATGTTTTCCTTCTTGAATTATTTCTCCTTTTTTCATTACAATTATCCTATCTGCATTCATAATTGTTGATAATCTATGAGCAATTATAATTGAGGTTCTACCCTTTAATAAATTTCTTAAATCTTTTTGAATTTCATGCTCTGTTTCAGAATCTAAAGATGAAGTTGCTTCATCTAAAACTAAAACTTTTCTATTATCTAAAATAGCTCTAGCAACAGAAACTCTTTGTTTTTCTCCACCACTTAATCTAACTCCCCTCTCACCAACAACAGTATTTTCTTTGTCTGGAAAGATTTCAACAATTTTATCTAACTGTGCAAACTTAATAGCTTTCATAACTTCTTCTTTACTTGCACTTGGATTTGCAAATGCAATATTATTATAAAGAGTATCATCAAACAATACACATTCTTGAGGAACAATTCCAGTTTCACTTCTAACTGACTCTTGCTTAAAATCCCTTATATCTTTTCCATCAATCAAGACCTTTCCATCATTAACATCATAAAACCTATTCAACAATTTAACTAAAGTTGTTTTACCACTACCTGAATGTCCAACTAAAGCTACTTTCTCATTTTCCTTAATCTTTAAATTAAAATTTTCAAAAATCTTTCTTTTTCCATATCTAAAATCAACATCTCTAAATTCTACAGTTCCTTTTTCAATTTTAAGATTTTTAGCATTTGGTTTATCTTTTATTTCATTTGTTAATTTATTATAATCAAATAACTCTTGAAAATCAGCCATTGACCTATAAAATCCTCTTAATCCTTGAACAAATCCATACATATATCCAAGCAAACCTACATAAGTTGTATAAATAAATGTTAAAGTTCCTAAACTTATATTACCCTCCATAAATCCTAAAATAGGAAAATAAATAAGTAAAAATACACTAACTGCTATAATAAAAGTCTGGCCAGCAGACATCCATCTAAAATAATGCCAATTTTTAAGAAAAGCTACTTTAGTATTTTCAGTTAAATCACCATACCTCTTTTCAATTGTTTTTTCCTTACCATAATATTTAATAGAATCTACATTTGTAAAAAAATCAGCCATATTTCCTTTTTCAATATCTTCTGTTTTGTTAGCTATTACATTTGATTTTTCCTGTATTCTCTGGATATAAAAACTAAATGCGAGAAAAGCAACTACAGAAAAAAGGATTATTACTGATGAAAGAATATCTAAATAAAGTAAAGTGATGAAAACCACAATCAACTGAAGAATCAAAGTTGCAAAATTAAAAAAAATCACATCAGTCATCCTTTCCATTGAACTTGCACCCCTAGTTAACCTAGAAATCATGCTCCCTGTTTTATGAGTAGTATGAAAATTATGATCTAGTCTAAGAATATGCTTAAAAAATCTTCTTTTTAAATCATTAATCAAATCATTTTCTAATATATTAATAAAATGAAGTCTTAACCAATTTGTAGCTACCAATACAAGACTTGCTATAACAAACACTATAGCCACAATAATTAAAATATCTATAAAAGCTCCACGTGTAAGAACTCCTTCCATAAAATTAGTTCCATTATCAATAATTACCTTAAACAAATATCTATCAAGAATATGTTTTGATTCTGATATAAGAACAAAAAGTAATACTAAAAATATTGCAAGCTTATACTTTTTCAAAAAACTAAGGTACAGACTAAAATTATACTTAAAATCTATATCTTTTGCTTCTAATACTCTTCCCATTTTCTATTTCCTATATCTTTATATATTTCCTTTACCTTCTTATTGATGATTAATCACGATGGTTTTTTTAATCCAAAGGCTCAATATGATGAACCTGAGGATGATGAAGATCTTGAAGAAGATCAAGATTCTGATGAAGATTAGTTGTTAATATATTCTTACACCTTTTTATAATATAAATAATAAAACAGTAAAGAATTATATAAACCTAACCCCTATCAAATCCCTACTATTCGACATTAGGGCTAGTTCACACAGGCTGACATTCCTGCAACCATTCTATATGTGAATTTCATATGAAAAATAATACCTTATCCTATTTAAATTTTTTGGTTAAAAAATCACTACTACTAACTCCAAAATAGATTATGTAGAAAAGTAGCTCAAGTGTTTATGTTATAAAATTACTAAGAAAAAAACTTACATAAAAGATCCAATATCTCTAGCCAATCCTTCAAGATCAAATCCAAATTCTTCTTGAATATCTGCTGGAAGGTTTCTATAATTATTAAGAGTTCTTTCTGCTAAGTGCTTCATAGCAAATCTCCTCTGAAAAACCTTAGGTTGATCCCTTAGAGAAACTGCATCATGACTAGCATAAACAGCTTTATTAAAGATTTCTCCAAATTCTTGCATTTGTTCATCTGTATATTCCATTGTAAAATCCAAGAAACTTAATAGTTTATAAACTTTTCTATAATCTGATATTAACAAGTTAACGTCACTTTTATATACTCAAGATTCCTCCCTTAGTAAAAGGGGGTGAAAGAAAGTGACTGTTAAATGTCCTAATTGCAAATCAGATAAGATTATCAAAAGAGGTTTTAGATACAACAGGGTTGA
>JBDRMT010000019.1:0-34468 GCA_043811855.1 archaeon | reverse complement strand
AACAATTTACTTTTGTTGTTGCTCCTTCAAATATGATTTGTTCATTTTTACAAGCAGGACATCTTGTTTTTATGAATCTATATTTATATCTTCCCATAAGAATTAAGTGATTTTTTGGTTTTTAAACATTTGGGTTGATTGAATTTTAGTATCTGTAAAACTAAAGGAGGAGTAGTTCTTTAATAAGAGGTTAATGTAGCTTATCAAATTTACAAATTACTAATATTAAATAAAAATAAGATAAGTTTAGTCTAGTGTACTCAAACTTTAACCATCTCAACATCAAGTTTTCTTTTTACTAGGTCAATAAACCTTTCTTCATGTTCCATGCTGATTGTGCAACCTGCTGCATGTTTATGTCCTCCTGATTCTCCTTGACCAAGAGAGTGAGTTATTGAGTCCATAAGCTCTTTTAGATTTCTTGCAGATTTAGAATTTCTACCTGCCATTCTAGCAGACACTTTTATTTTATCTTCATTATAAGCCATAGCAATAATTATTGTTCCTTCTTTATATATTGATGAGAATGATAGGATAGATGCTAGTGTTCCAATTATGGTATCTTTAACATTATTTTTTGTGTTTATTATAATATATTTTTTCCCTTCAATATTTCCATTGTTTTCAATATATTTTAATCCTGTTATTATGTGTTGTCTATATTTTACATATATTCTTTCTGCTTTTTTTCTTGCTTGGCTATTTCCTAAACAAAATAAAAGTGCTGTTTCTGGTTGATCCATTCTTGAGCAGGCATTAATTATTGCAGATATTTCTCTTGCATCTTCAATCTTATTAAAAAATTTTAATAAATATAAATTTCCTAGATGTTTTGATGCTTCTTTTGAAGAAAGCCTTAGAGTTATTGCTGTTGCAAGGTTTTTCATTTCTTGTTCATTTAAATCTATTAGTGCTTTGTAACATTTTCCTATTTTTTCAATTCCTGCTTCTTCTAAGATATCATAAGTTCCTCTTGAGTCTCCTGTAACTCCGGGTATAAAAGGTCTTGAACAGTATTCTAATGCTTTGTTAAGAGGGCGGGTTGAAGGGTAGATTAAAACTCCTTTTTTGATTATAATATTAGCATCTTTTATTATTTGATTTCTTGTTTTATTAATTTCTTTTTCCATTGTATCTCCTATCATCCCTAATATTGCAAGTTGTGCAAGATCTTTATTATCATTTGAAATTTCTTTTGAAACAAGATAAGTAAGTTCTGCAGCACATAAGTCTTGATAATTTTCACATAAATGAGGATTTAGAATAACTAAGTTTTTTGGATTTTCTTTTATTTCATGATGATCTATTATGAAAAGAGTATTTTTTAACTTGGATAGTTCGTTTATATTTCCTGATCCTAAATCAAGGAGTATTATTATCTTATCTCTTGGAAACAAATTAATTTCTTCTTGATTAAGTTGTTTTATTATTTTTGTTGAAAATTGTTTTCCTAGTCTGTTTAAAGTTTTTGTTAATATTGCTGCAGAAGTTATTCCATCTGTGTCAAAATGACTTATAATATGTATATTATTGTTTTGAATTTTTTGAATAAGTTGTTGTGTAAAGTTCTTAATAGCTGGTTCAATATCTTTTTCCATCTCTTTTTTGAAATTATTTTTTAGTATTTTATTATGATTTTATATTTTCTTGGTATTTTATAGACCTTACACGCGATACTTCTCTAGTTTGATTGTATGACATGTCTTGTAGTTATATGGGTTACTAATGTTTTTCTAGTGAATTTAATTTTGGAGTAGATTGAAAAAGTAAACTTGCTTTAAAAAGATTATGGGAGTGGTTTTGCGATTTTTAAGTAGTGAGAGGTTTTTTAGAAGATATAGGTATCTGTTAAACCTATGAGCATATATGTCTGTTAAGCTAGAAAAGTTTAGATTCTAATGTTAAGAAGTTACTAGTAGTTTTGAATAAGGATTAATAAACATTTATTTATCTTTTTTCTCGTGATAATCTTTTCTTTTTTTAAGCTTAGCTTTTGTTATTATTAAAGAACGTTCTGCTCTTTTGTCTTGCTTGTTTTTCTTATAATGCTTAATTATCTCTTGAAGTTTATTATCTAGGTTTTTTGTAGTTGGCTCAACAAACTTATCCTTTAAAACTTGTTTTATCTTTAAATTAAATAATTTTACATCAGGTATTCCATACTGATCTCTAAGGGTTAAGCCTATTTTTTCAGCTGTTAAATTTTGATTAGATAGTTTTAGTATAATTGCTTCTACTTCTTGTTTTGTGTATTTTAACCATGTTGGTTTTTTTAGTTCTTGTTTTGCCATGATTTAGTATCAAGAATAAGGTTTTTAAAGGTATACTTAGTGTAGTGGTCAAGATAAATTTAAATAGTAGTTTGAATTGGGATTGTTATGAGATTGTTATTTAGGAAAGGAAAGCAGAGTGAACTTTTAAAAAAAGAAAAAGAAAAACTTAGTTTGACTTGGCCTAAATTTGCTGAATATTTTGGAATTAAATATGGTAGATTAATGACTTATTTAATGGAAGATGCCCTAATTGATGATTTAACTTTTAGCAAGTTAAGTTTAAAGAGAGATTATAAACAATATATTCTTAAAAAATTACTTGATAATTGGGGACAATCAAAAGGAGGATATAATTCTTCTGGAAATACTAAAGAAATTCTAATTCCTGATAAAAATGAAGAATTAGCAGAATTATGGGGGATAATGTTAGGAGATGGGCATCTTCAAAAAAAGCAAGCATATAAGATTGGCGTTTATGCAATAAAGGTGGCAGGACATGCCATAGACGATAAAGAATATCTTGATAATTATGTGGCTAGTTTAATTAAAAAATTATTTAATGTTAAGGTAAGGTTTCATACTGGAAAGAATAGCAATAGTTATTATGCTATTGCTGATTCAAGAAAAATTGTTGATTTTTTTGAAAAAGAAGGGTTTAAAGCGGGAAATAAGATTGTTAATCAAGTAACAATTCCTAATTGGGTTAAAGAAGATAATAAATTACTTGCTGCATGTTTGAGAGGACTTTATGATACTGATGGATCTTTTTATAGATTAACAAACCAAAATAGTTATCAAGTTCATTTTAAAAATCATAATTTTACTTTATTGCAAGATTTAAGAGAAGGTTTAATAAAATTAGGCATAGCTCCTTCTAAAATTATTTGTAATAAAAGTATTGTTATAACTAAAAAATCTGAAATTGAAAAGTTTTATAAAGTCATTGGATTTAGCAATCCTAAGCATCTTAATAAGATAAAGAAGCTATTTTAGAGCTCTGTGGAGCAGTGGTCAAGCTTTCGACCCTTTGGAGGTCGCGACCCCGGTTCGAATCCGGGCAGAGCTATTTTTTATATAAATATTTATAAATGCTTTAGTGTTTGATAATTTATGGGTTTAGGAAATAAAAGTAGAAGGACAATGGTTAATTTATCACCTTCTGCTTCAGAGGAATTAGGAAGATTAGAAGAACTCTCTGAAATGTCTGCTGGAGATATAATTAGATGTTCTTTGACTTTCTTTAGACAAATAGTCAATGTTTATGATGAGGGAGGGAAGGTTTATTTTGAAGTGGATGGTAAGAAAATAAAAGTGGCAAAACCTTACTAACCCTTATATCTCCCTCTTTTTTCAATTATATTAATACGCTCTAAGATATCTTTGTATTGTTTAGCTTTATAGTTGTTTATAATTATTTTTATTGCTTGTTCTGCAATTTTAAAGTGTTTTGCTTCTAAAGCTTGTTTTAATAAATGCAAGTCAACTGCTTTATCTTCAATTTTATGAGAGTGGAAAGCTAAACCAAAATCAATAAAGTAGACTTTATTGTTTTTTTTATTAGAATTAGTATCTTTATAATTAGTACGAGAGGTTGGAGTAGTTTTAGCTTGAGATGGTTGTTTATTAGATTTTAGGTTGTTTTTAGTATCTATTGCAGAACTATTCTCGCTATCTGGTTTGTTTGAATCTTCAGTTTGTAAGTTACTTATGTTTTTATTTAAATCATTTTCAACATAAATCATATTACTGGTAGTAAGATCTCCGTGAATAATGTCTTGATTGTGAATTTTAGATATATTTTCTGCAATTTGTTTACATATTGTTTTGTAATCTAAATTTTCTAAGTTTTCTGAAAGTTTTTTACCATCTATAAATTCCATAATAATATTTTCTTTATCATTTGAGTTAATTATTTTTGGAACAGGGATTATATTTGATAATTTATTGATTATTTTAGCTTCTGCTTTTGTTCTTCTTTTTCTTAGTTTTAAGTCTAAATCTGGAAAACGGTAAGATTTTTTGATTCTGTTTTTGTGGATATGGTTGTTAATTAAGCTTATTACTGCTTCTGCTCCAGTTGCAATCAGTTTTGGTTTCATTTTTAATTTAAGTATATGAGTTTTATTGGTATCTTACAAATCTAAGAATAAGAGCTGTTTGATTAGGAGAGTATAACTAACCTCCTTTGTAGTTGTGTAAATTAATAATACTTTTTTCATTTTTTGTGTTATTTTATAATTATTTTATTTATTCAACAATTTTTGTTTCTTTTAAATGTTTGTCTATTAAGGAATCTATTAAATTAAGGTTGATATTTTCATAACCTTTTGAAATTCTTACTTGTAGTTCATTTCTTACTTTGTTTGTTATTTTATTTTTAATATAAATAATATCTTTATGGGGAAGTTCAGAGTTAGAAGGATTTATTTTTTCTCTGTATTTCTTTGCTATGTTTAAGCTATTTAGAAGTTCTTTATCATACTTATTTATTAGTTCATCTTGGTTAGTTGCTTTTTCTAGAATTTCATGTACTATTGAGTTTGAAAGATTACTAATAAAGATTTCAATCAGCTTATTTCTGTTTTGAGTCATTTTTAATTTCCTTCATTATTTTATTAAAAATCTGATTATGGTAAGTTTTATATTTTTTTAAAAATGATTTTTTTTCAATTAAGTTTTGTTTTATCTCATTAATTTTTATATTAAATGTTTTCTCTATTTCTTTATCTATAATATTTTTTGTTATTTCTTTATTTTTAAAAAATTGAGAAATTGCTGTTGTATTCCTTGTTAGATAATATTTTTCATTTCCAGATAAGATATCAAAATTATTTATGAGAGATTTGCTTTTTAAAAGATGGAGGTCTAGAATTTTATAATTGATTTTTCTTTTAGTATTATGAATAAATCTTTTTTTTGAAATATATTTAGAGAGCATGAGTTCATAAAGAGGATCTGAAGAGATTCCTTTGATAAGGGTTTTATTATCTAAGGATATAATGTGGAGTTTAATTTGTATTTGTTTTTCTATTGTTTTTTGAAGGAGATTGATGTTGGTTTTATTATTGGTTATTAATAATATGTCTATGTCATTAAAACTAAATCCTTTTTCTAAAAATGATCCTGTAATTATAATGTTTTCATAATCTTGTGAGTTATGGTCTATTATTTTTATTATTTGATTTATTATTTGTAGTTTCAATGGTTCAATAGATTTAATATTATAGAAATGAAGTTTATTTTCTTCTTCTTTGTTACCTTTCAGAGTTGTTTTTAGAGGTTTTATAATAACATAGGTTCCAATTGGAAGGTTAGCTCTAAGTTTAGGAATGTATATTTGATCCATTTTGCTACCTTTACTTATCTTAGCTATTATTTCCATATTATATAATATTACGTAACATGGGTTTTTAAGGTTTTTGGTTGGGTGTTTTTACTTAGCTTTATGAAGTTCTGAAGAGAAACCACTCCCATATTTTTATTAGTTATTAATAATATTCTTATCATCTAGGATGGAATTAGATATTTTAGTGGAATAGCTTCAAAAACCTGCTGTTAAGGGTTATAGAAATATATTTAAATAATCTTTTATTATTATTATTATTATTAAAAAAAGAGGAATAAAATTTTAACATGGTTAAATTAGATATAAAGATTCAAAATAAAGTATATTATTTATTAGTATTAGTATTGGTTGTTGTTCTAATTAATGGATTTGTTATTGCTTTTACAAATGATGGTTCTGGGGATGCTACAAAAATGGGACATAGTTCTGATGAACTAAATGTTGATATTAATAATGATGGGATTCTTGATAAAAGCTTGCAAGCTGCTATTGATGAAGGGGATTTGGGAGGTTCATTAACAGGAATTCATTATGTAGATAATGAGGCCCCTTATACTTATCCTATTAGTGAAAGATTTCACATGACCTTAACTGGAACTAATTATGGGGGAAAGACTAAACTAATTCCTCATGACATTTTAACTGATTTATGTGGTGATTTTGATGGATGCGAAGTTAGATTAGGAATGACTAAATGGACTTCAAATATTTACACAGAAACTGTGAGCGGTCAACATCTTAAATTTTACTACAGTCCTACTGATGGACGTTGGAGATCCAATTATCCAATAGATTACCAAGGTATTGATAATGATGGAGTCACAACACATGTGTTCAGTATCTGGAATACCTGTTACATTACAGATGGAACTTATAATAATTATGTAGATTTAGGAGATAATAGTGTTGGTTTTTCATTATTAGTATGGACAGGATCTGATGGAAGCTACAACAACCCTCAAAGAACTTGCGAACTAACTCTTATTGATTAGACTCTCTTCTTTAATAATTTTATTTTGGGAAATCAAAAATAAGAATTTATTCTCTTAAGTTTTTTTATGGAATTTTAAATTTCTTTATAGTAAGATGCATGGTTTGTGTTAAGGACTAATAATTTTTTTAATATTAATCAACCAAACTTAACTTTCTTGCCAAACTTTTTAGCAAGTTTCATCATTTGTTTTTGAGAAAATCCTTCTGAAGGATCCATGTTTTCAAAATCTCCTCCTTGGGTCATTTCTTTTAAAAGTTTATATTGTTTTATTAGCTGTCTTATATCTGTTGTTGTTGCTCCAGATCCTTTTGCTATACGTCCTAATCTTGTGGTTTGTTTTTCAATTATTTCTGGATTTTCAATTTCTTCTTGCGTCATTGAATCTATTGCATGATTCCATTTTTTTATTTTATCTTCTTGGGTTCCTAACAAGTTATCAGGTATTTTTGCTTTTCCTAATCCTGGAATCATTTCTGCGATTTTGCTTAAAGAGCCCATTCCTTTCATTTGTTTTAATTGTTCTTGAAAATCTCTAAGGTCAAATTTTCCTTCTTTTAGTTTTGTTTTTAATTTTTTTTGTGATTTTTTATCAACAGCAGATTCTACTCTTTCTAAAAGTCCTTCTAAATCTCCTAATCCTAAAAGTCTGGAAATAAATGATTGAGGATTAAAAGTTTCAATTTCATTCATTTTTTCTCCTGTTCCTATAAAGAATACAGGAGCATTTGTTTCATTACAAGCAGTTAAAGCACCTCCTGCTTTTGCTGTTGAATCCATTCTAGTTATTATGACTCCGTTAATATTACATGTTTTTTGAAATTCAGAAGCTTGTGTTTTTGCTGCTTGACCAATATCTGCTTGTATTGTTAATAATTTATAATCTGGATTTATTTCTGAAGTTAATTGTTTTATTTCATCAACAAGACTATTATCAAGAGAGTGTCTTCCAGCAGTATCTATAATAACTAAATCAAAGTTTTTTAATTCATCTTTATATTGATTATAAATTTTAAGAGGGTCTTTTTCATTTTTATTTGTAAAGGTTTTGACTTTTGTTTGATTTCCTAGTTGTTCTAGTTGCTCTGAAGCTGCAGGACGATGAACATCTAATCCAAGTAGAGCTGTTTTAAATCCTCTTTTTGAATAATAAGCAGCAAGTTTTCCAGAAGTTGTTGTTTTTCCTGCTCCATATAATCCAATCATCATCATTTTTGTTTGTTTTTTCTTATTTAATTTAAGTTCATATTTTTTATTTCCAAGAAGATTAAGAATCTCATCATGAAGTAATTTAGTTAGATGTTCTTTTTTTTCAATACCTTTTATTTTTTCATCAGAACCAGCTTTTTTTATTTTATCTCCAATTTCTTTAACTAGATGTATATTTACATCTGCCTGAATTAATGCACGTTGTAAATCTTTTACAACTGTTTCAATTGTTTTTTTATCAATAAATACAGCACCAGCTATCTTATCAAATCCTTTTTTTAAAGCTGAAGATAATCTGTCTAACATTTTATTGATATCTTATAAACTTAACACGCGAGATTGGTTTAACTGGTTAGCTAAATAGACTCACTTATAGTTATATAGGTTACTAATTTATATAGAAATAAGAGAAATAAAGGGTTTATAGGGTTTTGGTTGTTTAGGATAGATTATCCTAAGTATTCTTTAGCAATATCTAATGCATAACTATAAGCAGGATAAAATTGAAGTCTCATTGCTGTTGCTGTTGCTACAGAGAGCATTTTTACAGCAGGACTATCTCCAAATCTGTTTGAAACTACTCTATTAATAGGTACTGCTAATAAAACTTCACCCACAATTGGAAATGGGCATAGCATTCCTGCTAATCCTGATACTGCTTCAAGTTTTGATATATTTCTTCCTACCATTTTATTATTTTGGAAGTTTTAAATGTCCTTGCTGTTCTTTGATTCTTTTATATCCCCATTTAGCAATTGCTTTAGTTCCATATTTTGAAATTCCTTTTCTTGCCATGTCATCCATAAATTGGAAAATAGGACTTATTTCAGGTCTAAGTATTTTTCCACCCCTATAATGATCCTCATCTTCATAACCTGCAGGTGAAAATAATGCATGTTGCTTATAAGATTCTTGGACAACAGGTATTCCTCCATGCTCTCCAAAAGGTCTTCCTTTACCATCAACTATTGCAGTTGAAAATTCTTGTTTTGTAGGTTTTCTTCCTGTATATGCAACTTCAACTCCTGTTGTTCCAACTTTTCCAATACTAGAATCAGTACCTCCTGTCATACCTTTACCTGCTACAGGACAATAATCTTCAAGAGCTTTATTATGTTCTTCAATAGTAATTCCATTTCTTGCTTCAAGAATATCAAATAATTCTACTAATTCTTCAAAATCTTCTTGATTTGTTACTTGATTTTTTGCAAACCAAGGTGTAAATGGATGAGCTAGAGCTAGTATTAATCCTTGGTCATCACAATAATGCTTAAGATCTACAGCATTTTCTCTTAATTGCATTACCCTTTCAAATTGTCTTTCATTTGGTTCATAGACTAGAGTGTGAAAGTCATAAGTTTTCTTAGGCATTCTTGTTTCAAGTTCAGCTCCTGGTATAAATCTTTCTTCAAGATCTGGATGTTTTCTACGAAATTCTCTGTTACTAAGCAGCTCTTTACATCCTTCCATTGTATTAAGGTCTGTTATAGAAATATGATCAACTCCTGCATCTATCGCATTTTCATATATTTCTTTAGGTGTAGGAAAGGGTACAAAATAAAATTTATAAGCATCTGATTTTGTTACAGGTTTTCCTCTTATTCTAAAGACTGATTTTACTACTCCTTTTCCAAAATCAAATCCTGTTTCAATCCAAGTTCTACTTCTATTTCTTTTTGAACTATCTACAATAGTTGGACGAGTAAAACAAGTATGGCTGTGTCCATCCCATCTTACTACGTTTTGACCTTGAGCATTAGGTTTGCCTGCTAAGCTTTCTAGACCTATTAAATAAGGGTATTTTAAAGCTCTTAGTTCTTCTTGAGTAGGTTCCATGAAATTTTATATATAAAGAGGTTTATAAATCTTTCCCCTTTGTAACCATTATTAAGGGGTTACAGATAGAAAGATTTAAATACTAGTTTTGCTTTATAAAATCAAGAAAATAAACAAATAAATATTTAAAAATAATCAAAAATATAATAAAATAAGGAGAAAAAATGATACAAGAACAAAACTATAAAGGAACTGCAATTGAAAGAACACATCCTTCTGAAGAAGATATTAGGAATCATACTTTAGCTAGAGGATATGCTAGTAAGGCTTTAGAAGTAGGTTTAACTGCTGGTGCAGCTGGGTTAACACTATTAACAACTTTAGGAGCATGTGTTTATAACGGAGATCCTGTTGCTTTTGCTTCTGCTTGTCCTGAAGCACTTGTTTTATTTGGGACTGGAACTGCAGCACTAGGTGCATTAGCAGGTGCAGTTTCATATAATGAGAATGAAGCTCCAGAAGTTTTAAGAGAATTTGGAGTTTCTACTAAAGAAGGAAGAGCCTCTTTTGGAAGATATTGTTTAGGTAATTTAAAAGAATTCTGGGAGGAAATTTAAAATGGCAGATATAGGAAGCGTTGCTGAAAGTAGAGAAATGACTCCTCAATCTTTAGAATCAAGAGGATTTAGAAAGCTTGAAGCTCCGTCTTGGATACATGATATTTCTAGAAGTGTTAGAAGAAGATCCTATTTATGTGGGTGAAAAATATGGAGGAAAACATGTTTTTAGACCTAGTGATTCAAAACTAGTAAAAGTTGGAGCACCAAGAAAGTGGCAGACTTCTAATACTAGAGAACCAGTAGAAGATAAATGGTATTCAGATGATAGTATTTCAAGGTTAGATTTGCACAGAGCTATGAATGATAAAGATCCTTCTTTAAGACCAAATGTTTTACTTTTTGGATTAGTTGGTGCAGCTGGTTTTAGTCTTTTGTCTTATGCTGGTCTAGGTGTAGAAGAGGCTACAGGTATTTTAAAAAATCCTTTTTGTCATTTAATGGCTACAGGAGCTTTAGGAGGGACATTAACATCCTTGATTGCTATTGCAAAAAATTCTGTAGATTATAGAGATATGGTTGAGCGTCCAAATAGGGTTAGAACATATCAAGGTCCTGAAGCTGTTGGTAAGCTTTGTGATGTTTATGATGGAGGCAGAGAATAGAATGGAAGAAGAATTAAAGGAAAAATATTTTAAAGAAGTAAGTATGATGGGTTTAGCAGGAGCAGTTGTAGGAGCAGGAACTTGTACAACAGCATTTTTAGATTTATGGGCTAATGTTTATGAAAGACCCGAGCTTTTCACACCAGAAGTACTTTTAATTGGTGCTGCAATTGGAGGTTGCACTGGAGCTTTTGGTAGAGCTATTTATAAAGGGTGTGAGGGTTTAGGTATAGGAGAATATGGGAGATAAAATTAGAACACATCAAGGTTCTTAAGTTGTTGAAAGATTTAATTTTTATTAGATAAACTTTTATGAATTAAGTTTGATATTATAAGTGGTGATTCTATTCTTGGTTTAAAATAATATTGTACAAATGCAGCTGTAATGCAACCGCACTTATTACAAATAATATCTTTACCTAATCCACAAGGCATTTTTCTTTTTCCTTGAGAATCAAGACAAAGTGCAAACCATTTTAAGATACAATCCTTTGATCTTTTTGTTATAAATTCTTTTCTCAAATAATTATATCCTTTTTCAGGAAAGGTTATGAAGTTTCCATATTCTTTTTTTAACTTAATTATCCTATCTATTATTTTATCTCTTTCATTTAATGAAATAAAAAATTCATTATTTGAGTTTTTGAAGGGAGTTGCAAAATCAAAAAACATCCCTTTAATAGAAGTTTTACTCCACTCTTTTACTATTTCTTCAATTTCATTTTTATTAGATTGTACAAGAGTTGTAGCAGTATAAACAGGGTATTTTGTATAATCTTTATATCTTTCTTTAATCTGGTTATAAATGTTTTTTCCTCTTACTTTATTATGAATTTTTTCAGTTCCATCTATTGATACTCCTATAGTGGATTTATTGTTTAACTTGGGCATATCTATAGTTCCATTAGTAATAATCCAATTTTCAGGCATTATCTTTGTACATTTAGTTAAAACATCAGGTCTTAAAGTAGGTTCTCCTCCGCCATATGTACAGTGGAATATTTTATATTTTTTTCTTAAGATTTTAAATAAATTTACTATCTCATCAACAGAAAGCTCTTTTTCAATTCTATGTTTCCACCAATAACACATTTCACATTTAAGATTACACTTATTTGTTACTTCAAAACTCATTACTACTGGTTTTTTTTGTAGGTAATTTTTAGAACTATCTAAAGCATTTTTTAGTAGTTGAAGTTTAATTGCCATATTTAGGGTTAGAGAGGTTAATTTAAAAGTATTATTGTTGTGATTATAGTAAGGCTTATTTAGCTTCTAGTTTTTTTAAGAAGTCAAGATAATCATCAGTTTGTTTATGCCACTTTTTAAATTCTTTATAATTATTATATATACCAAAAGGATCGTTTAAGGCGAACTGAACATTACTCCAAAACCTTTTTTTATAATATTTTTTTAAATTTTCAACTTGATCTAATTGAAGTTCATATGCAGTCATATTTTTAGGTTTAAAAACAACATGTTGGGCATCAAAAATCCCCCAATCTTTTACAAAAATTCTTTTATCTTTCTCAAATTCCTTAAACATACTTGATCCGGGGTAAGGAGTTAAACATGCAAGAGTTGCAGTATCAAGTTCATATTTATCTATGAATTTTTCTATTTCTGTAAAAACTCCTTTTTGATCATAGTCTGACCCTCCTATAAAAAATCCTTTTATTTTAATTCCAAAATCCTTCATTTTTTTAATACAATAAATTATGTCTTCATATTTTTGGCCTTTATTAAAATGTTCAAGAACTTTTGGGTTAGTAGATTCAAATCCAATTGCCATTTCAAGATTATTTGATTCAGATATTAATTTAAGTAATTTTTCATCTTTTGCAATGTCTAATCTTGCTTCTCCCCACCAGCTAGGGGTTAATCCCTTATCAATCATTTTTTTTAAAAGATCTTTTGTTCTTTGTTTATTTGAACAAAAATTATCATCATAAAATATTACTCTTTTAGGTTTTTTCATTAATTCTAGTTCTTTAATTACATTATCTACTTCTCTAAATCTATATTTTTTTCCAAACATTTCTGTGACTGAACAAAAATTACAATGAAAAGGACATCCTCTTGAACTTGATGCAGGATAAATTTTTATATTTTTTACACCCTTAAATAAAGAATAGTCAGGAAAAGGTAGAGTATTAAGATTTTCTATAGGAGAACTTTTGATAATCCTTTTTTTTATTTTACCTTCTATTAAATCAGCAATAACACTTTCACCTTCTCCTAAAACTATGTGGTCTGCTTCTGGAAAATCCTGAGGTCTGAATGTAGCATGAATTCCTCCCAGGATTATTTTTTTATCAGGATAATATGTTTTAATCAAATTTGTCCATTTTTTAACTCGTGGAACTTGAGAACTCATTGCTGAGAAACATATAAAATCATAGTCTTCAAAATCAGAAAGTTTAATCTCTATTAAACTTTCTTTTAATATATCTACTTTATGTCCTCTTTCTCTTAAAATTGTTCCTAAATAAAGCTGGCCAATTAAAGATAGTCTTTTTAACCATCCAAAACTCCACCCAGCAAGTTTAGGTTTTACATCTACAAAAGCTATTTTCATTTTAAATTAAACAGAATTCTTTTTTTAAATTTAATTATTATTGATACCATGAATATTATTAATATAAATAATTCTCTAAATGTTTTGAAAGTTGTTTAGGAAAAATTAACAATTTTTTGTTTCTGCTTTTCTTTTTTCCCATTCAGGATCAAAAAGTTCTTTGACTCTCTTGGAATATTTATTTAATCCTTTAATTATTTTTGGATCTTTAACTATTGTATCTGCTCCTTCATGTGTAGGATAACAACCAAACTTTTCCCATATTTCTCTTCCTGCTTCTGGAGTATCTATCCACATACAAGGCATGTAAAGATTTTCACTATGAGGTTCTCTTTCTCTTAGTCCTTTAAAAAAATCACTTGTAAAAGCTTCTTTTAGAGATTTATTTTTTATATTATCTACAGCAAAATGAGAAAATATACAAGGCTCAACATCTCCTTTTGAAGTTATATGAATGTATTCTCTTCCAGCAATACATCCTCCAACATAAGGTGCGTCATTCCAAAAATCAACAAGAAAAATAGATTTTTCCTTTCTCATTCTTTCCCAAGTATTTTTTAATAATATTCTTTGTTCAGGAGTCGGCATTAAATCTAGATTTGGTTCTGATCCAATAGGCATGTATAGGAAAAACCATCCAAGATAAGCTCCTTTTTTAATCATAAAATCAATAAATTTGTCAGAACAGATAAGTTCTGCATTTTTACTAGTAACAGTTGTTGAAAATCCAAAAGGGATTTTATTTTCTTTTAATAAATCCATTGCTTTCATCATTGTTTTAAATGTTCCTTTTCCTCTTCTTTCATCTGTTTCTTTTTCAAAACCTTCAACACTCATATTCATAAGAATGTTTCCTGCTTCTTTTAATTTTTCTATAACTTCTTTATCAATCAATGTTCCGTTAGTAAATGCCTGAAAATAAGATGTGCTATGTTTTTTTGCAATTTTAAATAAGTCATCTTTTATAACAAAAGGTTCTCCTCCAAGAATTGTAAATAAACTAATTCCCATTTCTTCAGCTTCAGTAACAATCCTGTCGAAAAGTTCAAAGCCTAAATCATCATCTTTAGAGTAGTTTCCTGCATAACAACCTTCACATTTTAAATTACATCTCATAGTAGGGCTTATTAATACTGACATTGGAGGCCAAACACCTTCTTTTTTATGAAATTCTTCTTTTCTCTTTTTATAGATAAGCCATCTGTTAATAATGAAATTCTCTACAAATTTTTCTCTACAGTTTGGATGTATGTCTTTTAGAATTCTTCTTATTAATCCTATAGAAGGTCTATCTTCTTTAATCATTTTTTTTACAACTGAAACAATATTATCTCCACGTTCATCTTTATAATCTGCAACTGATTTTTTGTTTCTATCTTTTATTAATTTTTCAATTAAAGTTGCTAATCTTACTAGGTTTTCTTTTGAAGCGTCTCCTAGTCCATAAAGAATCTTTTTTACAATGACTCTTTGAGTTTTTTCCTTTATTTTATCATAATATTTCATTTTTCTTAAACTATCATATAGTTTTACCTTTTAAAAGGTTTCTATATTAAGGAACATAATAAAAAATAAGGTATTTAAACCTAACTTTTTTAGTATAATTATGGTAAAATCTATTAAACTTGTTTCTATACTATATCTTATAGTAGCTGTTTTTTTCTTTGTTTGGAGTATTATTATGTTTATTTTAAGTAAAAATATTAATATGTCTAGTTCAGCAATGTCTGCATCAGCTATAAGAGGTATTTTTATTGGAGTTTTGTATTTAATAGTTGGAATTGGGCTTTGGAAATTAAAAAAATGGGGAAAAATTAGTGCAATAATCTTGTCTGGATTTGTTATTATTGTTTCATTATATGCTTTGATGATTATTTTTCATTGGGCAATACTGAGTCTTTTAGTATTAAATATTATTTTTTTGGTTTGTCTGTTTTTTATACATAAAAAAAAGAATTAGAAAAGTATTTAAGTTAAAATCCATATTTATAATTAATAAAAAATGGTGAACTTAAACATCAAAATTGAAAATAAAGTGTATTATTTGTTAGTTCTTATATTAGTTATTATTGTAATAAATGGATTTGTTATTGCTTTTACAACTGATGGTTCTGGTGATCCTACAAAAATGGGACATAGTTTAGATGAAGTTCAAATGCCTAGTTGTTCTGAAGGCCAGGTATTAAAATATTTATCAGGAGTATGGGGTTGTGGAACTGATAATGGAGGAAGTAGTGTTTTAAGTTGTAGAGTTGTTGCAAGTACTACTAATACTGGTTCTGGAGGTAGTTATACTGTTTATGCTGAATGTAATGCTGGAGAATTAGCAGTTGCAGGAGGATGTTCTGATGATGATACAACACCTCCTATGGGAACAATAGCTATTTGGCCTTATGCAAAGTTCAGGAGTTCCGTTAACTCATGCAACTACAGGTAATATTCCAATAGGTTGGGCTTGTGATAATGAGGATACTGTTTCTGAAGCATATGCTATTTGCTGTTCTCTTAGTTAATTTTATTTAAAAAATAATTCATAATCCTAGATTTTCTATAAATTTTTGTTTATTAAAAAGTTCTAAATCTTCATAATTTTGACCTGTTCCTAAGAAAAAAATAGGTTTGTTTGTTGCATGAGAAACTGAAATAATTGTTCCACCTTTTTCATCAATATCTGCTTTAGTTAAAATTGTTCCATCAATTTCAATAGCTTCATTAAAAGTTTTTGCTTGTTCTATTGCATCATTGCCTGCAATTGATTCTGCAACAAAGAATTTTAAGTCAGGTTTTGTTACACGTTCAATTTTTTTTATTTCTTCTATTAAATTTGTTTTTGTATGCATTCTTCCTGCTGTGTCAATTAAGACAACATCAATTTTATGTTTTTGTGCATATTTTATTGCATCAAATCCTACTGCTGCAGGATCTGTTCCATAATCTTGTTTTATTAAAGGAACTTTTAGTTTATCAGCATGCTCAGATATTTGTTCTATTGAAGCTGCACGAAATGTATCTCCTGCTGCTAAAGCAACTGAAAATCCTGCTGATTTTAGATAATAAGTTACTTTAGCAATACTAGTTGTTTTTCCTGTTCCATTGATTCCAAAAAATAAAATAACAAAAGGTTTTTCCTGTTTTAATTTAATAGCTTCAAGAGGATTATCTGGTTCAATTAAAATTTCATTTAAAGAATTTTTAAGTTCTGTTTTTATTTCTTGTTCAAGATTTTGTTTTTTAATTTCTTTTCCTATTAATCTTTCAGATAAATTTTTTTTAATGTCTTCAACAGCTTCAAGAGCAACATTGTTTTCAAGTAAAAGCATTTCTAAACTATCAAATATTTCATTAAATTCTTGTTCTGTTATTTTATAAGATAAACCTGATTTAATTTTAGAGAAAAATGATTTTTTTTCTTCAACTGGTTCTTCTGATTTTGTTTCTTCTCTTAAGTTTGCCTCTTTTCTTATTTTTTCTAAATCTGGTTGGTATTTTTCAGTTCCTACATTAAATTCTAAAGGAGGTCCAGGAATATCTTGTTTTTTTGCTTCTTCAATTAGTTTATCAGCTTTTTCTAACTCTTTTTCAAATTCTTTAATTTCTTTTTTTTCTTTTTGTTTTTTTACAGCTTCTTCTACTTCTTTTTTAATTTTTTCTGCTTCTTCTTTTACTTCTTCTAAATCGGGTTCTGATTTTTTTCTAAATTCACTGTATTTTGTAGGAACAGAAAGAGGAGGTTCTTGGTGAGACTTTTTAATTAGTTTATCTGCTTTTTTACCTATTTTTTCTTTTTCTTTTTCAGTTAAAGGTTTTTTCTCCTTAACTTCTTTAGTTGTAACTACTTCAGCTTCTTCTTCTATTTTTTCTTTTGAAGATTTAAACCAATCTTTAAGCTTGCCTTTTAGTTTTCCAAACATCTTAAATTTGTTAGGAAGAAAGGGTTTATAGGGTTTTTGATATAAAATAACTTTATAAATTAGGTTTTCTAGTTAATATTATGGAAAGAGAGGTTTATTTATTTAGACATGGGGTTACTAAGGATAATCTTAATGGTGTTTTTTCAGGTTGGAGAAATGTAGGTCTTGCTAGAAAAGGAGTTAGGGATGCAAAGATAGTTGCATTAAGATTAAAAAATAAGAAAATAGGTTTAGCTTTTCAGAGTTCTCTTATTAGAAGTAAGCAAACTTTGAAAGAAGTTCTTAAATATCATCCAGAATGTAAAGATATTCTTACAGATGATAGGATTATTGAGAGATGTTATGGAGAGCTGCAAGGAAAAACCCATTTGTCAGTTGTTGAGAAAAAAGGTCCTGAAACCTATGATAAATGGCATAGAGGATATAATACCAGGCCTCCTGGAGGAGAGAGTTTTAAAGATGTTGAAAAAAGAGTTTTAAGTTTTATTAAGGATTTACTAAAAATTATGAAATTTAAGAAAGTCAATGTAGCTATATCTGCTCATAATAACTCTATGAGGCCTTTTAGAAAATATTTTGAAAAGTTGTCTATTAATGAAATGTGTAGTTTGTATAATGGTTATGAAACGGTTTATACTTTTAAGGTAAAGGTTTAGTTAGACTTAATTCTACTACAACAAAGATTATAAATAGAATTTTATTTTTCTGAATTAGAACTAAAAATGATAATAAGCTTTTAAAAAACCTTAACCAAAAATAAGGATGAGCTTTTAAAAAACCTTAACCAAAAATGATAACATACAATGAATTATATGATGCATTAAGAAAAGAGCGTTATAGTGAGCAGTTGCAACCTATTCCTAAGAATTTTATTAAGGAAGTTGCTGCTTATCTTAAGGATAAAAAGGAAATTGCAAATAGGAAAAATGATGATTTTTCAGATACTATCTTAAAAACAAAAAAGCAGTTTGAAAACTCGATTGCTATTTTTAAAGAACTTATTTTGAGGCGGAAGAAAAAGATTTTAGAATTAGCTTTTGTTGCAGCTGAAACAGGGATTAGTAAGAGAGATTTTGAAAATATGCTGGCAATTGAAAAAGAATGTTTTGATGGTATTATGAAATCTTTAGAAAAAGGAGATAAACAAGTCAGTGAGATGTTGAAAGGGACTGAACAAGGAGAAAAGAGTCAGAATAAGATGATTGTTTTTATTGAGGATACTGAAGAATTTTTAGATTTAGAAGGAAACAAACTAGGTCCTTTTAAAAAAGGAGATATTGCAAATATTTCTGAAGAAGTAGCTAATATTTTGGTTATTGATAAGAAAGCAGAAAGTGTTGAGGAAGATTGAGGAAGTAAAAACTTATAAACATTAAAAGAGTGAATTTAATACATTGAAAATTAAAAATTTTCAAGCACTAAAAAACCTATGGTTTTTGGTGCCCCAAAATTCCAAAGGAATTTTTAGGGCACTCAAATTCCCGGTAATGGGAAAAGAATTTAAATATGGGAAAAAGAGCTATAAATTTTGTTTTATTGATTTTGTTAGTTATAGCAATAGTTGTAATCTTTTTTTTGTACAACAATTCAACTGTTCTAGATGATTCAGTAACTGGAAATGTTGTTGATAATATTTCTATTGGAAATGATAATGAAAATAATAGTAATTTTGTAGATGATTTAGCTGAAGATCCTCTTGGAAATGTTTTTAAGGCAGAAAATTTTATTGATAATTATAAACTTTTTATTAATGTATGGTTAGGTAATTATTTTTCTTGTCTTAATAAGTGTGATGTTTACACAACAAGAGAGATTGATGAAACTTGTTTTAATGATTGTAAAGATGAAGCAGGAAGAGAAGAAGTTACTTTTGGAAAAGAATTAAATGATAAATATACTAAAACTCAGATTGAATTAGCATCACAATACCCTTACTTCAAAGATTTATCGAGAAATGTAAATTTATTATTAAGTTGTTTAGATGATTGTTCAAGAGATAAGAAATGTATTTCTGAATGTGTTAGTAAGTTTGATAAAGATAGTGGAGAAGAGTAGAATATAAATTTTTAAATATTAAGATTTTTCTTAGTTTTTATTTGTTTTGAAAAATAAAAATATAATGCTAACCAGATAACGATAATTATAATCAAAACCGTAATATTATACAATGTGTTAAATAAGATAGGCCCTAATAAACTAGAGTTAAGATAAATCATCTCAATGTAATAGTATCCTAATAAGGCAATAATTCCAGTTAAATGAATTATTAGTGATAACATTTTACTTCTTTTAAAAACCATAAATCTTAATATTAAAAATATTAGAACTATAAAAAGAATATCCAAGATTAATATATAAAAATATGAGAGTATATCAGAATATCCTCTAGTTGAGAATAAGGGATTAAATATACTTAATAATGTTTGATAACTCAAAATTATTGTAATGCCTAGAACTAAACAGATTAATATATTTATTATATTTTTTTAACCTTTCTTTCATTATTTAAATAATTGTTATGTATTAATAAAAGTTACTAAAAGCCCCCAGCCGGAGTCGAACCGACGACTTTTGGTTTACAAAACCAATACTCTACCAACTGAGTTATGGAGGCTTGATATAAATTTTAGATTAACTTTGTTTTTAAAGCTTTTTATTCTTATTTTTTATGCCTCTACAGCTTAAATGACTAAACATTTAAATATTTTGGATTATTGTATTATTAATGGAAAAAAGAATACATTTTAATTTAGACAAAATAAGAATTTTATTTTTTAAAAGAGTTCTAGAAGCAAATGGTTTTAATAGTTGGAAAGAGCTTTATTTTAATTTTAATATCCTAAGGCAGACTTTTGATAAGTATAAAAGTGGGAATTTAACTCTTCCAGAATTTTTATTTAATCGGATGATATCTAAGTTTGATAAAGAAGTTATTGATTATTTTATGAAAAATATTTCTTATTATGATTCTAATTGGGGTTTTGTAAAAGGTGGGAAGATTACTTATTCAAACCATAAACACATTTTTGATAAGGGAAGGGAAAAAGCGATAAAAACGAGGAAGGAAAGAACACCTAGATTTGATATAAATCTTCCTTTAAATAAAGAGTTATCTCATTTTATAGGTTTATTAATTGGAGATGGGTTTACAAATAAATATGGAAGATATTATTTAACTCAATTTACTGGAAATAAGCTTAAGGAGAAAGAATATTATGAAGAGATTATTGCTCCAAGGGCTATTGAACTTTTTGGGTTTCCTCCCAAAATAAAAGAAGAATCAAAAACAAATGCATTAAGGGTTAATTTTTATTCTATAGATATTTTCAATATGATAACTAAAAGATTTGAAATAGAAGCAGGAAGAAAAACAAGAGATGTAATAATTCCAAGAGAAATTTTAAATTCGGATTCAAATATTATTTTATCTTGTATAGCAGGTATTTTTGATGCTGAAGGTTGTTTATATTTTGATAAAAGGGAAATATATAAAAGTTCCTATCCTGCGATAGCATTAAATATGAAAAACCCTAGTTTAATTAAACAAATAAGTAAGATTTTTGATAATCATAACTTAAAACATTCAATTAGTGGAAATTATAAAACCTTGCAAGTGTATGGGGTGGCTTCAGTAAAGGATTTTTTAAAGAAAGTAAAATTACTCAATACAAAATACTCTAAAGATATTTTAAAGATTATTTAAATCACTGAAAATGCTTATCTTCTCTTTTATAATCATGAATCTCATTAGGTTTAAACCACAAGGCTATTTCTCTTTCTGCTGATTTTAAAGTATCTGAAGCATGCATTAAGTTTCTTACTGCACGTTTATCTTTATTACATCTTTCATAAGATTCAATTGATGCTAAATCCCCTCTAATTGTTCCTGGAAGAGCTGTTCTTGGTTCTGTTGCACCAACCATTTTTCTGATAATTTCAATTGCATGAGGTCCTTTAATAACCATTACAGCAACTGGTGATTCTTTTAAGAAATTTTTATTTAAATCTTGAATATATTTTCCATACTCTTTATATGATGAATATTCAAATTTTTTGCCATCTTTATCTGCAGCACCTTTTGCTTTATCAAAAACACCTCTTGCCCATTCTTCATCAAGAGGGTAGTGTTTTTCTGTTAATTTTTCATCTGGCCAAATCATTTTTAATGCACATACTTTTAATCCTGTATCTTCTATTCTTGTGATAATTTTACCAATAAGTCCTCTTTTTACTCCATCTGGTTTTATTAAAATAAGTGTTTGTTGGATTGTCATTTTTCTTTTTTATCTTCCTTAGGTTTAGTTTCTTTAGTTTTTAAAGTTTTATCTAAGACACCTAACGGTTTCTTCGATGTATCTTCCCTTGATTTTGTATCTTCTAATTTGTCACTTTTAGAAATAGGTTCTTCACTATCTTGCTTTTCTTCATCATCTTGTTCAGAGTTTTTAGTATTTTTATTTTCAACTTCTTTTTTAGCAGCTTTTTCTTGGGTTTTTTTAATTTCTTCTTGAGCTTTTTTTATTTTTTCATCTTCAATTTCTTTTAATTGATCAATTACTTCAGGTTCTTGAATAGTTTCTGCTTGTTTTTTTATTTCATCTTCTTTAGAAATTATTTTCTTTATCTTTTTTGGAATCTCTTTAGATTTTAAAGGTCTTTTAATTTCTAAAACTCTTATTTCACAAAGTGAAAGAGGATATGTTTTTTTAAGATGAATAGAAAGTTGTTTTTGTAATCTATTTGTTAAGATTTCATCAAATAATTCTTTATCTTTTTTTTGTGAAATATAATCTTCTAACCAGTTTTTTGCTTTGTTTCTAAGAGTTTTTCTAACTACTCTTGATACTCTTTTTCTTGTTATTAAAAATGGTTTTATTCTTAACATACTTTCTTGTGATGGAGTTTCAAAAGAATCTTCAACATAGCTTATTCTTTTTCTAATCATTCTTCTTATAAAATAAGGCATTAATCTTATTTTTATTGGATGAGCAACAGCTTTTTCTTTTTCAATAAATACTTTAACCACTGCTTCCATACTTTTTCCTCTTAAATCTCTTGTTAAATCTAATTTGATTGTTTTATCTTTAAGATCTTCAGGGGTTGTTCCAACTAATTCTATTTTTGCTCTTGTAGAAGGAATTTCAACTTCTATAAATTTTCTTCTTCTTGTTATGACTTTTGTTTCTTTTGCCATCTTATTTTTCTCCTATTAATATTTTAGATACTCTTTTTGATTTTTTAGCATGTTTTGATTTTTTACATTCTTTACAAGTATAAATTATAACTTTTCTTGTTGTTGTTTTTGTTTTTCTTTTCCAAGATTTTATAGCCTTTTTACTTCCCCATTTTCCTTTGTTTCCCATTCCTCTGTTTAATCCTCTTTTTTTAGCCCTTGATAAAGAACCTCTTTTTAAGGTTCCTCTTTTAACTCCTGTGCTAACTAAATCAATTTTCTGTTCTGTTTTTTTATTGCACTTTGGGCAAAACCTGTTTGTTTTTTTTGGTAATTTCATAATTTAAGGTTGGGAGAAGGGTTTTTAAAGGTTTTGTTACTTATGTATGGATAGATAAGTATTTATATCTAAATTTTTTTATCATTGTATGGAACAAAGAGTTAAATTTAGAAAAAAAGGAGATCAAAGAAAATTTATAGATTTAGTTAAAGATAAACTCAATTGTACTTCTATTAGGGGGATTTTACGGTTTGGAATAGATATTCCCTATTCCACTTTAATTAATTATCATAGTGAACATATGCTTTTGCCTAATGATTTATTTGAGGATTTATGTTATTTGTCTAAAATAAATATTAAAGATTTAAGGGTAGCTTATTTAGAATCAAATTGGGGTCAGGTTCGGGGAGGTGAAAAAGGTATTAAGACTACTATGAATAGATATCCTAGAAAAATCAAAGAATGGAGAGCATTAGGTTCAAGAAATTCTCCAGTCATCGGGAATTTAAAGAATATTAAAAAACCAGTATTAAATGAACAACTTGCAGAATTTATTGGAATTTATCTTGGTGATGGAACAATGACTAATTATCAGATAAGAATATCTGGAGATTTTCGTTACGATAAACCTTATTATTCTTATCTTTCAAAATTAGTATATGGATTATTTGGGATCGGAGTTTCTATTAAAAAAGATAAAGGGGTAAATACCATGAATTTGATTATTTCTTCAAAACGGTTATGTGATTTTTTAAATAAAGATTATGGATTAAATTTTGGTCATAAGATAAGAAATAAAACAAGAATTCCTAAAAAAATTCTGAATGATAAACATTTAGCTTTAGCTTGTCTAAGAGGTTTGATTGATACAGATGGGTCTATTTCAAGAAGGGGGAGAAACGGAAGCCAGTTTTGTATACAATTTACATCACATAATAAATTATTACTTAAACAAGTTTATGAAATAGGAAAGAGAGAGAGGATTTTTACTTTCATTGACAAAACGGGAACTGGTACAAATAACTGGGAGAATATAAAAAAATATTTCGAGTTAATTGGAAGTTCAAATCTTCGACATGTGGTTAGATTTGATTTAAGAACAAAAGGTAAGACAATTTACATGAAAGAAGTATTAGACTATTATGGGAAAGATTTATATAAAAATATTAATTTGCCATACAAACGATAGGGCGTATATGCTAGTGGTAAACTCCATCCTTGACGTGGATGACTCCCAGGTTCAATTCCTGGTACGCCCATTTAATAACCTTTAAATATCTGTTTTTCTTAACGAGGATAATAAAAGAGGAAGAGAATGCCATACAACAAAAATCAAAGATTTTTGAGCATATCATTTTTAATTTAAGGAATAAATAAAAATGCCCTATACAACAACCCATGTTTTAGTTGGAATAATTTTAATAGAATTATTTAGAGAGTATTTTTTTAAAAATAATAAGAAGTTTCCAAGATATTATATTTTAATTGCAGCAATTGCTGCAATTATTCCTGATTTAGAATATATTTTTATGTTACCTGATTTGCATAGGGGATTTTTACATTCATTATTTACACCTTTAATTTTTCTGATAATTGGTTTGTTTATAATGAAATTTAAGATTAAGAGCAGAGCAGTGAGAAAAAGACATATGAAGTTAAGTTTTATATTTTTTATTTTTGCTGCAGGAAGCTTAATCCATATTTTACTTGATGTTTTTATAAGAGATGGAAGTAGTTTATTCTATCCTTTTTCAGAAGTTGCAACAGGATTTAGTCTGGTTTCTTTTATTCCTTATTCAGAAACTTTAGTTCTTATTGGGTTGGATACTGTTTTATTATTTTTTTGGATATTTTGGATGGAATTTAAATTAAAAGTTAGTGATTATTTTTAATAAATAACCTTTAAATACCCTTAATTGCTTTGTAATATTATTAACTAATATAGTAATCAATAAAGATAATAATATTGGTTATTAATAATGATTTTAATATTGTAAAGCAATATTGATTATCAATACAAAGGAAAAGAGGGAAATGGAGAATAGTAAGGAAAAGATAGTTTTAGAATTAAAGAAGAATCCTAAAGGATATACTATATCTGAACTTTCTAAGAAATTAAACCTCTCTAGGCAGACAATTGCGAATTGTTTTGCATTTCTTGAAGGAGCTCAGAAAGTAGATATAAGAAAAGTAGGGATGGCTAAAATTTATTATTGGAGTGGAAAATGAGGGATATAATAAATGTAAATAAGGGAAAAAAGAGGAAAGCACAGGTAACAGTATTTATTATCCTTGCAATTATAATTGTTGCAGGAATTATTTTGTTTGTTCTTTTTAAAGATAGTTTGTTTGGAGTTAGTGTTCCTAAAGAAATTGAACCTGTTTATAATTATTATTTAGGTTGCATTGAAGGAGAGGCTTTGTTAGGTAGTATGATTATGGGAGAACAAGCAGGTTATATTAAACCTCCTGATTTTACTCCTGGAAGTGTTTACATGCCTTTTTCTAATCAATTAGATTTTTTAGGAATTGGTGTTCCTTATTGGTATTATATTTCAGGTAATGGTGTTGTCAAGGAACAAGTTCCAAGTAAGGGAGAAATGGAACGTCAGTTAGGGGATTTTATTGAAGAGAGAGCAATAAGTTGTGATTTTTCAGGTTTTGTTGAACAAGGCTTTGAAATTGAAGTTGGAAAGGAAATTGATGTTAGTTCAAAAATTGAAAAAAATAAAATTTTAGTTAATGTTAATCAAAATTTAGTTATAAGAACTGCAAATGTATCTTGGAGTTCTAAAATTCATTTAGCAGAGGTTGATTCAAGTTTAGGAATATTTTATGATTTGAGTCTTAAGGTTTATGATCATTTTAAGGAAAGTGTGTTTTTAGAAAATTATGGAAAAGATATTTTAAGATTATATGCTCCTGTTGATGGTGTTGATATAGATTGTAGTACTAAGATTTGGCAACTTAATGATGTTAGAGAAAATTTAACAAGTGCTTTAGAAGCAAATATTGGTTTTATTAAACTTAAAGGAGATTATTATGAATTAAGAACAGATGAGAATAAGTATTTTGTTCAAGATATAGGAGAGGATGTTAATGCTAATGTTAATTTTCTTTATTCAAGAAATTGGCCAATGAGATTAGAAGTTTGGCCAAGTGAAGATAATTTGTTAATTGCAGAGCCTATTGGACTTCAAGAAGGTTTAGGAATGTTAGGATTTTGTTATGTGCCTTATCATTTTGTTTATGATTTTGGATATCCTGTTATGATACAGATGTTTTATCAAGGGGAAATTTTCCAATTTCCAGTGGTTGTTTATATTAATAAAAATCAACCTAGAGAACCTTTTGATACTGAAGGATTACCAACTCCAGTTCCTGAACTTTGTGAACATAAACTTTCAGAAATGACTGTTTATACTTATAATAAACAATTACAACCTGTTGAAGCAAAGATAGAGTTTAAGTGTTTAGATACAAGTTGTAATATTGGAAAGACAAGTTTAGATGGAAGAAACTCTGTTTTAATTGCTAATTTTCCTCAGTGTGTTAATGGATATATATTAGCTAGTGCAGAAGGATATGAAACTTCAAAATATATTATTTCAAGTATTAATGAAGGAGAAGCTTCAATGTTTTTAGATAAAAAATATAATTTAGAATTAGAAGTTAGAAAAGGAGGAAGGACATTGAGTAATAAAGAATATGTTGTGGTTTCATTTATTAAAGATAGTAGTTCAAGGACAATTAGTTATCCTGAACAACAAAGAGTTGATTTAACAGAAGGACAATATGAAATTAAAGTTTATATTTATTCTGATGTATCTTTGTTTTTAAAAGGAGAAAGCACTCCCAAATGTGTAGATATTCCTAAATCTGGATTTTTAGGAGCATTTGGACTTACAGAAGAAAAGTGTTTTAATATAAATATTCCTGATCAAAATGTTGAGTTTGCTGCTTCAGGAGGAGGCATACAAAGTCATTATATAACAGAATCAGAATTAGCTTCTTTTGATAAAATAATTATTGATGCAGAAGATTTTGGTGTTCCAAATAAAATTGAAGATATTCAAACAAATTTTAATAATATTGAAAATTCAGGACTATATGTGAGGTTTGAATGATAAATAAAATAACAATAATTTTGATTGTATTGGTTTTGTTTAGTGCATGCTTTGTTTTTGCAGCTGAAACAAGTACTAGTGGTGGTCTTTTTTCAAGTACTACACAAGAGTTAGGAACAGGACAAACTCCTGTTGTAAGTCCTTCTTCTCCTACTACACCAACCAGTACTTTATTTGGTTCATCTACAAATGCTCAGTTTAATCAACCTGGAACAGGTTCAGCATATTCTTCACCAGGTCTTTTATGGCAAGATTATGGAAGCCAGTTTTGTATTCCTAATCAAGATTTAGTTTTAATAATTCCACCAGGAGCTTGTACTCCTGCTGTTGTTAGAAGTGATTTATTAGAAGAACAAAATGTTCCTGTTTTTTGTAAAATAGCTGCTTTACAAGTTAATCCTTTAATTGGTGCTACAAGAATTAGAAGTATGAGATTTTCTACCCAACAATTATCAAAAGGAGTTTCAGGTGTTAGTTATTATCCTGCAAGAGCAGGAATAGGAAGTACTGGTTTTGGAACTTCTTCTGGAGGTTCTAGCTTAACTGGTTCTAGCTCAATTGGTTCTGGGGGTTTAGGTGGAAATTATGGTGATTATTTTAGTGGTTCAAGTAGTGGTTCTTTAAGTGGTTCAAATACTGGTGCTTTTAGTGGTTTAAGTGGTTCTATTAGTGGAAGTAGTGCGGTTGGTAAGATAGATCTTGGAAATGAGGTTTATAATGATAATCTGGGGTTTTTAGTTGTTACATTAGCAAGACAACCAAATGAAGAAAGCATGCCTGATGTTGTTGAAGGAAATTTAACTGTGGTTATTGATTATCAAACAGAAGGTATTTTTGGTGTAGGAGATAGTAATTTTTATTTAACAGAATCAAATGAGGCAGAATGGCAAAGAGATTATAAAGATTCTGCTTTTTGGAATGGAAAAGGTTATGTTAGAGTAGAATCAATTGAAGATAATAAAGCAGTTATATCAATTTATAGGGATTTTAATACTAGAGAAGGAACAGTTACAGTTGCAGAAGGAGGAATTTCAAGTACTGTTTATTTAAGTGGTTTTTATTGCGGAGCTGGTTTGAATGTTAAAGTTGATAAGATTGGAGCTCCTGTTGATTCTGCATTATTGCAGATAAATGATGAACAAAAATGGGTTTCAAAAGGAGATAAAATTATAGATGATAAGTGTAATGTGGTTAATCTTCAAATTGAAGGAGGAAATGGAAAAATAGAAATAAGCTGTCCTGGAAGTAAGAAGATTGAATTAAGCTTAAATTCTGGAAAAGCTGTTTTTGATGGTATTGGTGAAATTGGTCTTGGAGAACAAGTTTCAGCTAATGTTTATTTAGCTTATACTGGAAAAGAAACTTTAGGTTTAACTGGAAAAGAAACTTCAGGTTCAAAATATGTTATTTTAGTTAAAGATTTATTTTCTAATACAGTAGAGGAGTTTAAAGGTATGGAGACTTATAATGAGATTTTAAAATTAGTTGGTGATGGTAGAAATGTAGCTGCTAAAAAAGAAGAGATTCAGAAAAAATTAAGACAATATTATAAAAGTAAAAAAGGCAGGTCAGAAGCAGATATTAATAAAAATGTTTTTGTTGAGGTTGTTAAAGAAAAAGAGAGTGGTTTTGATGTAACATTATCTGAATTAAAAATTATTAGTAATAGAAATTGGGATGCTTCTAAATTAACTGAACAACAAAAAATAGCTAAAGATTATTATGATGAAGCTGTTAAACAGTATAATGATGTTGTTCAGTTATATCCTAATGAAAAGATAGATTATGTTGAAGAAGATCCTTATGCAGCTAAGGCATTGTTAGAGATAGCTATTTTATCTAAGACCTTAGGAATGGATCAGACAGCTCATGAATATTATCAGAAATTAATAGAAGGGTATCCTAATTCAAATTCTGCTCTTTTTGCAAAAAATAGTCAGAGACTTTTATTAAAATATGATACAACAAATTCAAAAGCAAGTGTTGAAGTTCAGAATATGCATTATTTTATTGATTTATTAGATGTTAAGAAACCTGCAGAGTCGGAAGCCAGTGCTGTTTTGTTGATAAATGGAAAAGAAGAAACTTTAGGTATTGGAAGAATTAAAATTGTTGAGAAAGATGGTTTTACTCATAGTTTTGAAATAAAAAAAATTAATGAGAATGATGTGGATATTGAGTATAAAAAGTCAGGTGGTAAATTAGAAAAATCAATTGAAAAGACTCAGAAATTAAAACTTAGTGAGAATGTGATTATTGAGGGAGTAGGTATTAAATTAATTAGAGTTAATCTAAAGGAACAAGTTAAATTAAGTATAATTGCTCAAAGTTATGGTCCAAGAGCTGAAACTAATCTTAGATTTAAAGTAGGAATTGAAAAAAGATTAATAAAGATTAGTCCTGAAAAAGCAAAAGATATGATTAAGAACTTAAAAGAAGCAATTGCAAAATGGGAAGATATTAATAAAAAATTAGGAAATGTGATTAAAGGTTTGAAAGGTGCTTGCTTTGCAACTTCTGCTGTTCTTAATGTAAAAAGTTTGTTAGATGGTATGAGTGGTAAGTCAATGGCTAGGGGTTCTTTAATGAAAAATGCAGGAGGTTGGAATGATAAATGTGAGGAATTAATTAATAATGGTAATTATGATACTATGCAACAATGTTTGTTAGATAAGAGTAAGGAAGTTGAAGGAGATATTGGTATTTATTCTAATCAGCTTCAAGAAACAAATAAGATAATGAAAGGAATTCAAGATAAAGTTGGAAGAGAATATACAGATGCTTTTGATTTTAAAGGACAAGTAGATAGTAGCAAGGTTAATGAAGAATTTAAAAATGTTTTTGATGGTTGGTGTAAACAACAGACAGGTGATAAGGCAGTTGTAAATCTTCCTGATAGAAGTAATACTTCTATTAGTTTTGGTGGAGAAAATGGCATTTGTAAGTGGGATACAATGAGTCATGAGCAGAGAAGAGATATTATGACTTGGACTAATACTCAGAAAGCAGGAGGAAGTCAGGTTTTGAAAAATATGTCAGGTAGTGAATTAGGAAAAATTGTTTTAACTGCTAAAAATTATAATGATGCTGAAGGTGCTAGAAAAAAATCTGATGATGAAGCTAATAAATTTGATTTGAATGTTAGAACTACTGAACCTGAAGGAGATAGTATTGCTCAAGGATTTATTAGAACAGTTAGTATTACAGATTCAGGTCATAAAGTTTATGGTAATTTTAAAGATGGAACAAGAGTTGTAAGGGTTTATATTCCTCCTGAGAAAAAAATAGGGAGTGGAGATACTTTTAAAGTAGCTGAGGGTCTTAAAGAGGAGATTGCTGGAAGGCAGGTAATTGTAGAATTATCATCTACAAATAATGGATATTATATTCCTAATGCTGATGCAAAAATTTATAGAGTAGATGGTACAGAACTTACAGGTCCTGCTGCTGATGAGGTTAGAAGATATATGAGTGTTGCAGGGTTGAATAAAATAAAAAGTTCTGATAGAACTGCTTATCAAAACAGGATGAAAAATACTGAGAGATTAATTGTTAAGTATTTTGAAAGAGCACCTTATAAAGGTCTTCCAGCAGAAATACCTTTTGATATTCAAAATGGTTGGTATGTTGAGATGACTTATGTTTTAAGTGGTTTTGGACAGCCTTATGAAGAAAGTGGGAGAGTTATTAATTTTTATATTTGTAATGTTGGTTTAAATGGTTTAATTGAATTTAAGCAAAGTGCAGATGATATTTGCAGATATTATAATGTTTATAGTGGAGCAGATGTTAATTTTCCTGGAATGTCTGCTAGTGATTCTAAAAGTTTAGTTTCAAAAGCACAACAAGCAATTGCAGAAGCTTCAAAGCAATATGGAAAAGAAAGAGTAAAGATTCAAGGACAGACTTTTAAGTCTGGAGTGTCTTTTGGTGGTGAAGAAGGCAGATGTACTGATTTTATGAGTGCTACTGATTGTTCTTTATTATTTAATGTTTGTGATCCTGTTATTTGTCCTGCTTCAAGATGTGACTTTGGTGGAAGATATAGAGTTGATGATGTAATACAATCAGGAATTGTTGGAAGTTTAGTATTATGTTTACCTAATTTTAAAGAAGGAGTTTTAGTTCCAATTTGTTTAAGTGGAATTCATGCAGGAATTGAAGGTTATGTTAGTATTTTAAACTCAACAGCACAATGTTTAAATGAAAGTATTGAAACAGGAAGAGAGATTGGAGTTTGTGATGAAATAAAAAGTCTTTATCTTTGTGACTTTTTTTGGAGACAAGCAGTTCCTTTAACAGATGTATTACTTCCAAGATTATTTGAAAGTATTTATGAGCAGGGAACAAGAGGAGGAGGAGAATATTTAACTGTTCAGTCATCATGGGATAGTATGCAAAATTCTGCTAATTATTTTACTCAGAATTATGCTGCTAATTCAGTAAAAGCATTTAGTTCAAGATCTGTTTCATATGCTTGGGAAAATGGAGTTTCTGATACAGGCGCTGAAATATGTAAAGGGTTTGTTTCTGCTAATTTTGGAAGTATGGAAAATATGTTTAAAGCTTTGATTGAACCTGATAGTCCTGAACAATATCATGCTTGGTTTAGTGAAACACCTATGACAACAGCTACTGTTCCTGCTCAATCTCATTATAAAGTTTATTATCATATTTATGCAGGCAATGATATGGGTGCACAGTATCTTGTTTATTTAAAAGACTTACCTACAACTGGTTATATTCATTCAACTGGTTATTTTACAGTAGATAGGGGTTATATTGGAAGAGGAAGTCAGGTTGACCAGGCAAGAGATTTTATTGCAGCTTCTGGTTTTAAGCAATTGTGTATTAATATTAATGGAAGAGATGAATGTGGTTTTGGAAAAGTTTCAACATCTTATGCATTAAATGCTTTAAGTGAAAGTTTTGTTGCTGAACAAATAAAAACAAATATTAAAAGTGAAACAGAGTGTGTTGCAGGGACTCCTTCATTAGGAAGTTTATTACAACCTAATTTACAAGCAGGTGTTGAAGATGTTTTGAATCCTCAACTTTATAATGAAGGGATAATAAGAGTTTGTTCAAGTCAAAATCCTGGAAAGCAGGTAAGACCTGATGGAAATTATGATACAACAAATTCAAGTTATGATAGATGGCAAGAGGTAGGTTATTGTGATGATCAGACAATAAGATGTTGGTTAGATACAGAATCTGTTAAAAATGTTATTGTTGATAAAGGATTAGAAAACCAGGTTTTAAGCAATGTTAATGCAAGTTATCTTAATGCTAGTGGTTATTGGACTTATGAACAAAGCAGAAGTGTTGCTGAGCTTGCAGAAGATTTTATACGTAATCTGAATATTGATAAAGATGATACAAAAGCTACAATTAATAATAAAATAAAAGATATTGTTCAAAAGTTAGTTGAGCTTTCTAAACTAGGTTCTTCAAATGTTCATAAAGCAAGAGCACATTATTTGTTAGGTAATTTGTTTAAGAAGATTGCTGAAGAATTATGGAAAAATAGTGAGGGAGTTGTTGTTTTTGATAAAGCAAAAGAAGAAACTCCTGCAGATGATGTTGCTCCTTCTGATGTGCCTGGTGTGACACCTGATGGTAGGAGTGGAGGGGAAAGTGAGATTTATTATTATGTTGGAGGTGATAATCATATTTATAATATTGATCATAGATACATTACAGATACTGGTTATTATTTAAAAGATAGACAGATTTATCGTTCTGATTTTTTTATTGATAACAAAGTTGGAGGGTTGAATGATGAAGGTAAAGTTGGAATTATATCAAAATATATTCCTGGGAATTCTGTTTTACAAGATTTAAATGAACTTTATTATGATGGAAATAAGGAAAGGTTTTTTAAGAATAAAGAGGATTTATATAGTGTTGCTGAGGATTCTAGTTTTGTAGAAACATATTTTATTACAAAACTTGAAGAAAAGCTTGTTAAGATTTATAAAAATGTTGCGGGAGATGATAAAAATACTGGTTATTATTTAAAAGATAGACAGATTTATAGTTATGATACTCTTTGGATATTTCCAGAGGAATTAAACCCGGATAATAATGTAGGTGGGCTAAGAGATGATGGACAAGTTTATGTAATATCAAAATATATTCCTGGGAATTCTGTTTTACAAGATTTAAATGAACTTTATTATGATGTAAATAAGAAAAGATTTTATAAAAAGTCTGAAGTTGTAGCTGGAAGTGAAAATATAGAGATAGGAACTATTTTTTATTTAACAAAGCAATATACTCATGATTTATATTTAAAATATGATGGAAAATGGAAGTATTCTTTAGATAAGCCAGAAAATAAAGATGCATGGTATAATGCTGATGATTCAGCTTTTATGGTTTATATTCCCATTGATGAAGAAGCTAAGAATCTTGTTACAGCTATTTCAACTAAATCTTATGAAGAAGGATTAAAACTAATTTTACCTTATCTTGTGAGTAATATGAAGGGTGATGCAATATTTACTGTTTATGTTGATGAAAAAACATATACTTTTAATAAAGATAGTTCTGAGTTAAAAAAATTTGATGATTTTTTAGAAAGAATAGGAGGATTGGGCTCTGAAGATAATAAAGCTAGTTGTGAGATTGGGTTTATTAAAAAAGATAGTAGTGGTGTTAATCTTGGAAGTGTTTCTAAGGGGGGAGAATATATTTTAGGATTAAATAGTCTTTTTATTAAGTTGGAAAATTGTCATGGAGGGAATAATAGATTGGTTGTTAGGTTTATTTATTCTAATAATGATGTGGATAAAGAATTAGATTTAATAGATGAGTATAATCGAAATAGTTTAGAGATTCCAGTTAGTCAGTTTGAGTTTGAGCGTGCTAGTGGTGAATTAAGAACTAATGTTTATAATGAAATGGATGAAGAATTAGATTCTAATTTTGTTAGTATTAAAGGGAGTTCTAGTGGAGGAACATCTGGTGAATATTTATTTTGATTAAAAATTAATCACTAGTTCTAGGAACAGAAATTCTGCTAGCTGGTCTTCTTCCAAATCTTGTTGGATCTATTTTTGCAGGAACTTCTCTATAAATCATTCCATTTTCTCCAGGTACATAATCAATTAATCCACCTCTTGCGTGATTTACTGAAAATAGAGTGTCTGTTACTAACATTATGTCTCCTGTTGAATGAACTGAGTAGGCAATTTCCTCCCCTCCTAGTCTTATTAATTTTGCATCAAATTCTGATTCAGGTACTCTTCCTATTAATTCTTCGTCTGAAACATGATTGACTCTTGCTTGTAAGTCAGTTTTTAAGAATGTCCTTGATGTTGGTACAAAAGCTAAAACTTCTCCTGTTCTTGTTCCATAGATAAGCTTTCCTGTTGTAGGATCTGCTGTTTCTAAACTATTTGCTCTTTCTATTCCTAAATAAGGGAATGAATTTTGTGGTAATGGTTTGTCATAAGCATTAGTAGCAGGGTTTAGTACATGTACTTCTATTCCTTTTCCATCAAAGAATAATATTTCTCTGCCTCTTGGAAGTCTTAATACACTATTTTTTGCATTAAAATCTTTGTGTCCAAATGAT
>JBDRMT010000018.1:0-18468 GCA_043811855.1 archaeon | reverse complement strand
TTAAACTGTTTATGAGGGATTTTTTTTTGATTCATAAGACTATAAATAAGATTTAGGAAATTTCCATAAAAAATTGTTCTTTCTGATTTCCAAGATATTTTTGGGATTTCTTGAGTCTCTGAATCTTTGTAATAATTATGTATAGGATATTTTATTTCTTTTGCTTTGTCTCTTTCTATTTCTTGATGAAGAGTGTTTTCATGATATTCAAAATGTCCTAGATTATATACTGCATTAAATTCAGGGCAAGCAAAGGTAGTTATTCCAACTTCTTGTCTAGCAAGTGCTTCTGGTTTTTCATCTGATTCTAGTAATTTTATAATTTTTCCTTGTTGAATAAGTTCTTTTAATTTTAATTGGTCAATATCTGTGCTTCTACTATTGCAAAGATGCAAGTGAGGATTTATTCCTTTTGTTAGATAGTGGTTATCTCCGTGGATGTTTTTCATTTTAAAAACTCCTGCAAGTTTTGTTGGATATTTTATTTTTCTAATACCATATTGATGATATGCTGCAGCCATTGCTGCCCAACATAAAAACATTGATAAATAAATATGGTCTTTTGTATAATCAAATATTTTTTTTAGTTCTTCCCAATATTCTACTTCTTCAAAATCTAATAATTCTATTGGTGCTCCGGTTATAATAAGACCATCTAAGTTTTTATCTTTAGTTGCTTCCTCCATTGTTACATAAAAGTTTTTTATATGTTCAATAGAGGTGTGTTTTCCTGATTTTTCCCTACTTGCTATTTTTATCCATATTGGTTCAATTTGTAAAACTGAATGCCCTATGCTTTGTAAAATATCATTTTCAGTTTCATCCATCATAGGCATTAAATTAAGTATTCCTAAACGTAATGCTCTAATATCTGCATGGTCTGCTTCAGAAGGGGTGATTACTTCAGTAACTCTGCCTAATTTTTCTCTCTGGGGATGATTTTCATTTAAGATTAGCATTTTTGGTTAATATAATCAGTATTTAGGGTTTAAAAAAATTCTTATGATGAAAATGTTTTTAAATTGTCTTAAACTATCTAGTTTATGAAGAGGTGTTTGAAATGAAGAATCCTGTTAATTTTAAGAATTTTAAGAAAAATGTTAAGTTATTTGGGATTATATTTTGGATACATTTAATATTTATTATTTTTTTGTATTTTTCTCCTTTTTTATTTAGCTGGGAGATTATTGCTATTATATTTTTTTTATTACTTTTTCAGTTTTTAGTTTTTAAAATGTGTTTATTAACTCGTGCTCAATTTGGAATTCTTCCAAATGATATGGATTTTCATGTTTTTTATTTAGAACTTATAGGTTTTAGATTTGATCGGAAAAAAGTTCAAAGGTTTACTAGCTATGCACTTCCTTTTATTATTTTTGGAGTTACTATATTATGGCAGGTTGTTTTAGGATTTTCACCTCTTATAGTTTAGATTTTAATTAATTTTATATATATCCTTATCTTCTTATAAGAATGGAAAAATACAAAGAACTTTTGTTTTTAGCAAGATCTACTTTAGAAGCTCATTTTAAAGATAAGAAAGTTGAAATCTCAATTAATGTTAAGGAAAAATATTCTGAAAAAGGAGCTTGTTTTGTTACACTAACTAAAAATGGAGATTTAAGGGGTTGTATTGGTAGTTTAGAGCCTAGACAAGCTTTGTATAAGGATGTTGTTGAAAATTCAATAAATGCAGGTTTTAGTGATTATAGATTTCAAGCATTAGATGAAGAAGAACTAGAAGATATTAAAATAGAGATAAGTATTTTAACAAAACCTAAAAAGCTTGAGTTTGATGGTTGGAAGGATTTATTAGATAAAATTGATAATAAAATGGGCATTGTTTTGAGGTGTTCAGGAGATAGTGCTACTTTTTTACCTCAGGTTTGGGAGCAGATTCCAGATAAAGAAGTTTTTTTAGAAGAATTAAGTATGAAAGCTGGTTTAGATAGAGATGCATGGAAAGATGAGGATTGTGAGATAGAATTTTATAGGGTTGAGAAAGTTAAAGAAAGCTAAAGGAATTTTTTCATATAATCTTTATAGCACTTTCCCTGTTTATTTCTCTTTCTAATTCAAGAGATTCTTTAACTTTTCCTAATTTTTTTAAAACATCTAGTATTCTCTTTTTTATTAAAATTTTTTTATTTTCAGGAAGAAGATGAATAAATTTTTCATATAATTTTAAAAGAATGATATTTCTGTTGGATTTTTCAAATTTTACAATTTCATGTTTGTAAATATTTATAATCTTCTCTGTTGTTTCAAATTTTTCAATTCCTGATAAGGATTTTATTAGTTGATTATAAAGAAATTCTGCTCTATCATATTGTCCTGATTTAATTAGTAATTCAGCTTCAATTAAATAAGCTTTTCTTCTCTCTTTGTTACCTATTGCTAATTGTCTGAACATTATTATATATTTGATAGCATCAGTATACATAGAATGTTTTTCATAGAGTTTTGAAAGCTCAAAGTAACAATACCTTAAAATTTCAATTTCTGATATTTTTTTTGAACATTCTTCAAAATATTCCATCTTAAGAAAATCATTCATCTTTTCAGATTTTGTTTTAATAGCCTCTTTTGTTTTTTCTAGGATTTGCATTAGAGAATTACTAATCTCCTCTTTTTAAACATTGTTATATGACTTTTGTCATTTTAGAATAATTAATATAAAGTACCTAAAAAATGGCTGCTCCGGGATTTTAACCCGGGACCTCTGCCTCATGAGAGCAGCGCTCTAACAACTGAGCTAAGCAGCCATGAAATACCATAAGAATACTGGTTTAAAAAGTTAATTGATTTTTAGTAAAAACAATTAAAAACCCTTAGGTTTTACTTATATTATCAAAAGAGGGTAATATGGCAGGAGAATTTGCAATAGATATTAGTGATATTAGTTTTTCAGATATAATTACAAATCTTCCTCCTGAATTATCTGCTCCTATTGCTTCTTTAATCTTAATACTCAGAATTGTTGGAATAGTTTTTATTATATATTTGATTTTTTTAATAATAAATCTTGTTTTAAATATTAGGAGAAGCAAGAGAATTAAAGTAATCTATAACAAAATTAATGAAATGGATGAAATGCTAAAAAGGCTTTTATATAAGAAAGAAAGTAAGAAAGAAGATTCTAATAAAGATAAGATTAATAAGAAACAAGATAAAATTAATAAGAAATTAAAAAAGAAAAGTAAATAATCTATCCTTTTATTAATTTGATTTCTATTGCTGAGACAAAAATTCTTTTTCCCTCTTTGTTTTCAAACTGCTCACTGGAGATACCTATATTAACTATTTGTATATTTTCTTCTTTTAGAAAGGTTCTTCTAGCAACTTCTACGACATCTACTGCTTTTGAGATAAACTTACCTCTTGCAGAGACAATTACTTCTTCTTGCCCTTTGTTTTTAAACTGCATTACAACACCTGTAACATAGTTCATAAAAGGTTTGATTCCTACAAAAATAACATTATCTTTTCCAGAATTTTTAAAAGTTTTTTCTTTTTTATTAGTATCTTCTAGATTTGATGAGCTTGAAGTATCCTTGCTTAATGACTCACTAGACTTCTTATTCTGTGAATTACCGATGCTCTCTTTAGTTTGTTCTGTAGTCTCTTTAGTTGTTTGTGTTTCTTCTGTCATCTTTTAAGTTTTAATTTATTGACTAGGTTTTCTTTTTTTCCTAGTTATAAATCCTGCTACTTGATTTCTGATTTTTTTACTAGGCATAGAATTTTTTAAGACTTTTTTATTAGTATTAAAATCATCATTAAAATTGTTTTCTTCATTTAATAAAATGTTTCCTGTTCTTTTTATTAATTTTGATTTTATTCTTCCCATAGTATTATCTTTAATTAAGGGTATTTAAAGTTTATGTAAGATGAAATTAGTTATATGTTGAAATATATAAATATTATTGTTTTAGATAGTTATTTTCTTAGCTTTTAATACAGAACTATAGGTTTTTAGATGTTCTTTTGCTTTTTTACTAATTTCTCCTGTGTAAAGCAGGAAAGCTGGAATAGGAATTGACTGAGCATTACTTAGGAGTTTTTTAAGGTCAGCTTCTGATATTGTTTTTTTATCTTTTGCTTGTGTTAAGAATTTAATTGGACCTAGTTGAGAGTTAATCTGGATTATGCAGTTATATTCTTTTGCCTTGTAATCTTTTTCTTTTATTATTTCCATATTGTTTGTTTTAATAAAATTAATTGTATTTTGAACAAATTCTGATTTTGCTTTTTGCTTTTTTGCTTTTTCTTGGTTTATAACTAAAGGGTTTTGAAATTCATTAGTATTTTTTTCTGATTTAATTTTAGTATCTTTTAATTTGTTACTTTTCGTAGCTGGGGCTTCTGAGCTTTGTTTAATCTTATTGGTTACTTCTTGTTTTTTTGGATAAAGCAGTTCTCTTGCTTCTGATTCTGGAACTGAGATATATCTCCAGTATATTTGGTCATTTATTTTAAATCCTACTGCAAAATCTCTTATAGATCTTAAGGCCACTCTTATTGCAGGATCTTGTTCTGAATCTTTTATAACTTTTTTATTTTTTAATAAAAGAAAGGTTTCTGCTTCTTTTGGATGCAGATATTTGTAATAATCTTCTAATTTTTCTTCTTGTCCTTCTAAAAAATATAAAGGAGAGCCTCCTACTTTTAGGTTACTTACTTTAATTCTTTTTTCTTTTGAAAGTTCTGAAAGAAAAGCTGAGACAAATAAAGAACTCATGTTCAATCTAGTGGATAACTGAATTGGTAAACATGGTCCTTTTTCGTTTATGGCACTTATTATTTTCTCATGAGTCTGATTTATTTCCATTAATGCATTAGTTGTTGAGAATTAATAAGGTTTGTTGTGATTTTAAGACTATTGAGTGCTAAGAATAGTACTAGAAAGTATATAATATAAACTTCCAAAAGTTGTAAGCGTTAAAACAAAGGGTACTAAACAACCTGTTGTTCTTGGTTTTGGAAAATCTAATCCTTCTTTAGAATCAAGTGCAACTGGTTCTTTATCTAGGGTTCTTACATCAGGAGGTAAAAATCTATTAGGGTCTCTAGTACTGGGTGGATTCATAGGAATTAAGTATTCAAGTCCATCTGTTCTAGAATCATATCTCATTTAAATTGAAAGTTATTCTTATATTTAAGATTTGTTATGATTTGTGAAGGTTTTTAAGTTTCAAATAATTGGTTTTATTATGGATTACTATAGGTTATCCTCAAAAGAGGTTGTTGAAAAACTTAAGTCTAGAAATGAAGGATTAAGTAAATCTGATGCAGTTAAGAGGCTTGATAAGTTTGGAAAAAATAAATTAGTTAAGACAAGAAAGTTTGAGTGGTTAAAAGTTCTTTTAGAGCAGTTTAAATCTTTTTTAATTATTATTTTAATTTTTGCTGCAGTTTTAGCATTTTTTATGCATTCAAAAGTTGATGCTATTGTTATTTTAGTTATTTTAATTATAAATGCAGGAATTGGTTTTTTTCAGGAGTTTAAGGCTGAAAAAGCTATTAAAAGGCTTCAAGAAATGATGGTTCCAAATGCAAAAGTTATGAGGGATGGAAAAGTTATAAAAATAAATTCTGAAAATTTAGTTCCTGGTGATATTTTGATTTTAGATGAAGGTGATAAGATAATGGCTGATGCAAGAATAATTAATTCTGAAGGTTTGAAAGTTAATGAGGCTTCTCTTACAGGGGAGAGTGCTCCTGTTGAGAAAATATCTGGTATTTTAAACAAAGATGTTGCACTTGGAGATAGAATTAATATGGTTTATCAAGGAACAGAAGTTGTTCATGGAGGAGGTATTGCAGTTGTTATTAATACTGGTATGAGTACCGAAATTGGAAGGATTTCTAAACTTGTTCAAGAAGTTAAACCTGAAAAAAATCCTTTTAAAGATAGATTAGATAGATTTTCTAAAAAAATCGGTATTTTTATTATTTGTTTATCTGTCTTAATTATTTTATTATTGGTTTTTACAGGTTCTGATATTTTGGAATCAGTATTAGTTGCAGTTAGTTTAGCTGTTTCAGCTATACCTGAAGGTCTTCCAGCAATTATTTCTTTAGGTTTAGCATTTGCAACGAGAAGAATGGTTAGTAAAAACGTTTTAATTAGAAAGTTACCTGCTTCTGAAACTTTAGGAAGGGCAACTGTAATTTGTACTGATAAAACAGGGACTTTAACTAAAGAAGAAATGGAAGTTTCTGAGATTTATGTTGATGGAAAAATGAATTCAACTAAAAATAATGAAATGCTTTTTAAGATTGGAGTTTTATGTAATAATGCAAGAGTTAGTAGTGATGGAAAAGAGGAATGTTTTTTAGGGGACCCTACTGAAATTGCATTATTAGTTTCTGCTAAAAATAATTTTTTAGATAAAGATAATTTAGTAATTAAAGAGCCTAAGGTAAAAGAATTTCCTTTTGATTCTATAAGAAAAATGATGTCAGTTGTTAGGAAAGTTGAAGGTAGGAATATTTCTTATGTTAAAGGTGCTCCTGAAAATATTATTTATAATTCAAATTATGAATTAATAAATGGAAAAAGAGTTAAGTTAGATGAAAAAAATAAGCAAAGATTGTTTAAGGTTTATGAGGGTATGGCAAAAAAAGGATTAAGGGTTTTAGGATTTGCATATAAGGAAGTAGATAATAAATTTAGTGAAGAATATGCTGAAAGTGGTTTAATTTTTGTTGGTTTTCAAGGTATGATTGATGGTCCTAGACCTGAAGTAAAAAATGCTATTAAATTATGTAAGCAAGCAGGAATTAATGTTATTATGGTTACAGGGGATTCTCAATTAACTGCTACTGCAGTTGCAGAACAAATTGGATTAAGAGGAGAGTCTGTTAATTCAGAAGAACTTAAAAAAATGAGTGATGAAGAGTTGTTTAAGAGAATAAGTAAAATTTCTGTTTTTTCAAGAATTTCTCCTGAAGATAAATTAAGAATTATAGATATTTTAAAGAAAAGAAAGGAAATTGTTGCAATGACTGGTGATGGAGTTAATGATGCTTTAGCTTTAAAAAGAGCAGATATTGGAATTGCAATGGGAATTAGAGGAACTGATGTTGCAAGAGATTCTTCTGATATTATTTTGGTTGATGATAATTTTGCTTCAATTGTGGAAGGTATTAAAGAAGGAAGGACTGTTTATGATAATATTAAGAAATTTATTAAGCTTTTATTATCTGCTAATTTTTCTGAAGTTTTTTTAGTTTTAGCAGTTATGTTAATTTGGAGAAATCCTGCTTTACTTCCTTTATTACCTTTGCAAATTTTATGGATTAATTTAGTTACAGATAGTTTGCCTGCTCTTGCTCTAGGTTTTGAAAGTTCTGAAAAAGATATTATGAAGAGAAAACCTATTAAGAAGGGTATTTTACATGGAATAAAAGGGTTTATTATTTTAGGAGGATTTATTGCATTTTGCATAGGATTCTTGTTTTTTTATATGGATATGGTAGATATAGATAAGGCAAGAACAATGGTAGTTACATCATCAATTGTTTTTGAAATGTTTTTAGCATTTAATTGCAAGTCAGAAGGCAGTGTATTTAAATCTAAATTTAATAAATATTTGTTTGGAGCTGTAATTATATCAGTTGGTTTGCACTTTTTAGTTATGTATACTGGATTAAATAGTTTGTTTTATTTTGTTCAGTTAGGAATTATGGATTGGTTGTTTATTGTAGGGGTTAGTTTTGCAGGGTTTTTAATTATGGAAGGGTATAAGTGGTTGAAGGAGAAGAAGAGTTTATAAACCTAATTTTTATGCTTTAGACATGAGACTCCATTTTGTTGCTAGATATGATGGTTCCATTGAAGAGAGAGCTATCTCCTTTTTTAGGTTGGGTGCTAGTATTGGTAAATATGTCTTTTCAGAAGGTTTGACTGTTCTTGTGGAGGATATTGATGAATGTAGGTTTACTAGTCTTGATGGTTCTTCTGAGGTACATATTGCAAGAGAACTTCAACATGAAGATCTTGGTGACTTGTTTCATGAGGTTGATTTAGATGGAGATTATAGGAAAGTACATTCTTTGCGAGAAGGTCTAAAGAAAATATATAGATCTGAAGGTTTTACTATTACTTAAGCTACCTAATAAAAAATTCTATCATTATAAATAAAACATATATTAAGATTAAACTTATTCCTTCGTAAGTTGAAAGTTTTTTCCCACTTTTTATGAATGTGTAGAAAATAAATCCAGATACAAACAAAAAAATAGCAGAGGTTATAAAGGGCATGAATCCTGCTTTTATTGGATGAATTAAGGCTACAATTCCTAATACAAGTCCTGTGGTTGTTACAACACTGCCTATTTGATTTCCTATAGCCATATCTTTGTGTTTAAGATGAGCTGCTGATAATCCAAAAATAAGGTCAGGAAGAGTTGTTGCAAATGAAATTATAAATAATCCTATCACTATTTGGGTAAGTCCAAAATCTAGTGCAAGTTTTGAAGAGTATTGAACAACAAGATTTGATCCAATAAATAATCCTATAAGAGCAGTCATAAAAATAAGTAACCAGTAAAATCTACTTATTTTTTCTTTTTTTTCATCTTTTGTTTTTGTTTTTTTGTATTTTCTTCTTCTTTTTAAGATTTCGTAGGTGTGGTATATAAAAACTACAAGAAGAATAATTCCATCTATTCGAGAAAGTTCATTTCCAATTGTAAACAAAACTATTAATAATAGTATACTTAACAGCATAAAATAAACATCAGAACCTATTTTTTTTGTTTTAAAGTCAATGTGTTTTGCAGATAAAATAATTATTCCTGAAATTAAAGTTAGGTTTAAAATATTTGCTCCTATGATGTTTCCTAGACTTAATTCAGGAGTTCCAGATATTGCAGAGGATATTCCTACAAATAATTCTGGTATTGAAGCTGCAAAAGCCATTATAATAAATGCTGCTGAAAATTCAGATATTCCTAAAAATTTTGAAATTTTTGTTAGTGATTTAACCAAAAATATTCCTGATACTAATAAGATTAGACAAGATATTATAAAATAAAATAAATTAATAGTTATCATTTTTCCTCTTTTTTCTATATTTTTTAAGGAAGAAAGTTATTTAAACTTTGTTTTTATTAGTTTTTTATGAAAACACTAAGATTAAATAAATTGAATAATTTATTACTCTTAAGTCTGACTCTGTAAGAGTTGTGTTATTTTTCTTTTAATTTATAATAAGGTTTTAAAAGATAAGATAACTATGTAAAATACATTAATATGGAAGAAAAGAAAATAAATTTTCAGGCCAATGAAAATCAAAGATTTTCAAGCATTTAAAATTTAAAAATGGAAAAGATAAATTTTAAACATATAGAAAAGAAATGGCAAGATAAGTGGGAAAAGGAAAAGGCTTTTGAGGTTAGTGAAAAAAGTAAAAAACCAAAATATTATGTTTTAGAGCAATTTCCTTATCCTTCTGCTACTGGATTGCATGTTGGACATGCTTTTGTTTATACTATTGGAGATATTTATGCTAGATTTAAGATAATGAAAGGGTTTAATGTTTTACATCCAATGGGGTATGATTCTTTTGGTTTACCTGCTGAAAATGCAGCTATAAAGGCAGGCATACCTCCAAAAAAATATACAGATAATGCTATTAAGTATTTTTCAAAACAACATAAAGCATTAGGTTTAAGTTATGATTGGAGTAGGACACTAAATACTCATGATCCAGAGTATTATAAATGGGATCAGTGGATTTTCTTAAAAATGTTTGAAAAAGGTTTGGTTTACCAGAAAAAATCTCCTGTTAATTTTTGTAAAAAATGTAATACAGTATTAGCAAATGAGCAAGTTCATTCAGGAAATTGTTGGATTCATACAGATACTCAAGTTGAAATTAAACATCTTAACCAATGGTATTTAAAAATTACTAATTATGCAGAAGAGCTTGCTAATTTTGAATCTGTCAAAGAGTGGCCTGATTTGATTAAAAAACTTCAGAAAAATTGGATTGGAAAAAGTCATGGAACTGAGATTGGTTTTGAAGTTGAAATGCCAAATGGGAAAAAAGAAAAATGGCCTATATTTACAACAAGACCAGATACAATGTATGGAATAACCTTTATGGTTATAAGTGCTCAACATCCTAGGTTAATGGAAATTGTAACAGATAAACATAAAAAAGATGTTGAAAAATTTGTTAAAAAATTAAGGTCAGTAAGTCAGGAAGATATTGATCAGTTGGATAAAGAAGGAGTTTTTACTGGAAGTTATGCTATTAATCCTGTTAATGGAGAAAAGATTGGTATTTGGGCTGGAAATTTTGTATTAGCTGATTATGGTTGTGGAATGATAATGGCAGTTCCTGCTCATGATCAAAGAGATTTTGAATTTGCAAAGAAATATGACATTCCAATAAGAATTGTTATTCAACCTGATGATTATGAAATTAATGCTAATAAGATGTCAAGAGCTTATACAAGTGATGGAAGACTAGTAGATAGTGGAGAGTTTACTAATTGGAATAATAGAAATGCTATTGATGAAATTACTAAAGGTTTAGAAAAAAAGAAATTAGGTAAAAAAGTTATTCAGTATAGATTAAGAGATTGGCTTATTAGTAGGCAGAGATATTGGGGAACTCCAATTCCAATTGTTCATTGTGAAAAGTGTGGGGTTGTTCTTGTTAATGAAAAAGATTTACCTGTTGAATTACCTGAAAAAGTTAAGTTTGGAAAAGGAAATCCATTAGAAACTGCTGAAAGCTGGGTAAAAGTTAAGTGTCCAAAATGTGGAAAACAAGGAAAAAGAGAAACAGATACTATGGATACATTTGTAAACAGTAGTTGGTATTATTTAAGATATTGTGATAATAAAAATAATAAAAATATTTTTGATAAAAAGAAAGTTGGTTATTGGTGTCCAATAGATATTTATATTGGAGGAAAAGAACATGCAACAATGCATGATATTTATATGAGGTTTTATACAAAGTTTTTAAGAGATATTGGATTGTTAAATATTGATGAACCTGCTGTGAAATTGTTTGTTCAGGGATTTGTTTATGGAGAAGATGGAAATAAAATGTCAAAGTCTATTGGAAATGTTATAGATCCAATAGATGTTATAAAGAAATATGGGTCTGATGCTTTGAGATTGTTTTTAGTTAGTGTTGCAAGTCCTGATAGTAATTTTAGTTGGAGTGATAAAGGAATACAAAGTGCTAATAAATTTATAATTAAATTTTATAATTTTATAAATGATTTAAAGGTTAGTAAATCTTCAAAAAGATTAGAAAGCAAATTAAATAAAGCAATAAAAGAAACTAGTAAGGATATTGATAATTTTAAGTATAATCTTGCAATAATTAAGATAAGAAGTTTGTTAGATGTTTTTATTGAAGAAAATGAAACTAGTAAGAAAGACCTTGAAAGTTTTTTAAAGATTTTTTCTGTTTTTTGTCCACATATTTCTGAAGAGCTTTGGAGTAAAATTGGAAATAAAGGATTTATTAGTTTAGATGATTGGCCTGTTGTTGATGAAAAGAAAATTGATTTACAATTAGAAAAACAAGAGCAACAATTAGATAATGTTGTTTCAGATGTTATGAATATTTTAAAATTGATTAGAGAAAAGCAAGGTAAAGAAGCTGAAAAGGTTTATTTGTATGTTATGCCTAATGAAGAAGGTATTTATAATGTTAAGACATTAAATGCGAAGATTGGAAGAGAGGTTCAGGTTTTTGCTGTTAATGATAAAAAGAAATATGATCCTGAAGAAAAAAGTAAAAAAGCTAAACCAGGAAGACCTGGTATTTTTATTGAATAAAAAAGTTGCTATGAAGAAATATTTATAAGTAAGAGTTCTTTATTTTGTACATATGGTTAAAGAAAGTGGTAATGATGGTAGAGATTTAGTTAATGTTGGTGGTCGTAAAGTTCGTAGAGTTAGATTTGATCTTATTTCTGCTATTGCAGATGCAAAACTTATTGTTATTTCAAATTCTATTGAAGCAATAGGGGTTTTAGAAGGAATTCCAAGAGTATATCATGGACAAACAGCAGTTGTTATGGATTTAAATGGTGATTATCATAAAGGAAAAATTTGTAATTCTAAATCTTCTAGAGGTTTAGTTTTAAGATTTTTTGGAAATCCTGATAATACTATTCAATTTGATTATTTAAGTTTGCAGCAAGTTGTTGTTCTTAGAAATGGAACTTATTAAAATTAAAAAAAGAAAAAAATAATTAGTTTTACCTTTCGTGTTCACGTTTTTTTACAGTATATCCACAATCAGGATCTGAGCATTTCCATTTTTCATAAACATCTTCTTTAAATGAAAATGGAAGCAGATATCCTTTGCCACATGTTGGACATTTTGGAAATATGCAATTTGGATTGTCCTCCGCCATTTTAACCTCCGTTGTTATTTAATTTCATTTTAATGTTGCTTTTATTCTTCGTACTCCAGCACTTGATGATTCTTCTTTTTTAATTTTAAAACTTTTTAATTCTGATAAGTTTTTAACATGAGGTCCTGCACAAATTTCTTTTGAAAAAGGTTTTTTATTATCTCCTACAGTGTAAACACTTACTTTATCTCCATATTTTGATTCAAAAAAACCTAAAGCATTGCTTTTTTTTGCTTCTGCTGGACTCATTTCTTGTTTTGTAACAGGAAGTTTATCTTTAATAACTTTGTTAATAATATCTTCAACTTGCTTTTTTTCTTTATCAGTCATCTTCCTATCAAAAGTAAAATCAAATCTTAATCTTTCAGAAGTTATATTTGATCCTTTTTGTTGAATTTTATTTCCAAGAACTTTTCGGAGTGCTGCGTGAAGCAGGTGGGTTGCAGTGTGGAGTTTTGTTGTTTCTTCTCCTGAATCTGCTAAACCTGATTTAAATCTTCCTTCTGTTGCTGTTCTTGAAAGTTTTTGGTGTTTTTCCTGTTCTTTTCTAAAATCATTATGAGAAACTAAAAATCCCTTTGCCATAGCTAGTTCATCAATCATTTCTAATGGAAATCCATAAGATTGAAATAATAAAAATGATTCTTTTCCAGTAATTGTTGCTTTATCTATTTCATTTTGAGATAGTTTTGGTTTTTTTAGAGAATAATCCCTTTTTTGTCTTTTTTTATCAAAAATTCTACCAATAAGGTCAGCTTTATTTGGATTGTTCATTAGTTCTGAGAATTTATTTTTATTAATAGGTTCCTTTTCTCTGAATATTTTTTCTAAGATAATTATACCTTTTTCTAAAGTTTCAAGAAATTTGTTTTCTTCTTTTTCAAGTTCATCTAAAATATGTTTTTTATTTTTTTGTAGATGTTCATAATCATCAAAGATTTCAAAAACAGGTTCTGCTATTTGTTTTGTGAAATTTTTTAAATTTAATTTTCTTGCATATCTAATAGCTCTTCTTATTAATCTTCTTAAAACATAACCTTGCTCCATGTTTGAAGGTGAGATTCCATCTGCTATCATAAAACAAGATGCTTTAATATGATCTGCGATTATTCTCATTGCTTTTTCATTTTCTTTATATTTTTTATTTGATAATTTTTCAATTGATTTTATTATTGGTTTCCACATATCAGCAAGATAATTATCTTCTAATCCATTTAAAGTTGCAATTATTCTTTCTGTTCCTCCACCAAAATCAATTATTTTTTGTTTTGCAGGATTATAATTTCCAGCTTCATCTTTACTAAATTGAATTAAGACATCATTTCCTATTTCAACCCAGTTTTCATCTTTTGGATTAAATTCTTTTGGAGCAGGTTTATTATTAGGTTTCCAATAAAATATTTCAGTGCTAGGTCCACAAGGACCTGTTTTTCCTGCAGGACCCCACCAATTATCATCCCCTAAAAAAACAATTCTTTCTTTTGCAATTCCTAATTTAATCCAAATCTCTTCTGATTCTGTATCTTTATCAGCTCTTTTATCTCCTTTAAAACATGTCACAGCTAATCTTTTAATTGGTAAACCTAATTTTTTATTAAAAAATTCAAAAGTCATTTCTATTGCTCCCTCTTTCCAGTAATCTCCAATTGACCAGTTTCCAAGCATTTCAAAAAAAGTATGATGAAAAGTATCTCCTACTTCATCAATATCAACGGTTCTTATACATTTTTGAACATTAACAAGACGTTTTCCTAGTGGGTGTTTTTGACCTAAAAAAAATGGAACAAGGGGTTGCATTCCTGCTGTTGTAAATAATACTGTAGGATCATTTTCAGGAACAAGACTTGCATTAGGTATTTCTTTATGATCTTTACTTTTAAAAAATTCAATATATTTTTTTATAAGGGTTTTTCTATCCATCTTTATGAAAATAAGAGAAATAAGAAGTTTATAAGATTTGGGATTTGTTAAATATATTGAGCAATATCTCTTAAGACTTCAAGACCTGCTTGAATTCTTTCTTGTTTTGTTGGAGGGCTTGTTATTGCTCTTCCTATAACTAATATTGTTGATCCATCTTGAACAGCATTTCCAGGTGTGAAAACTCTTTTTTGATCAGCTCCTGCAGGAGTATTTGGACCTTTAATTCCAGGAGTTACAAACATAAAGTCATTGGGTAGTTTATTTTTTACAGCATATAAATCTGCTGCAGAACAAACTATTCCATTAAGACCTGCTTTTTTTGAAAGAAGTGCAAGATTTAAAACTTGGTCTTCTATTTCTCCTGATATTTTTAAGTCATTATTCATTATTTCTTTATCAATGCTTGTTAATATTGTAACTCCAATAATCTTGGGTTTTCTTAAGTTATTGCTTTCACATGCTTGATTTACTCCTTCTACTGCTGCTTTCATCATTTCTAATCCTCCTGAAGCATGAATATTAAACATAAAAACTCCTAGTTGTGCTGCTGCATTTGCAGCTCCTTTTACTGTATTTGGTATATCATGATATTTTAAGTCTAAAAAAACTTCTGCATTGTAGTTTTTTATAATATTAATTATTTCTGGTCCAAATCTTGTAAAAGATTCTTTTCCTATTTTAAAAAGTCCAACAACAGGACTTAACTCTTCAACTCTTTGTTTTACTTCTTCAACTGTATTAAGACCATCTAAAGGAAGACAGACCCTTGCTCTTGCTATTTTTTCTTTTTCTGTTAGTTCAATTGAAGATTGTTGGATATTAAGATTAAAATGTTTCACAATATTATTAAATGTCAGGTTTTGTATTTGTTCAGGTGATATTCCAAGTTGTGGTAAAAAGTTTTCAATACATTCTTTGTATATGTGGAGGGTGGGAAATCCAGAAGGATAAGGTCCATAAAGCTTTTCTCCAATGGTATGTGGTGCATGGTCTGTTTCTATCCAATCTATCTTATTATTTTTTAGAGCTTTTTGTAGTTCAAGAACATTTTGTTTGTTTCTTAAAGGAGGGTTTATTTTATAGAAATTACCAAATTGGTTCTGAAGTTTGGAATCATCAAACATAAGATGATGAGGAGTTATTCCGCAAGTTATTTTTAATTGGTTTTTTGTATTATTTATTAATTCTACTGATTCAGGACAAGATACATGGCAGATGTGTAAGGTGCCTTTGAATCTTGTTTCAATTGCAAAATTGATTTGGTCTTTTAGTGACTCTATTTCTGCACTTTTTGGTCTTGAAAGAGCATGAGTGTATGGATCTTCTGGATTATAGATATTTTTTATATGAGATTCTTTTTCACAATGAACAGCTAATACTCCTGTGTAGTTGTTTTCAGATAATATTTTGTATACTGCTTTCTGATCATTTTCATTAATTATCTCAAGGTTTCCTGTAGATTTTCCTGCAAACATTTTTATTCCAATAACATGTTTATTGTTTTGAACAAGTTTTATTGCTTGTTTAAGTTGTTCTGGATCTTTTGTTGCTCCAATGTATAAGAAATATCTGTTTAGTTCATCTTTTGGAACAAAAGATAGTCTTTTTTCAACATCTTCTGAAGTTAGTATTGGGTGGTAGGTATTAGGCATGTCAAAAACAATGTCTACTCCCTGTTGTTTTGCTAATTGTAAACCATGGGCTATTGTTTCTTTATAGTTTTGCTCCTGATCTCTGAAATGTACATGAGGATCTATTTTCATTTTAATCTAAGGTTTTTAGTTTTCCTTTAATTTTATTTATTGAAGTGTAACCTTTTTTTCTCATGTAATCATTGAATTCGTTTTCAATTCTTTTGAAACAAGATTCTTCTTCTTTAACAAAGACTGTTGCTAATTGAACTGCAGTTGCACCAGCAAGTATGAATTCAAATACATCAATACCTGAGTTGATTCCTCCTACTCCTATTATATCAATGTTTTTATCAAGGAGTTCATAGAACCTTCTTACATTTGCAAGTGCTGTTGGTTTTACATATTTTCCTCCAAGACCTCCATAACCTCCTTTGGGTTTTATGACAACCTGTTCTTTTTCTGGATCAATTATCATTGCATTTCCAATTGAATTAATACATGTCACAAAATTTACTTTGTGTTTATTTAGGATTTGTGCTATTTGTTCAAAATGAACTTGGTCAAAATATGGGGGTAGTTTAACACCTAATGGTTTTTCTGTTATTTTCATAACTTTAGTTAAGACATTATCAGTTTGTTCAAAATCATAACCAACCTGAGGTTTTCCCACTATGTTTGGACAAGATAAATTTAGTTCAATAAGGTCAGTATCTGTTTTGTTTATTTCTTTTATTATTGTTAAGTTGTCTTCTAAGGAGAGTCCTGAGACACTTGCTATTACTGGTTTGTTGAATTTTTTTAGTTGTGGAGCAAATTCAATGTATTTTTTATAACCAAGGTTTGGAAGCCCCATTGAATTTATTGAACCAAATTCAAGGTCTTGGTATCTTGGTTCTGGATTTCCATCTCTTTGTTCAAGAGTGCAGGATTTCATCATTATTGCTGAAGCATTTGAGTTACCAATTATTTCTAATTCTTCTAAGGTTGTGCACATTGGACCTGATGCATTAAAGATACAATGTTTTAGTGGAATTCCTGCAATTGTTGTGTTTAAGGATTGAGTGGGAATTGAGTAAGTAGTTGGAAGAGAAATCTTTTCAACCCCATATTGTTCAAATTCTTTGATAATTTCATTTTTAATATGTTCATCTGGATTTAGTTTTTGGACCATAATTGGCAGTAAGTCTAAGGAAGTGCTCATGTTATAAAATTTTACTCCAAGTTCTTCAACAGCTTGTTTAACACTTTTTCCATCATCTCTTTTTTCCATTCTATTAGTTAGACTAATCACAGCACTAACTTCTACTTCTGCTTCTTTTAATCCTTTTAAAGCTGTAATTAAAGAACCTCCTGTTGTTGTTACATCTTCAATTACAACTGTTTTTCCTTTTGGCATTCCAACAAAATATTTATCTTTAGGAGCACCATGGTCTTTTGGTGTTTTTCTTCCAATAGAAAGAGTGTGGCTTGAATTTGAAAAGTTAGGTTGTTGTTTTGCATATTTATATTGAGATATTATTCCAATTTTTGTTGCTCCATCTGGGACACCATAAAAAGTATCTACTTTTATATTGTTTTGTTTAACAAATTCAATAATAAAATCAGCAAGTTTATCTGTTAAAAATACATCTCCTACAATATCTCTCCAGTTTGCATAAAAATGTGACTTTCTTCCTGATACTAAGGTGATAGGTTGTTCAAAAAATCCATAGACATTATTATCTTCAATGAATTTGTTAAATCTTTCTTGAGAAAAATGGTGAATATTATCCTCTTTCATTAATATAATATCAGAATTAGGTTTTTTAAGGATTATTGCAATAGAGAATTATCCTAATTTAGAAAGTTTTTCTCTGATTTCTTCAAGTTCTTTTTGAATATCTTTAGGTTGGTCTTTTTCAATTATTTTTTGTTTCTTTTTTGAAGAGGCTTTTAAGTAAGGTTCATCTTCTGGAAGAGTAGTAGTAAAGGTATTTATTTTAGATTTAAGAGAACTGAAATCGCTTTTTAGTTTATTTTTTAAAGAAAACTCTTTTTTTCTTAATGCTTTGTAATCTCTCATTTTTTTTTGAATATTTAAAAGATCTATTTGAGAAGATAAAATCTCTTTTTTTGCTGATAAAGCTTCTTCATATTCTATTTTTACATGTCTAATTTCCATTTTTTAGGTATTAGTAATCTTTAAATATAAACCCTAAATCTATTCTCTCAACCGCTTTGATATATACTCCTAATTATTATTATATGAGATATTAAAACCTATTCAATCTCATTGAATATATTTTCGTCAATAGATTCTAATTTTGATTTTATAATATTAATATTTCTTTCCCATTCTTCAAGCTCTCTTTCTTCTTTTTCTTTTACTCTTTTTGTGTCAGCTAGTATTTTTTCTATCTCTAGAACTTTTTCTTTTATTTCTTCTAAAGTAGTTAAGCTTGATTCAAATCTATCTAATCTTACAAATACTGGATCATCATTTTTTTGAGATTTTTTATGTGCTCTTTTT
>JBDRMT010000017.1:0-6002 GCA_043811855.1 archaeon | reverse complement strand
TATTTCCTCCATCCATTTCTTTAAATTTCTTTTTCCATATAATCCAATTCTATATGGAATTAATCCTCTTGGTTGTTTTCTTTTCCCTTCTCTCAATGTAATTCTAAAACCAATTTTTATTAAAATCTCTTTTAATTGATTGGCTAAATTTACACTTGTTGTAGTTATCTCAATTGAGGGATATTTTTCTATTCCTGGTTTTTTAGAAACAAATATAGATCCATCTGTATCTGCAATTCCTCTAATAGCATGTTTTGCTAAATTCCAATTTTTATATATTTCTTGTGGAATTGTTATATGCTGACACTTTCCTTTTCCATGAAACATTTTCATATCATTAATTAGAAATTCACAAATCTCTTTTGAATTAAAAACCATCCTTAGACCTCTATATCTAAACTTTACATAAACTTCTTTATTCCATTCATTAAGAATTAATTTTTTTAGTTTTTCAAAATAATCTTTATCCGTTATTGGACTTCCTGTTAACCCTATTTGATATTTTCTATTCTTTCTATAGATATGTCCATCTCCGATTATTGTTCCTATAAGTTCTGCAGTTCCTTTTGTTAATTTTATTTTGAATTTATTTTTTCAATCTCCACTCTTAGGAAATTGCCCTCCTTTAGTTTTAGTAATTTAACAATCTCTGATGGAATGTTAATACCTAGGCTTGTTCCAGATTTTTTTATTGTTTTAACAAACTTCTCTTTCATAATATATTATATTATATTATATTATATAAACCTTTCTGTTCTTATTGATGAATCATAACTATTGCTCTTTTCATTTCGGCGTTGTCCGGAGTCTGATTTTTTACACATAAAAGTTTAGATAATCTTGATAATTTACACAGAAGATTTTTTAAGTCCGGACAACGCCCTCATTTCAAAACATTTAAATAGTAATTTTATTTTAATAAACTATAAAAAGAGGACAAGATGAAATTAAGAAAAATTAAATCTAAAAAAGCAGCTCTTGAGCTTAGTATTGGAACAATTGTTATTCTTGTCATTGCTATGAGTATGTTGATTTTAGGATTAATTTTAGTTAGAACTATTTTTACAGGTGCAAAATATAATGTTGAAACAATGAATAAAAAAGTTGAAGCTGAAATTAATAAATTATTTGTTGAAGATCAAAAAGCTGTTGTTTATCTTCCAAACAGAGAAGCTACTATAAAACAAGGAGATACATTTGGTGTGGGATTTGCCATTCAAAATGGAGGGAAGTCTGGTGAATTTACGTGGGAAACGATTGTTGTTGATGATGATAGAGATATTATGGATAAGTGTGGGGTTAGAGCAAAAGATGCTGAAGATTGGATTACAACAGGTGGAAGTAATAGTCGAGGAGTACCTATAGCAAGTGGTGATACTTATTATAGTGTTATAAGATATAATATTGCTAAAGAAGAGGTTAATGATGTTTCAACATGTGTTGTTAGATTTCAATTAAATATTGAAAGAAAAGATACTCGTGAACCTTATACAGCAGTTGATTTTGATGTTGTTGTTAAGTAAATAGTTTTGTTTAAAAAATGATATTAATCTCTCTTATTAGTAATTTACAAATCTGATTTAAGAAGGTAGTTTAAGCATTAAATTCAATAGAATTACTAAGGCCTTTAACAACATCTTTATATTCTAATTAATCTTTTTATTGATGATAAATAGCCATATTCAAGCTTTAGAAAAATTAGAAATAATTATGAAAAAAGCTTTTAATTATATTAAGGAAAATATTGGAAAAGTTTCTGAGTTAGATGTTGAACGGTTTATTTTATCTGAATTTAAAAAACAAGGTTTGGTCTCAGATAAAAATTGTCCAATTGTTGCTGTTAATAAAAACACTTCCAATGTTCATTATTTCTTAAATAAAAAGACTAATAAAATAATTAAAAAGAATGATTTAATTTTAATTGATATATGGGCAAGATTAAAGAAAAAAGGTTCTGTTTATGCAGATATAACTTGGATGGGTTATGCAGGTAAAAAAGCTAGTAAAAAAATTGAGCAAACTCTTAAAATGGTTATAAATGGTAGAGATATTGGTGTTGATTTTATTAAAAAACAATTAAAAAAAGGAAAAATTCCAAAAGGTAATGAAGTTGATAAAATAATTAGAGATTTTTTTAAAGACAATAAGTTAGATGAATTTTTTAAACATTCAACAGGGCATTGTTTAGGAAAATATCATTGCCATGGAAAAGGGTTTAAATTATCAAGAAAATATAATAAAGAACTGAAAACAAATTTTCCTTTTACAATTGAGCCAGGATTATATTTTAAAGATGATTTTGGTGTAAGAAGTGAGATTAATTGTTATATTGATACTAATAAAAATCTTATTGTTTTAGGAGAGGTTCAAAAAGATATGTTTAGATTCTAAAGGTTTTTATATCTTATTTCTGTGTTATTTTTATGGCAGAAGTTAAGGTGCTGATTAAGGGTTATGTTAGAGGAGGAGAATTTGAACTTGCGACTAGCACAACAACCTTAATAAAAGATGGAAATATAAAAATAATTGTTGATCCTGGAATGAATAAAAAGTTGCTACTTAAATCTTTAGAAAAAGAAAATCTATCTCCTAAAGATATTGATTATGTTATATTAACTCACACTCATCTTGATCATTGTTTATTAGCCGGAATTTTTGAAAATGCTAAAATTGTTGATAGTGGTAGTGTATATTCTTTTGATAGTAAAATAAAAAATCATGATGGAAAAGTTCCTGAAACAGATATAGAAATTATTAATACTCCTGGTCATGATGAGTTTCATTGTTCTGTTGTTGTTCAAGATGACAAACTTGGAAAGGTTGTTATAGCTTCTGATGTTTTTTGGTGGGATGATAATGAGGAGCAAAAAACAGATAAGAAAAGTTTATTAAAACACGTTGATCCTTATGTTAAAGATAAAAATGCATTAAAAAAAAGCAGAGAACAATTATTAAATATTGCAGATTACATTATTCCAGGACATGGAGAAATGTTTAAGGTAGAAAAATGACATTAAAATTATACAATACATTAGGCAGAAAAAAACAAGCATTTAAACCAATTAAAAAAGGAGAAGTTGGAATTTATAGTTGTGGTTTAACTGTTTATAATTATGGTCATATTGGAAATTATCGGGCTTTTGTTGCTTCTGATATTTTAACAAGATATTTAAAATATTTAGATTATAAAGTTAAAAAAATTGTAAACATAACAGATGTTGATGACAAGACAATAAAGGGAAGTATAAAAGAAGGTAAGAAATTAAAAGATTATACAAAAATTTATGAAGATGCTTTTTTTGAAGATGAAAAAGCAATGAATATTGAACCTGCTAGTGTTTATCCTCGAGCAACTGAACATATTAAAGAGATGGTTAGTTTGATTAAAGATTTATTAAAAAAAGAAATTGCATATAAATCTGATGATGGAATTTATTTTAATGTTAAAAAGTTTAAAGATTATGGTAAGTTAGCAGGGATTAAAGTTGATAAATTAAAAGCAGGTGGAAGTGAAAGAGTTTCTAAAGATGAATATGATAAAGAAAATGTAAGTGATTTTGCATTATGGAAATTCTATGATAAAGAAGATGGAGATGTTTTTTGGGATGTTGATATTGGAAAAGGAAGACCTGGATGGCATATTGAATGTTCAGCTATGAGTTCAAAATATTTAGGACAACCTTTTGATATTCATACAGGAGGTGTTGATCTTATTTTTCCACACCATGAAAATGAAATTGCACAATCAGAAGGTGCTAAATGTAAAAAATTTGTTGATTACTGGGTTCATAATGAGTGGATGATGGTAAATGGTAAGAAAATGAGCAAGTCTTTAGGAAATTATTTTACTGTTAGAGATATTATTGAAAAAGGTTATACCCCCTTAGCTTTAAGATATTTTTTCTTAACAGGACATTATAGAAGTCAGTTAAATTTTACTTTGGATAATTTAAAAAATTCACAAAATTCTTTAGAAAGATTAAAAAGAATTATAAGCAAAATAAAAGATGATAAAAAAACAAATGAAAAATATTTAAAGAAATTTGAAAAAGCAATGGATGAGGATTTAGATACTGTTAATGCATTGCAGGTTTTATGGGAATTGGTTAGAGATTCAAAAGCAGAAGGAAAAATACAATCAATTAAAAAAATTGATTCTGTTTTAGGACTTGACCTTTTGAAAAAAGAAAAAGTTAGTGTTCCTGATGAAGTTATGAAGCTTGTTAAAGAAAGAGAAAAAGCTAGAAAAGATAAAGATTGGGAAAAAGCTGACCAACTTCGAGATAAAATAAAATCAAAAGGTTTTCAAGTTAATGATACAGGTGATGGAAGTAAAGTTGAGAAAATCTAAGATTTTCTGACCCTCCAACTTCATAGAAGTTGAAGGTGAATAAAGTATAACTATATTCTAAATCCCAATGTTCAATATACTATTATATATAAAATATTGACAATTGTTAAATAATCTCAATGATTAATTAGTTCATGAGGTCGGCTTTTAAAAAAACATTGACTGCAATGGTGCTTGCAGGAGCGAGTTTCTTCCCTTCAAAAAATTCTGTTGGACAAGATTCTAGGCAGGGTTGGAATCAGTCATCCATAACAGTAACAGTAGAGGTTCCTTCTCAGGCAGAGCAACAATACATAAATAATGGTTGGTCCTCAACCAGAGTTGGTAATCAAGTTCACTATACTTCTCCACATAATCCTAATATCAGAAATGTATTTTATGACAATCATTCTGGAATGAGCCACACACATGATAATGGAAATAACTGGATTTACACCCGTAATAGGAATACTTATAATTATAACAAAAACCAACAAACTTGGGCTATTAATAACACAAAGCCCTATACTATTAATAAAGTTTTAGGACTAGGTGTTGGTCGAACCAATCCTCCTATTAAACATCAAGATTATTTTGATAAAATAATCCCTCTCAGCCAAGGTAATAAACATATTGATTATTCTAAAGCAACTATAGATCACTTAAAAATACCTGTAACTAATTTAAAGAAGCTACATGGAGAAAAAATCAATGAATATTGGGCTCATAGCTGGCATGCAGATGTTATTATTAATGAAATAAAACAAGGCAATATAAAAGTAAATAAACTTATTTTAATAGACCCACCAGGAGCTTATAGAAATTGGGCTAAGGAATTACATGGTACAAATACAAATGTAGAAATATATTCTGCAAAAAAAAGTGGTTTTAGGTTTATTCCTGAAATTAGTACAAGGAATATAACCCATAGAAGAGGACATTATAAAGAGACCGTACCAACAATGGGTTATACTCTCCAATTTGGAGCTGGTGAAAATAATATACACCATATTCCTACAACTCACTCTTTAGATAGTTCTTTAGATGTTATTTTTAAACAAAAAGGAATAGATACATCTAAACACTTAGAATCCACAACTACAATCTATATTGAACCAAATAAAATATTATCACAACCCAGCAGGATATCACAAATGCCAAGTTTAACAGAAAGTTATAAACAGCAATATGGTAGTGGAGATTTTTGGAATAATATTAAAACTCCAAAACAGATAACTCAACAACCAACATCACCAATTCAGATACCAGGAATAAGACAAGAGTTTAATCAAAGGATGAACAATAATAACAGACATAACCATAATTTTAACAATGCACATATATCAACACCTTCTAGAGATTATAGCAGGCAAAGAAGTTTTAGCAGGCCTCCAACACCTTCCAGAGGTTTTAGCAGACCTTAAATTAGGAATTTTCCTTAACAAAGTCTTAGTATCTATTAAACTAAAGGGTTAAGAGCTTCTTGATAAAGAGTTGTAGCTTATCTCATCTTTATAATTATATTATTACAATTATAGGATATTAACAACTAATCGTCTCTTGAGGTTTTGGTTATAAATTTTATGAGTCCAAATAATTTCATTCTACCTAACTTTAATTTTATTCCAGCTTTAATTGCAGGAGTTTTCTCTTTCAATCCCTGATGAGGGTT
>JBDRMT010000016.1:0-3262 GCA_043811855.1 archaeon | reverse complement strand
TAACCACAACCCCAAAAAGAATACCAAAAACAACAGCCCAGTGAAACTTAAAACTCCATAAAGAAAGTGCTAAAATAAAAAATATAAATCCAGATGTATATGAGATAATAAGGGGTGGAATTTTCATAAATAAACAAATACCTTTCTAAATTTAAATGTTTCGAATAAATCTATAGAGAACTTTGCATAAGTGTGATTTCCGAAGGAAATCATGGCAAAGTTATTCTTAGAGAATTTTTAAAAAGTCAAATTTCAAAATTCTCTATATTAGCAACATTAACAAATTTTATAAACCAATCTTACCCTTATTATATATATTATAATAAATTACTATCTAAAAAAGAGAATAAAATGACACTTATTGGAAACATTTTAAATTACTGGGAATCTTTAGGAGCATTTACCTTAATTATTCCTTTTGTACTTATATTTGTAGTTCTTTATGGATTATTAGGTAAAACAAAATTATTTGAAAAAGATAAAAAAGTTAATGCTGTGCTCTCCCTTACAATGGCTTTAATTGCAACAGCAATGGGTTATTATGGAGATTGTTTAGCAGCATTTTTAATAGCCGGTGTAATAACTATTACAGTTATACTAATACTCTTAATTTTTGTAAATTTTCTTACAGAACATAAAAAAGTAATATATTCTCTTGCAGCTTTTGTAGGAGTAGTTATATTTTTTATTACTTTTATAATGAATGATAGATGTGACTTATCATTTTTATCAGGATTTAAAGGATACTTCTTTTTAGGTTTAACCTTATTAGTTATTATTGCTGCAATTGCTTGGGTTGTTTTTAGTAAATATGAAAAACCAGAACCTTATACAAAAAATTCTAAACCTCTTGAACTTCTTGAACCTCTAGGAAAAGAAAAAAAGAAAAAAGAGGAGGAAGATGAAAAAGATGAGGAAGAAGATAAAGATGAAAAAGATAGTGAAGATGATGATTCTAAATAATATTAACACTAACCACCTTAACCTTTATAAACCTAAAAAAATTATTACTCTTAATTGAGGTAAAAAATGACAGATGATGCTGAACCTCACACGGTTGAAAAGTGTGAGATTCATAGCCATCAATTAGTGTTTGTTCACTGGGGAAAATATTACTGCCCCATATGCAGAAGATGGCATGATTTAAAAGAATGATTATTTTATTCTTAGTAATTTCTAATAACTATAATAAGATGTATGTAAGTTAAACAAGAGGAGTTCCAGTGTTTATGTTTATAAAATATTAGTATATTCAAACAACTCCAAACAAAAACATTTAAAAACAAATTCCTCCTTATTATGTGATAATATAATGACTTATTATGGTATTAATCTATTGATTTATACCACCCTGAAAATTCATAAAATGAATTTTCTTGTATAAAAAAGGTGATATAGCTATGGCTAAAAAGAAGAAAAAATCTAGTTTAATATCTGCTCCAAAAAAATATCATAGTTTAAATCTTAAAACTCCTAGAGATATTGCAATGGACTTTGCAGAAAAAGTTGTTAAGAACTTTGATGCATTAGTTAAAGCTGTTGTTTTTTTTGGTTCTGGTGCAAAAAATAAATCTGAAGCAGGTTCAGATATTGATGTTATAATTATAGTTGATGATGTATCAATAAGATTTGATGACTCATTTATTCTTTGGTATAGAGAAGAACTTGGAAAATTAGTTAGAAATAATCCTTATAAAGAAGACCTCCACATAAATACTGTAAAACTAACAACCTGGTGGGATGATCTTTTAAAAGGAGATCCAACTATTATTAATATCTTAAGATATGGTGAAACTTTAATTGATGTTGGAGGTTTTTTTAATCCTCTTAAATTACTTTTACAAGATGGAAAAATAAGACCTACTCCAGAATCAATTTATATAGTTCTTAACAGAGTTCCAGGACATATAATGAGAAGTAAAGTATCTGAATTAAGTTCTATTGAAGGATGTTTTTGGGCTTTTGTTGAATCATCTCAAGCTTTACTAATGGCAATAAAAATACTTCCACCAAGTCCTGAGCATATACCTGTTTTATTAAAACAGCATTTTGTAGATAAAAAACTCTTAGATAAAAAATACATTGGTTATTATCAAGATTTATTTGAATTGCATAAAAGTATAATCCACGGCCAAATAAAAGACCTTGATGGAAAAATAATAGACACTTATCAAGATAAAGCTGAAGATTTCTTTAAAGTAACAGTTAAGTTATTAAATCAAATTCTAGAATAAAAATATATATTAATAATCTATTCAATTAAAAGATAAGTCTACTTCAGTAAAGCAAGACAACTCCCATACTTTAAGTTTAATAGATACTAAAATAAGTTATATAAAATACTAAGCTGCAAGATTAGCTTGAAAACTTTGTTGATAAAGTTTTATAACTGTTGGTTTTCCAACTATTTCAGGTATATACCCTATTTTCTTTGGAGATGTTTTTAATTCTTTATTAAACTTCTCTACTTGATCTTCTGATTTTTTATTATAATTTCTAAGCTGTAGTCCCATTATTTCTGCAACTTGACATAATAATTTATAATCTTCCATATTATCTTTAAAATCTTTTGAATATTCTTTATCATACTCATCCCAGATTACTTTTCTAGCTTTTGTACCTTCTTCAGTACCTCCTGCTTTTTCTCCTTCAACATAATCTCTAATATTATCAAATCTTTCAGCAAATTTTAAATGTTCTCTTGCAACTCCTTTAAAATTAGCATCTGATTTATCTCTATCTAAATAACCTCTTATCATTTCAGAACTTATCTTAGGCAATAATTCTTCTTGCCATAACTTATCTGGACCTGATTCCATAATATCTACTAAATGGTTGTCAAATCCTTTATCATAATTCTCTCTTACACCCTTAAATACATATATATCTACTAAACCCTTACCAGAATTTCTTAATCTATCATATTGTCTTTTTTCATTAAACTCTTTAGCAGCATCTAACATATTCCTTTTCTTAGGAGTTTCAGGAATAGTTTTTGCATCCTCATTCAAAAGACCTAAAAGCTTTTCATTTTTTGCATTATCATATGTTTCTAATCTTTGATCTAATTTTACTCTTTTACCAAATAATTCTTTCTGCTTGTTATAAGTCCAAGCAGGTTTATGACTAGGTTTCTTAGCAGGTGTTTTCCTAGTAGAAGTAGAACTACCACTAGCTCTTTTCTTTAATGCTGGTGCACCTTGGTTCTTATGGTTATCTTTTGCCATTTTTATTAATTATTATGTTAATTTTATTAATTTAA
>JBDRMT010000015.1:0-2286 GCA_043811855.1 archaeon | reverse complement strand
TTTCTTTATCTCCAGTTATATCTCCAGAATGTTTATATTGAATTAATTTAGGTTTTGTTTTTTTAAGTTTGCATAAGTGGAATAAAACCATAAGTGGAAAATATCCACAAGCATCAATCTGGTTGAAATTATCTTTATCTAAGTTTTCAATAATCTTTATTGTTTTTTTATCTCTTTCTTCTGCAAGATTATCATCTAAAAAATGTGAAAGGTCAGTTGAAAAAACATAAAGTGCTTTTATTTTTATAATACTTTTTGCAATTTCTTCTGCTTGTTCATTTGTTATTTTTCCTATCATCAAAGGCATTATTTCTTGAACTCCAAGTTTTTGTAAAAAAGGAACTTGATTTTTAATAGAATGTTCTTGATAAATATCTCCTGTTGGAAAATCTTTATTAAAAGTTTTTATTTTTCCTAAAGGAGTTTCCCAAAATTCTCTGTTAGAGGTAACTGCTTCAAATAATTGAACATAATGGCTTGGACCTATAATAATTGCTTTTTTTATTGAATCTTTTTTAATAAGTGAGAAAGCTTGACCTGCAACAGCACCTGAATATTCATATCCTGCATGAGGGACAATAAGTCCATTCACATTTTTTTTATGTTTTCCTGTTTTTAGGAAGTTATTTACTTGCTGGTTTAATTCATTTTTATTTGTAGGATACCACATAATAAAGTGAGGTATAAGAAGTATTTAGATTTTTTGTATCAAAAAGTATATTAATTATAGAGTCTTTAGTATATCATGAGTCATCTTGAACATGCAGCTAGGGTATGTAGTGGAGATTGTCTTTCAAGCAGGGATGTTTTTGATATTGATGAATGGTTTGATGAGCATATGAATCCTATTCCTCCTAAAAGGGGACCTATTGATGGAGTTGTTGTTTCAGGTCCTGATAGGCAAGAACTAAGAAGATTAAGGCAAGTGATTGGTTCAGATCTTGCTAGTCAGATTGATTGGATGGGAAGAGGGAAAAAGGCTGTGAATGTAGCAGGAGTGTTGTTTTATACTGCACTTGCAGGAGGAACTAATTATGCTTTATCTGCTTTATTTGGAGGAAGTTGGATTGATGTAGTTGGTGTTACTGCTATAGCTTCTCCTTTTTGTCTTTATGCTGGATTAAGAGTTGCAGATGGTTATAGGGATTGGAGTAGTCCCAGGATTGAAAGAATGGCAGAACAACATCCTGATATTGAAGATGACATTATAAATTATGCTTGTCCTAAAGGTATTGTTTGAATTGGTCTTTCACCATTTTAGATATTAGTGAAATATTTATTAACTTTAATGTTTATGTTTTTTTATGTCTGAAAAACAAGCTGAATTATATAAAAAAGAAAAAAATTCTATTAAATGTTTAGCATGTGCTCATAAATGTTTGATAAATGAAGATAAGGCTGGGATTTGTGGAGTTAGAAAAAATATTAGTGGAAAGTTAGTTTTACTTGTTTATGGAAAGCTAGTTGGAGTTCATGTAGATCCTATTGAGAAAAAACCTATTTATGGTTTTTTACCTGGAAGCAAAGCATATAGTATTGGAACTGTAGGATGTAATTTTAAATGTGATTTTTGCCAGAATTTTGATATTAGTCAAGTGATTGATGGAAAGATATTTGGGCAGGATACTAGTGCTGAAGAAGTTGTTGAACAGGCATTGGAAACTGGATGTAAAAGTATTGCTTATACTTATACAGAACCAATAATTGCTGTTGAATTTTATAAAGAGATTATGGAATTAGCTATGAAAAAAGGTCTTAAGAATATTATGGTTAGTAATGGTTATTGGAGTAAAGAGAGTTTTGATTATATTAAGGATTTTGTTGATGCTGTTAATATTGATTTAAAGGGAAATAATGAATTTTATAAAAAATATTGTAAAGCTAAACTTGAACCTGTTAAAGAAACTATTAAGAGATGTGCTGAATTTGGAATTCATGTTGAAGTTACTACTTTAGTTATTCCTGGTTTAAATGATGGTTTAAAGGATTTAGAAGATATTGCTAAATTTTTAGGAAGTGTTGATAAAAATATTATTTGGCATTTAAGCAGGTTTTTTCCAATGTATAAAATGCAAAATCATAAGGCTACTCCTGTTAGTGTTTTAGAAGAAGCTAAAAAAATTGGTGAGAAATATTTAAGAAAAATTTATATTGGAAATGTGTAAAATGAGACAAATAATATTAGCATCAGAATCACAAGGAAAGATTGAATTGTTAAGATCTTTAATTGGTGATAATTTTCTTACTAAGACAAGTGATTATGAAGAAGATAATAATCTTGATTTA
>JBDRMT010000014.1:0-11290 GCA_043811855.1 archaeon | reverse complement strand
TGCTAAAGCTTCAAGATCTTCTTCTCTAGCACTACCTTCATAAGATTCAACATTAAACCCTCCCTCATAACCTTTAAGAGCAAACCAAACTCCACTTCGTGCAACTCTTCTACTAACACTATGCCCTCCCATAACATTACTTACAGTCTCAGAATCATCTCTTTTAAACTCATCTAATAAACTAGGCATATTACTTTGTAAAATCTTGCCTAATTCTGCTGATCTTCTTATAGCTAATCTATTTCTAGATGATAATTCACTTGATTCTTCACTTACCATAAAAATAAATAAATAAAGTACTTTTAAACCTTCCTAACAATATATTTAAAAACCTCAAAATCTTACTAATATCATGAAAGAGGTAATATGTTTACTTATAATCACATTATTAATCTTTAGTATAGCTCCAGCCCTAGTTATTGCAGATGATGAAGATGACCAGAATCTAGAAAACATTGATACTCAAACTCAGGTAGAAACTGAAATAATGGATAGTTCTATTGGAGCACAAATAAGAATTCTACAATTACAAAGACAATTACAACTTAAATTATTACACATGCAAGCTGTAGTAGATGTATTAAATGCAAAATCTGCTGATACAACTGCTCTTACTGGAATCTCAGAAGAACTTAAACTATTAATTAATGAAGCAAAAACTATTCCTACAACAAACACAGAAGAAGCTGTAAAACAATTTGTTGAAATTAAATTAGATGCAAAAGACCTTGTTAAACAATTCAGAGAAATTACATCAACTCTTTTAACAAATGAAGATAAAGAAGCTTTAAGATTAAGAATAAGAGAAATAAATGATTCAGAATTACAAGAAATAAAAAATCAAATCAAAGATTTAAACAATGGACTTAATATAGAAAGATTAAGAAAAACAATGCAACATATGAGTATTGAAGATGAAGCTTTAATTGCACAAGTAGAATCAGGAGAAATAACTGCTAAACAAGCTTTTGAACAACTAAAAGAACAACATAAAGCTTTAATTCAAGAAAAAAAGCAAGAATCTAGAGAAAATTTTATTCAAGAAAAAATTCAAAGAAGAACTCAGCAAATTGATAAAATAACTGAAATTAAAACAAACAGATTAAACACTATCCAAGAAAGATTGCAAGAAAGAGCTCAAATACTAGAACAAAAAGGATTTGAAAATGCAAGTTTAAGATTACAAAACAGAGCAGATGAGTTTGAAAATAAAATACAAAATGTTGAAGAAAAAGGTGAAGCTTTAAAAAATAAAGCTCAACAAAAAGGAGTTAACAATGAATAAAAATAATAAATTAATCTGGACAATAGTAATAATCATCATATTAGTAATTATAGTGTTCTTCTTATTTAATGGAAACCAAAGTGAAGAAGAAATCAAAGATAACAATAAAAATGTTAATTCAGATATTGAATCAATGTCAGATGGACAACTAATAGATACAGAATATGTTTCTGAGGATACTATACAACTAGGTGATGTTGTTTAATCAATCTATTAAATCTTCTAATTCTATAGAACCTGATAATACAGATATATATTCTCCATTCTCAGGAGGATTATACCCTGGACATCTTTCTTCTTGCTGTCTAAAACCATATCCCTCCATCCATTCTGTAAAACAACCATCTCTTTCAAAATCAAATCTTTGACAATTTAAACAGCTGTATGTTTGTCCTTCTTTTGGAGCTAATGAAAATGTTCCTAATATCATTTTATAGGAATATCATAGGTAGTTATAAAGATTATTATAATAAAAACTATTCCTCAACCTTCTCCACCTTTTCAACATCCTCAATCTTTTTTCTATCAACAGAAGTCCTCTGCCCAACATATCTTGGTTCTGGTTTTTTATTATTTCCATTAGCATCCATTTCAAGTCTTGAAGGACAATTAGGATTAAAACAAAACACCCAAGGTCTTTTACCCTGCATAATTCTCAACAACATTGGCCATCCACACTCTTCACATTCTTTTTTAGCTTCATTTTTTATCATTCCTTTTGGTAATGAAAAAGTCTGCTTACAATTAGGATACTCAGTACAAGCAACAAAATAACTTCTAAATCTTGGAGTATATTTTATAGTTAATTCTCCTTTTTTACAACTAGGACAAGCACGCCCTAATTTATTACTCTCCTTTTCTGCTTCAAACAAAGCTTCATTTGCTGCAATTAATTCCTTTCCAATTTCCAACTCTTGTCTTCTAAAATCATTAGAAATCTTAGTTAAAGCACCTTCAGCTTTTTCAATAACTTTCTTTTCTTTTAATTCTAAATCTTTTTTAGAACTTCTAATAATATCCATATCTTTTTCAATCTCTCTTGTTAACTTTTCATCAATAATAATAGGAGAATGTTTTTTCAAACTTTCAATTAATCTCATTCCAAGTTCAGTTGCTTTTATTGACCTATCTTTAATATAATTTCTAGTATAAAGAGTTTCAAGAATATTTGCTCTAGTAGAATTATGAACTAAAATAAATCCTTCAGTTATAAAATTTGGTGAATCTTTATCAATTGACAAATCATACACATATCCTTTATAATTAATTTTCGATAATTGTCTAATTGGAATTTCATAAATAGTATCATTAATTTTATTCATTGATAATTTAATACAATGAATTATAAAATTATCATCCTTATTTATTAAAGAATAAATCCATTTGTTTCTGTTAGTATATCTTTTCTTATTTATTATATCCATCTTATATAATCTTCTTAAAGCAACAATTATCTGATATCTTGAAAGACAAAGCTCTTTAATTAACTCTTCAATTTTCATATTTTTCCTCAAAAGAGATAATACTATCTTTGCAGAATTTTTTAAGACAGCATATTTCTGAGAATTACATTTTAATCCTCTATATAAAATTTTATCTTTATAAGAATCAAAACCTACAAGATATGCATATTTTTCTATTCTATCCCTTCCACTTATCAGAATAGTCCAACAATCAAAACTCTTTCCATTGCATTTTGCAACTCCTTTATTTATTTTATTATCAATCCCTAATTCTTTTAATAATTCTGAAACCCACTTAATCAATATTTCATTCCCTAAAGTAAATTTAACCCTTGGAGTATCAAATGAGTTTGTTTTTATTCCTTTTATTTTTGTCCTTCCTTTAGGTCTTAAATGTACATTTCCATCTGCATCAAAAAAACCTCTTAAAAAATCTCCAATAAACATTTTGGGTAATTTTATTGGTTTTTTTCCCTTAAGCTCGGGAAAAGTTTTAAACAATACATAGGACATAACAGAATTACAATCAATCTTATATTTTGTTCCTAAGTTATAGGCATAGGGTTTAAGTCCAAATATATTCTTAATATTTTCGTTTAATAAACCTAAGGCTTTATTCTCCGCAGTAGAAAAAGAAACACTATGTGAACCATTATATTCAGGACCATCATAACTACCATCACCATAAAAATACCCTAATAACCATGCAAGTGAAGTTGACCACTTGATTGGAAACTTAGAGATTAAAATCCCCTTATGATTCTTAGATGCAAATTTATGTTTTATCTCATTATTAGTAATTTTATATCTCTCATTAAAAATATCCTTCTTAATAATATCTCTCCCTTCTTTATATCTCCTTGTTATTCCAATTAATTTATCATTAAACTGCAAATCCTTTGTAGGTAATTGTTTAATTTTTTTGTTTCTATAAACATATATCTTATGATCTCCAGTTAGTTTAATATCTGAAAAATCTGTTGATATTTTTATGATTTTTTCATCCTTCTGAATCCTTCTTCTTGAGATAAAATTTGAATTAGAAAATGTTGCATTATTTTTATTATCAAAGGATATTGTCCTTCCATTAATTCTTCTTATTTCTAAATCCTTTTTCTTAGAATCTTTCATACCTTCTTTAAACAAATCTTCTACTTTTGTTAGTTTGCCATTAAATATAACTCTTGTATCTCCAGTTAAACATTTAGTTCCTAAATTTCTTTTTTCTAATTCAGTAAGAATTGATGCAGGTGAATATCTTTTTGGAGGTTTAGTTTCTTTCTCCTCAATCTTAACTTTTTCAATTATAACTTCTCCATTCATATCTTTAATTTCTTTTTCTTCCATTTTTGCAGGATAAACATTCATCCATCCTTGTTTTAAAACCTCCATTCCTTTAGCTGAAAATCTTAATACACCTAAAACTTCTTGTTTACTTTCTTTTGAAGTTTTAGGGTCAGAAATTTCTAAGGAAATTTCTGAATCAACTTCAACTTCAACTTTCTTATTTTCTAATTCAGCACTATCACAAAAACATGAAATAAATCTCTTAACAATTAAATTATACAATTTTTCATCTTGATCTTCTAATTTTTGAGTATTTCCAGTAGGAATAATAGCAGGATGTGCAGGATCTGATTTATTTCCTTCTATTGGTTTTTTCTGAGTAGTATGTTTAGTTAAATCAGAAAAACTTCTTTCTAATTTTTTTAAAATTTCTAAAGGTTTCATAGCTTCTGGAATTTTCTGACTAGAAGTTCTTGGATAACTTATTAAACCAGCTAAATATAATCTTTGAGCAACTTGCAAAGTCTGAGAAGGAGTTATATTATGAAACTTGTATGCTTCTGTTTGTAAAGATGTAAGATCAAATGGAGCAGGAGGAGTTATTGTTTGTTTAGTTTTTTTAGTTGTTGCTATAGCTTTCTTTCCTTCTAACCCATTAAACTTATCTAAATCTTTTTTCTTTGTAATATCTTTATTATACTTAACTTCTAACTTGTTCTTACCATCATTTACAATTAAAAAAATCTGCCAATAAGGTGTAGGTTTAAATGCCTTGATTTGTAATTCTTTTTCAACAATAAGATTTAATGCAGGCCCTTGCACACGACCAATACTCATTATCTTAAACTTTCCAGTTGTTTTAATAGCACTCATTAAAGCTCTGCTTAAATTAATACCATATAACCAATCTAAAAAATGTCTTGTTTCACCAGCAATTGCCTGTCCCCACTCAATTGTTGGATGAGCATTATCATAAGAATTTTGAATATCTCCAGCTGTTAAACTACTAAACTTCATTCTTTTAGCATCTTTCTGACCAGCAATAAATCTAACAATATTATAACCAATAACTTCTCCTTCAATATCAAAGTCTGTTGCAACAACTATTTCACTAGCACCTTTAACTAAACTCTTAATAACATGATAATATTTTTGTGTAAAGTCTTTTTTCTTAACTTCAAAATTTGGAAACCAGGAAATATCAAATATAGGATAACTAGCACCTTTTTTATTTTGACTTACTGTGAATAAATGACCTACTGCACAAGCAACAACAACTGGTTTTCCATTTCTTTCAAATTCATAATAACTAACTCCTCCAGGCTTGCTTATCTTTCTATCTCTTCCATCAGATAAAGCAGCTGCAATTTTTTCAGCAGCTTGTGGTTTTTCAGTAACAATTAAAACATAACCATCTTTCTTTAAATTAATAGGTTTCATTTCCATGCTCTCTTTAGAATTTTTACTATTACTTGTCTTTTTACTTTTCTTTTTTGTTGTTTTCTTAGCTCTTTTCTTAACAACTTTTCCTTTTTTCTCAATTTTAGTTAATTCATCAATAGAAAGTCTTGGTTTTACAGCTACTTCAACTGTTTCTTTCACATTTTCAGGATCAAAAACCTGATATTCTTTTGTCTCAACTGCTAAAGGAGTTTGCTTTTTTTTAGGTGGCATTTTATACTAACCAATAAAGAAACCTAGAAAAAGGGCATATAAAAAGGTTTTTAATTATATTGCAATCAATACTTATGCCCAAAAATAATATTCTCAAGATAAAGCTCTTGTTTTTGAGTACTATATGAAAAAATAATTCTTAATTTATCAATCCAAATTCTACAGCTTCCTGCTAAATCATAATGTAAATGCTTATATCTTTCCGGATTCTCAGAAACTTCATTCATCTTACTTTTAATTCTCTTTTGTACAGAATTATCTAATTTCTTAAAATCTTTTTCAAATTCTTTAGTTACAAGAATCTTATAAGGCATCCCAATCTACAAACTCCCTCTTTTCTATTTGCTCTTTTGATTTCTTATTTGAACTCATAAACTCACTATTATTCATAAGCTCTAAAGATTCTATTCTAGAAATAAGTTCTTCTTTTAACTTTAACAATTCTTCAACTTCATTCTTACTTATACATACTTTTTCTTCCATAATATATTTAATTTTAATATGTTTATATAATTTTCTATTCTTTAGATTTCTATAATCTTACCTCTTCTTCCAACATTAATTACCTTTGTTTTTCCAATTTTTTCTTGTAACCCTTCTCCTTCATGAATATGTCCAGAAAGAAAAATATCAGGCTGAAATTCCTCAATAGCCTTTCTAACACCACTGCTTCCAGGAAAACCAGAAAACTCAGATTTAGAACCAGCAGGATGAATATGGCTAACCATTATCTTTTTTTCTAAATCTTTAACTTTTTCAAAATCTTTTTTTAATTTTTTAAAAGTTTTTTCTTCTTGTAAGTTTAATCTTCCTGCACTTCCAACTCCAAAAATACCTATATCTCCATATTTTATATAATGGTCTTCAACATTTTTAACACCATATAATTTAGACAAAAAATCAGCAGTATCAGGACTTTCCCAATTTCCAGGAACAAAAACAACCCTCTTACCTTTATCAACAAATGGTTTGATTATATCTTCTGTTTCAATTAAACCAACCATATCTCCTGTTAAAATAACTAAATCAACATTTTCTTTAACAGCTCTTTCAGCTAATTTCTTTGTAATTTTAGAATTTCCATGAAAATCTCCTGCTGCTAATATTTTAAATTTCTCACGTTTAGATTTTTGTTTTTCCATAAAATATTAAGAATACTCAGAGTTTTAAGCCTTTTTATTAATCTATCTAAACAAAACTCCAAGCACCATCAAGTACACTTAAATAACGCATAAAAATATTTGCAAGTAAATCATAATCTATATTTTTTAAATAACCAATAAATCTTTCATCATTTTTCCAAGCATTTTTATTATCTTGCTCAGTTCCTCTTAAAAAATCACTAACATCAGCTCTCTTTCTTGTAGTAATTTCAATTACTTTATCTAACCCCTCTAAAATCTGCCTAGGAGTTTTATCTGACCTTATTTTAAAATAAAGATTATTTGGATCTGACTTTTCAGAACCTCGTTCATATCCAGCATCAACAAAAACAGCTTCTGGAAAACATATAAGATCTTTTGGTTTTGATCTAAATACTAAATAAATTCTCTCATTGCTCATTTAAAAAGATACAAACTAAAGGTTTTAAAAATTTGTATAATTTTATTATGTCTACAAAAAATCTTAATAATGCTTATAAACAAAAAAATCTCTAATCTCATATGGGTAAAAAATATAGAGTTCTTATTGAAAGAGATGGTTTTGGTGGAAAAAGTCCAAAAGTAGAAGAAAGAATAAGAGATTTAGAAGAAAGTGGTCATGCAAAAATAATTCATCCTACAGATCCAATTCAAAGTGATGAAGCTCTTGCAGAAAAATTAAGAGAAGTTAGTCCCCATATTGTTCTTGCTGCAGGAATATATAAATATTCAAGAGAAGCTATGGATCAAGCTCCAAAATTACTTGCAGTTGTTCGTCACGGAATTGGTGTTGATAATGTTAATCCTAATGCTTGTAAGAAAAGAGACATTTATTTAATAAATACTCCAAAAGCACCATCAAGAGCAGTAGCTTATCAAGTTCTAGGAAATATCTATGCAATGATATCCTCTTCAACAGAAACTCAAGAATTAATGGTTGGTGGAAAATGGAAACAAATATTAAGACAAGATCCAAGAAATGTAACCATTGGTTTAATCGGTGCAGGAAGAATCCCAACTGAATTTGCAAAAATAACAAAGGGTTATGAGTTTAGAGAAATTAAAGCTTATGATACTGATCTACGTGCTCAAGCAAGAATTGAAGAAAGAGGAATAACAGGAGCAAAAAACATGGAAGAGATTTTAACAACCTGTGACATCGTTAGTGTTCATGTTTCTGGAGAAGGAAATAAATATTTAATTGCAGCTAGAGAGTTTGAAATGATGGGAAATGGAACACATTTTATAAACACATCAAGAGGAGATGTTGTCTATACAAATGCTTTAGTTAGATGGCTTCAAAAAAATCCTGATTCAAAAGCAGCTATAGATGTTTTTGAACAAGAACCTCTTCCAATAGATCATCCTCTTCGTAAGACATTTGCTCCAGGAAGAGTACTTTTATCTCCTCACACTGGAAGTGGAACAACAATAGGATATGAAAACATGGGACTTGCTTGTTTACATGCAACTGAAGCATTAATTCGAGGAAAAGGGTATATAAAACCAAGTGAAATTAAATATATGTTAAAATATCAACCAGAAGACATGTTTAATATTGTAGTTGACAGAAAAAAACCTTAATTATTACTTTCCAAAATTTCTCTTTCTCACTTTAAACTCTTCAATACAATCAATTAAATCTTGTTTTTCAAATTCAGGCCACATCTTATCTAAAAAAAACCATTCACTATAACCTGACTGCCAAGATAAAAAATTAGAACTTCTCTTCTCACCACCTGTTCTAATTATCATATCAGGCTCACTTTTTAAATATAAATTATCTTTTATTAAATCTTCACTAACATCTTCAACATTAACTTTGTTTTTTAAAATCTTTTTAACAGCTTGTACTAATTCTTGTTTTCCTCCATAAGCAACACAAAAATTAACAAAAAAATTATCATTATCTTTTGTTTCTTCTTCTAATTTATGACATAGTTCCTTAATATTTTCAGGTAACAAATCTAAATCACCAATAAACTTCATTTTAATTCCATTCCTCTGAATCTTATCCATATCCATATCTCTAAACATTTCCCTAAAAACCTTATATAAAAAATTTAATTCTCTTTCAGGTCTGCTTTTTATATTTTCAACTGAAAGAGCATAAAAAGTCATTTCATTAACTCCTAAATCTTTAGCATAATCCATAACCTCTTCAACCTTTTCTCTTCCATATTCATGACCTTTCCAAGGTTCTAACATTAATCTTTTAGCAAATCTACGATTTCCATCTAAAATAATAGCAACATGGTTTGGATTATTTTCTGACATAATTTATAGTATAAAACCAATCTTTTTAAGTTTTTTGTATTTACAATATTATTGAGGATTTAAAAATACATACTCATTAATCATTATTTGTAAAATCTCTGGATCTATTGGTATTTTTCCTCTACCCCTATTACTATATAGTTTTTCTAAAGCAAGAAATAAAGTTCTTTCTCTTTGTAATTCACCCATATTAATTGTAGCAGGATTATAAGCTCTTTTTCCAACTATTCCAGGAGATCTTTGAAAATCCCTACAAAAAGTTGGTTTTTCTGAATAACCATTAACAAAATCAATTGCATCATCAACTTCTAGCTCTGTTCTTGCAACTGAAACAAAAGGAGTACCTCTTTTATTTTTTGGAGTAGGGTCATAAATTACAACAGAAGAAAGATCTGATGGACTATGTTTATCTATTTTACCTTGTAAAAGATCTAAATCTAAAGCTTCATAATTTGAAGTATGTAAACATCCACTCCATTGTTTAAATCTACCTATTCTCATTACCTGACCAACCCTAAAAGATTCCTCTCTTGACTGTCCAAGAAGAAACATCTGGCCTCCAAAAAAAGGACTTGCTCTATAGTTTTTTGTTCTATCTCTTTCACTAAGAATTTTTGCATAATCTTTTGCATAAGCTCTACTCATTTCTTATAATACAAAGAATTGTTTTTAAAGTTTTTGATAAAAATCACTTTCCTTTCTTTATTTCTTTAAAACCAGCATACTTCCAAAGAGCTTTTGGAATTTTTATAGAACCATCTTTTTGTTGATTATTTTCCATTATTGCAACTAAAGCTCTTGAAGTTGCAATAACAGTATTATTTAAAGTATGAGCATAATAATTCTTTTTACCATCATTAATTCTAATACCTAATCTTCTTGCTTGAGCTTCTTCCATATTTGTTAAAGAAGTTATTTCAAAATATTTCTTTTGTATTGGGCTCCAAGCTTCTAAATCACAAGACTTAGCTTTTAAATCTCCTAAATCTCCAGAACAACATTCTAAAATCCTAAATGGAATTTCTAAAGCCTTAAAAATCTCAACAGTATATTTTAACATCTTATCATACCACTTATAACTATCTTCAGGCTCACAAATAACAATCATTTCTTGTTTATTAAATTGATGAGTTCTATAAATCCCTTTTTCATTAATACCATGACTTCCAATTTCTTTTCTAAAACACATTGAATAACTTGTCTGAGTAACTGGAAGTTCTTTTTTCTGCAAAGTTTTTTCAATAAACTGTCCAATTAAAGGATGTTCAGAAGTTGCAATTAAATATAAATCTTCACCATCAACCTTATAAGCCATCTGCTCTATTTCAGCATTTGAATAAACTCCTGTTAAAATATCCTTTCTAATCATTAAAGGTGTTTCTACATATTCAAAACCTTGCTTAATCATATAATCTCTAGCAAAATTAATTAAAGCCATATTTAACAAAGCTAATTTTCCTTTCATAAAATAAAAGCCATTTCCAGAAGTTTTTCCAGAAGTTTCAAAATCTAAAACACCTAACTCTTCTCCAAGCTCAACATGATTTTTTAACTTAAATACTGGCTTCTTAACTTTTCCAAATTTCTTTACTTCAACATTTTCCTTATCATTTTTTCCTTTAGGAACACTTTTATGAATTATATTTGGAATCTTATACATAATCTCTTTAATCTCACTCTCAAGCTTTTTACTCCTATCCTCAATTTTTTCAATTTTTTCAGGAATTTCTTTAGCTTGTTTAATTAATTCTTTAGCAAGCTTTTCATCTTTAGATTTTTTTGCTTTATTAATTTCTTCAGAAATCTTATTTCTCTCTTTTCTTAAATTATCAGCATCATACTTAAGCTTTCTCCACTCTTCATCTTTTTTCTTAACTTTATCAACTAGCTCTATCTTATCATCTTGAAACTTCTTTTTTATATTCTTCTTAACTAAATCAGAGTTTTCTCTTATGAGTTTAATATCTATCATAAGATACTTAGAATAAGTAATTATTTAAACATTATGATTTCATTAATCTTGTGCAAGCAAGTGACATATGTCGTAAGCTAGAATAATAGCTTAAAATCATTATAAACTTCATCCGGAGTCTTTTTATTTAGGCTTGTATGAGGTCTAAAGTGATTATATCTCATTCTCCATAATTCAACATCTCCATTAC
>JBDRMT010000013.1:0-15471 GCA_043811855.1 archaeon | reverse complement strand
AAAATGGTTCAAAGATTATTATTGTTAAAACATAAGGAAGAGGAAAAATTAGGTGTAATTTTGCCCAGAAACAGCCCTATTTTGTCACAAAATCCAGCTACCTGCGGATTATCATTAGGGGGATTAAAATGAAAAAATCAGAAATTGATAGAGCAGTAGAAGTTGCCTTAGATACATTAAGCGAAATGCTTAGGAAAAAATCTGGGAGTGTTAATGAATGGTATTTATTTGGGTATGAAGAGGCAATTTCTGATTTTTTATGGAGCTATACTGGAACTTCGTTGGCTCAATTAAAAATGGACGAATATGATGCACGAGTAAAGAGGATACAAAAAGCAATAGAAAAAATAGAAAATAGTCCTATTAAAAAAATTCAGGAGGTTAAAAAATGAAAATTCGAGAAGATAAACACAAGAAAGTGCAGCAGTTTATCTGGAACAGAAAGAACAAGCCATTCTTATTTGCAGAATTCAAAAAGAAAATTCACGGCTATACTTTTTATGGAGGGAAAAAATATTTCGTCCATATCCAAAAGAAGTATGGGCTAAAGTCTTTCAAAAAAAGGGGTAGAGTTTGGCTGCAGAAGTTACCAACTAAGAAACAGCAGGAGCAAAACTAAACATGGTAGAAAAAACATACATCGGTAGGAAAGTGATAATTGTAGACGGAGTAGAAAAACTTTGGGTATCTGTATTTCCAGATGCAGAGATCCTAAAGTTAGCTATGTTTGAGTTGGAAGAAGTTGAACTAAATGGAGATTTGATTGTAAAAAAATTAAATGAAATAAAGGAGAAATTTCAAAATGGAAATTGAAGAAATATTAATGCAGCTATTTTGTATAAGAATGGACTGTTATGCAGTCCAGCAAGAAAAAGGATACTTAGCAGTGAAAGAGCCAGTAACATTAGAATTAATAAAAAAACATCTTTTAGGATTGATTACAATTGGTTTATATCAACTTCTAGGAGAGATGATTAAATGGGGATGTTTTGATTTTGATAAGAACACAATTGAAGATTTTGAGCATGCAAAAAGACTTTTCAAATATCTTAAGGAATTAGGTTATCATCCATTGATGGAGATGAGTGGTGGTGGAGAGTATAAATGCCATATCTGGATTTTTGCTGATACTGCAGCAGAACTAATGGAAGAATTTTTAGATGATATCTGCGCTAAAACAGAAATCTATCCACACGAGGTTTTTCCTAAACAAATAAAAGTAGTAGAAGGTGGTTTTGGAAACTTAGTGAAGTTACCATTGGGAGTTCACATGAAAACAAAACAAAGAAGTTACTTTTTAGATGATAATTTTAATGAAATTAAATCAATGGAAGCTGCTGCAAAGAGGTTGCAGGAATACTTAGACTAAAATGCCAAAAGATAAAATACCTATTATTGAGAAAGAAAAGAAAGAAGTTGTAGACGATAGAGTCTTTGAATTTGTAGCAGGTAAAACAGAAAAACATTTAGATATGTTTTTTAATTTTGTCTTGCATAATGAACTACCAGCAGGAATTTCTGCAGATACCAAAATAGGAAAAATTGAAGGTATTAATTCTAATATTATAAAGAATGAAGCTATTTGGTTTTTTCAAAGAGGTTATAGTGAAGATAAGTTGAGAGAAGAGATTAAACCAATATATGATAAAAATAATTGGTCTTTTGGTGATTTATTAGGTTGGTTTAAGAAAGCTGAGAAAGGAGACATTAAACAAATCAATAAAGGTGAATTATACAACTGGTGCAAGACTTATGCGCCTGAACTCCAGATACTGCTGCATCTGGATAAGGCAGACATAATAGAATTGGATTTTGACAGCGAAGATGATGAGAGAGATTTAGCATTAAGTCTTGTTAAGGAAGATAAGCAGTATTCTATAGTTGAACAATGGCTTAAAGATTATGATAAGTATGCATACAGGCAACCATTTTCAGCTCTGCTGTCACTTCATTGTTTATTAGGGCAAGTGGTAAAAGATATTTTTATTTACAAAGAAAAAATAAATGGTAATCGTTTATCACATCCTTTAGACTTAAGAATTAATCTTATTTTAATGAGACCTAGTGGAACAGGCAAGTCAGTAGGGCTAGATTTTTTTAATAATGTTGTTAGAGAAATGAGTTTAATTTCAAGGCAGCCAACTGATTTCACTGATTCTGGCTTAATTGGTTTTATTGAGAAAGACAAAAAGGATATGGTTATAACTTTTGGAATTTTTAAGGACAGCGATTTTATTACTTTTGACGAAGCTGAAATTTTATTTGAAAAGTCACCACATAAAGAAGGTGCGTTAAGAAGATTTAATGTAGCATTAAATACACTCAATCAAGCATCACAAAACATCTTTAAAAGAATGAGATATGGTAACATTGAGTATCATCCACATTTTTCAACATATTTTGTTAGTGTTCCATTTTTAGGTTTTGAAGAAAAAATAAAATCTGGCTTTCCACAGCGACATTTAATATCTATTGAAGACGAAGTTATACAGGAGCGACTTAGATCATTAAAGGAAGATATCAGCAGAATAACTTTTGCTACATCACCAACAAAAAGAGAGGAAGTTAAAAATATAGGAACTCAAAGATTTAACTATTGGAAGGAAGTTTTTGAGAACCTAAGAAAGTTTGCAGCAGAAACTGAATTTGTGCAGGCGCCTGAAATTAAAGATTACATACAGCAGAAGATTATGCCATTGTATAAGATGACTGGCAAAATTAGAAGCGTTGAAATTCAAGGAATTATGTTTTCTTTCTTAGCTAGATACTTAGACCATCTTTATAGATTAATTTTTCACTCTGCTATCATTAGGCAAAGTAAGGTGATTGAAAAGATAGATGTGGACTATGCTTATTCTATCATTAAAAAAACTTATATGAGTGTGTTGTATTATATCGAGGTTAACACACATGTTATTAATGATAATCTACAAGACCAAATTTTATCTTACATCTATAGTCTTATGGGAGACAATAATCAAGGAATTAGAGCAGGTGATTTAGTTAAGTCAATACAAAGTCATTTTAAGAAGTCCCAGGGAACTGTTTATACTATTCTTGGGGAATATGTATCTAAAAAATTACTCATTAAGGAAGATAGAACTAAAGGAGGAACCGAAAGAGTTGTTTATTACAAACGACCATATCAACAATGATACACAAAGGAAATTCTAAAGAGATTATAATTAAGTTGACTTTGTCAAAACACATAGTTATAACTCCTATAACAACAGATTTACATAGTTTTAAGATAGGAAATTACAAATTACACAAATTATACTCTTTCTTAAATCAAATTCTTAAAAAGAATAAAAAATATATACTTTTTTCTTCTTATTTAATTAAGAAACACAAATTATATTATAATTTGTATTTTGTTCACTTTTTAACCCCTAAAACAACAAAAACACTCGTTTTACACTCTATAACTACATATTTTGGAGTTTCTAATGTGTTGGAATTTCCTTATAATTTGGTTCCAACTATGGAGGTATACAATGATTTCTAAGAATAGTTGTAAAAAGATACTAAAATTAAGTGGATTAAAGGTTGAGAAGATAGTAGTCTTAAGGTTCCAACAACACCTAAACCAAATTTCTAATGAACTAACTCAAAAGATGAAGGAATCTACACTCCTAAGGGGAAAGAAGACAATACAACTAATAGATTTTGAGTTTGTTTTATCACAATCATTGACGACAAAATAGACTAATTATTTAAAGAGTTATTTGGTTCTTTTATTATGGACACTATAACTCCTTTAAGTTGTTTTAGAGACACTTTTTTAGGAGACACAATAATAGCTCTATTGATTTATAGTTTTCTTACAACACTACTCATTATTATTTTAATTTGGGTTCTTAAGAATAATTTTAAGAAAAATAAAGAGGTGTCTAACAATGGAATCAAATCAGTTTAAGAAAGTTGCTATTTATGTAAGAAATTCTACTAATGAAGATAAGCAAAATCCTCAAACTCAAATTAATCCATTAGTTGAAAAATGCAAAAGAGAAAATTGGGAGTATCAATTATTTCAAGAGTTTGCATCAGGAGACAAAGAGAGTAGAGTTGAGCTTGACAAGATGATGGCACAAATAAGAAACAAAGAATTTGATGCTCTGCTTGTTTGGAGACTGGACAGGCTCGGCAGAAGTTTAAAGCATCTTTTGCAATTAATTGAAGAGCTAAAAATTAATAATGTTAAATTTTTATCACTTACCGAAGGGTTTGATACTTCAACTGCACAAGGCGAGCTATTCTTTTCTATTGCTGGTGCTTTTGCTCAATTTGAAAGAAAGCTTATTCAAGAGCGTGTTAATGCTGGTTTAGATAGAGCAAGAAAAGAAGGACGACAAATTGGCAGACCTAAAGGAAGTAGAGATAAGAAACGAAGAAGAAAGTCTGGCTATTTGCTTAGGTATCAAAAATAAAAATTATTTTCCACCAAATAGTTTACTAAACCAATCAATTATCTTTTGAAATAATCCTTGGCTAACACACTTACTATCAACACATAAATTTGAGGAACATTCAAAATTATTTTCACAGGTTTTATCCCCTTTAAGCTGTTCAATAAATTTGCCCTCATCACTACAAAAATTATTATCTTTTCTATATCCAAAAGGGTAACACTTATTATCTAGTGGGCATGAATTTTTACAGAATAGAGTATTCTCTACATCTATATTTCCATGACCACTACCCCCACTACCTGTTCCAGTTTCTGTTGTGGGAAATTCTTCAATAGAACAATCTTGACTCACAGAAAAACTATTAACTCCACATTTACCGCTGTCCTTATTACAATGTTCTTTACAATCTTCATTAGCCTTTTTGTTAAAATCTTGAGAAGAATAACATGAATTTCCATCTCCTGCTTTATTTTCAGTTCCATCATAACACTGCCAATAAGCAAATCTATAACCATTATATTTTAAAGTGGTATTACTTGGACAAGAGGTAGTACTATCAGTACATACGCACCCCTCGGGACAATTATAAACCGAAGGTTCACATTTTTGTGTTTTAGGATTGTAAATATAACCCTCTTGACACGCTGGACAACTTACAGTATCATCAGTACAAATACAACTAATAGGGCAGCTATCTTTACTAACTAAAAGAACAGCAATTCCTTTGTTCAAATCAATTAATGACACAGTCACATCAAACACTTTCTTTTTCTCACCAACAGCTAAATCGAATTCTGTTCCAGTTCCAGTGTTCCCTCCTGAAGGCATTTCTACTTGAATCTTAATTTTTAATTCACAAGGTGGACAAGGACATGGAACACCAACACCACAAGTCGGACAACTACAAGTTGAACTTGCAACATACTTAACTTTCATATCCTTATAATCTTTGATAACTGCACTTTGTTGCATCTTTAATTCAAATTTTTGGTTTAAATAAGCGTCTATTTCAGTTTTACATTTTATTTCAGGGGAATTTACACATGCCCAGTTTCCATTGCTACAAGTACACCAGTCTACTTGTGTTCCATCTTGACAAGTGTATTTCTTAGTTGAACCTTCAACACAGGTTGTTATAGTTTCAGGAACACATTCTCCATTATTGCATATATATTTTGTACATGGACATGCAACACCTATTCCACAAGTAGGACATAATGATGGGCAATCGGCATCAGTTGTACATTGCTCATTTTTTATACATGCTCCATTTTTACAACCATATTTACATGGGCTGCTACAGCCGGTTGTTGAAACTGAACTGCACTGAGATTCACTTGTTCCAGGGTTTAAACAAGTAGGAGTTGTCGAAGTTGAACAAGCGCTATTTCCTGAACAAAAGGCAGTACTAGTTCCGCTTCCGCAATCCTCATTTTTATAACATTTAATATTATTTATTTGAATGCAAGAACCATCCTTACATCCATTAGGGCAAAGTTGACAAGTACCTGAAGAAGTTATTGTTTTACAACTACTATTAATAGTCCCAGGATTCTCACAAAAAGGAGTTTCGTAGGAGTCAGAACATAACCAATTACCTTGACAAGAAAATTTATAACCGGGAGTAGTTACTCCACAATCTCCATTACTATAACATTTTATAGATTGATTTGTATCATCTGCCAATACAAAACTAGTCAAACTTATTAACAAAAATAAACTTAAAAAAACAAAAGTTATTTTTTTCATATTTCTTTCAATTTACCCCTCTTTTTAAATCCTTCTTAAGCTTCAATGTTAGTTGAAGTTATTATACTAAGATAAGTGCACTTTAAAAATCTTTCGTCAAACTTGTTATACCTATTCGATACCTTAAAGATGACTAATCCATTAAATAACGATTAACCTTTGTCTTTATGACAAATTATTCATTATTAAGTTTTATTTTACGAGGTGAAAGAAGAAAAGCAATATTAATGTGCCTTGATAAACCAATGATACCAAAAGAAATAGCTAATCGTTGTAATGTTAGCATTCATAATGTTTCGAAGTCATTAAAAGAATTAGTTGATAGAGGATTAATTGTTTGTAAGAATCCTAATGATAAATTCTATAGGTTTTATGAACTGACTAAGAAAGGAAAAGATATTTTAAAAGAGTTGGATAAAACAACCAAATAACACACCCCATCAAATCCTTATTTAATTTCTATTGTAAACTTTAGAAACAAATAACCAAATGGTTGTTTAGGAAAAACATCTTGTGAGAAACTTTTGCCCTAGCAATCCTAAAAGTAAACAATACTCAATATATAGGGTTCTAAAACACAATTTTATTGGTGCTATCATCTATGATTAACACATATGTTATACTCATCAAGACAACCTTTAAATTCTAGTGTTGGGTATCTATTTTAATAAACAGCGACGGAAAAACTAAAATGAGTGAAGGACACTACTACGAACACATAATTTACAATAGGAAGTTTTATGAAATAATGGAAGAGTTCAAAAGACTTATTCTTAGTGATGAGAGTTTGAAAAAGTATTCAACACACAATAATCAAAGGTTTAGTTTAACAATGAGATTATTTATTATGAACTATGTTTTGAAACACTCACAATCACAAGAACTTAAGGATTATGTTACAAAACTAACGGAGGCTTGGAAGTTAGGAAATTAAAATGACACAACCATTATGGATACAAATTAAGAAGAAAGTAAAAGTTCCAACAAACAATGTAATGGCAAGACATGAAGAAAGAAGTGACTGGCCTACTCTACACACTATCGACTATGAACAAAGTAAGGAGATATTTGAAGTAGTTGGTGGTGGACCAATTAGAACAACTAGCGAGTTTGTTTTTCTTATACATAAGGAGTTTGGCGATGGTGAATATTTATGTATAGCTCGAACTCAAAAAGGAGCTAGATTTTGGAAGTTCCTAAAGTTTATTTGTGATGATTTTAGGAAGTATATTATCTTACCAACAAATGTAACACACAAAGTTAGGAAAGGTAGAGTGATAAGTAATAAAGAATGTAAACATCTTATTGAGAAAATAAATGATTCTACTTGTCAAGAAGAAAGAAGACTATACGAACAAGAATTATTATTTGAGGAAGAACAATTAAAAAAACAAGTTGAGAGAAGAACTGGACCACAACCCTATTTAATCAATACGCCACGTGAGGGTAAGTTATGTGAGATGGAAGATTATAGGAATAAAGAACCAAATGAACAACAAGTTAATGAAGAAGAAATAAGTTCTGCTGACGAAGAGAAATTTAAGAAGTGGGATAAAACTTATTTTGATGGCGTTGGAGAAAATGACTTAGACAAAGAAGAAAGACTAAAAGAACAAAATAAAGAAGAAGAAAAACAAATGGGATTTTGGGGTTATGAAGAAAATGAACTCCAACAAGAAGAAGTAGTTGACGATGATGTTAAGGATGGTATGTCTATATGGTAATTGGGATACAAATAAATAATAGGATTGATTTATTTTAATATGAAAATTATAATAACCATAAAAGATAAAAATTTGGACAGAAGTGTAGAAGAAGCATTAACAATAGGAGAAATAGTCTATAATAAGTATCACTTAAAGTTTTGTAAGTGCAAATGCATGAGTGACGGCACTTCTTTAATTTTGGAGAAATAGGAAATTACATTTATCGTCGGAAGAACCTTTATATTCCTGCTTCTTTTTATTATTTTATGATAAAAGTAAAACAAAAGGTTAGGAAGAAAGAAGTAGAAAAGGTGTTTAATTCTTTAAAGAAAAATGATTTGTTGGAAGATAGGATAGAATATGACGAAGAAGACTTACAATTAGCTTATCCAAAGTTAAATGAAAAAGAAGCAAAACTATTATTTTTAAAAATTCAAAAATGGAAATATTCAAAAGAGGGAAAGAAAAGAATAGCTTCGAATGATAATTGCCTCAATCCTAAGGATTAAACTTAGCCAGTCCTTAGGATTTGTTTTTTTAAATTTCGGTTTATGACGTGTTAACTTAATATTATATACTCCAAAACTATTTTCTATTTATGGAATACATTTATCGTAAATCACTTTTGTATAAGAGCGAAGTAGAGTATGCGAACTTTTGTATAAATCATGTTGTAGGATGTTCACATGGCTGTAAGTTTCCTTGTTATGCTTTCTTGATGTCAAAAAGATATGGAAGAACCAATACTTATGAAGATTGGTGTAAACCTAAACTTGTTAAAAATGCTCTTGAATTACTTGACAAAGAAATTCCAAAGTATAAGAAAGATATCGAGTTTGTTCATCTTTCTTTTATGACTGACCCATTTATGTTTAATCAATTAGAAGTTGAGGATATGACACTTAAAATCATAAAAAAATTAAATTCTAATGGTATAAAGTGTTCTATTCTAACAAAAGGTGTTTATCCTAAAGAATTAATCAATAAGAATGTCTATAGTGATGAAAATAGATATGGGATAACCTTAATATCCTTAAATGAGGACTTTAAGAAACGATTTGAACCAAATAGTTCTCCTAATGAAGAAAGAATTAATGGTTTGAAAAGATTACACGATGCAGGGCTTAAAACTTGGGTTAGTATTGAACCTTATCCTACTCCTAATTTAATAGAACAAGATTTATTAGAAATTTTACAAAAAGTATCTTTTGTAGATTACATCATCTTTGGTAAACTTAACTATAATCCTCTTGTAAGTAGATATCCTACTAATAAACAATTTTATGAGGAACATGCTGAATTAGTAGAAAATTTTTGTAAAGAAAGAAACATTAAATGTCATATAAAAGAAGGAACTAAAAGAGTCTATAATAGCTCAACTTCAAAGATTTTAAGTGATAATTGAGGAAAATGTCAGGGAGTTAATCCTTAGGATTAAGTAATTATGGGGTATAAATTTGAGGATTAAATCCTATAACCAAAATATTTATATACCACTTATAGCCCCTATATAACATGGAAAAAACAACAATACAAATAAACATCAAAACTCTTGAAAGATTGAAATCTCTTAAAAACTTCGAAAGACAATCTTATGATGAACTATTAAATAGTCTAATAAATAATTGCGAAGAAGAAAGATTAAGTGAAGAAGAGATTAATGAAATACAAAAAGGTTTGGAAGATATCAAAAAAGGAAGAGTTTATTCTATTGAGGTTGTAGCAAAAGAATTAGGAATTGCTCTAAAATAAAATGTTTCAAATTGAATTAACTGAAACATCAAAAGATTTCCTTAAAAAATTACAAAAAAAGGATGCTGAAATTATACTAAATAAGATATATTCTATTAAAGAGAACCCATACAGATTTTTAAAAAGATTGCAAGGTGAAAAATTATGGAGATTAAGAGTCGGAGATTATCGCGCTGTTGTTGATGTTATTGTTTCTATGAATAAGATTATTGTTGTTAGAATTGGTCACAGAAAGAATGTTTATGATTAATTGAGGAAAACGTCAGGAAGTTTATCCTTAGGATTAAAAGATGTAAAAAAATTATTTATTCCAAACATTATTAAAGGCTTATTTTGATAAATAAGTATGGCAAATATATGTGTATTTTGCTCTTCAAGCAGTGAAATAGAAAAAAAATATTTAGATGCTGCAGAAGAGCTTGGAAAGCTTATTGGAAAAGGAGGTCATACCCTTATATATGGAGGGAGTGATCTTGGGACAATGGGTATTCTTGCAAAGTCTGTACAAGCTAATGGAGGAAAAGTCATTGGAATAATTCCAGAGCATCTTCAAACACTTGCAAAAGGTGAAGATGAGCTTGTAACTGCTAGAAACATGTATCATAGAAAAGAGATAATGGAATCAAAAGCAGATATTTTTATTGCTCTTCCAGGAGGAATAGGAACTATTGATGAGATATTTGATATATTAGTTGGAAAACAACTAAAGATTCATGAAAAACCATTAATAATAATAAACTTAGATAACTACTATGAAGACCTAATCAAGCAAATAAATAAAATCAATCAGCTCGGATTTGTGAGTCTTAAGTTTGATATAAAAGAAGTTGGCAAGATTTTTTATGTTGTAAATACTCCTAAAGAAGCTATGGATTATATTGATAATATTTTATCCTAATGCATAAATAAAAGGAGATATAGCACTACTTTGACCAAAGATTATTAATGCTCCTGCAATAACTAGTAGGATTATTATTGGTAAAAGCCACCATTTTTTTCTGATTTTTAGAAAATCCCAAAACTCTCCCATCATACCTTTATTTTTATAATTATCATGCACTTCTTCCATATATTATCAAAGGACAGGGAGTTTATAAGGATTTTGATTTGTAAGTATTAGTAATTTACAATATTACACATGAGACTTCTCTTGTTTCTAGTATTATTACTCTTCTTGTTGTTGTATGAATTACTAAGAAAGGAGTTAACAAAACATTTAAATACTATAACTGTCTATAATATATTATAAGGAGCTATAATTTCAAGAGAATTTAAAATGTCAACAACAATACAAATTTCAGATAATGTAAAAAATATTCTAGATAGAATGAAAATGATGGAAAGAGAGACTTATAATGAGGTAATTGAGAGAATGATAGAAGATGATCTAGAATTAAATGAGAAAACAAAGATTGAAATAGAAGAAGCTAGAAAAGGAAAAAGTATTTCTCATGCTGAAGTTAAAAAAAGATTTGGTTTATAATGTATGATATAGAATGGAAAGAACATGCTGTTCAGGATATTGAAAAACTTGAGAATTCAATAGTTAGGCGAATCATAAAAAAAGTAGATGAATTATCTGAAAATCCTTTTTCTAAGGACATTAAAAGATTAAAAGGAAGTAATGATTTTAGATTAAGGGTAGGGGATTATAGAGTTATTTTTTCCATAGAGATTAATAAAATACAGATTTTAAAAGTTGGACACAGAAAAAACATTTATAAGAGATAAATTATATTTTATAGTAGGAAAATTTAATCTTTAGCCTCTTTTTCACAATCCCACATATCTTGGGGATTATCCTTTCTACGGATGAGAAATTTATTCATAATAAGATAATCAATTCCAGTTCCCATCATGCATTTATATGCATCATAAGGTGTGCAAACAATAGGTTCTCCTCTGATGTTAAATGAGGTGTTTATGAGTATTGGGATTCCTGAGAGGGAGCCGAATTTCTTAATAAGGTCATAGTATAAATGATTTTGATGTCTTCTTATTGATTGTAATCTTCCTGAACCATCTACATGAGTTACTGCAGGAATAAGTTTGTGATATTCTTTTTTAATTGGATAAACCATTAACATATAATCAGTTGGAGCAGGAATTGGATTATCACATTCAAAATACTTTAATGCATCATCTTCACAAACAACTGGTGCAAAGGGTCTGAATGAATTTCCACTAAAAACTACTTTTTCATTTCTTTTTACACATAACATATGATATTTAGGAACAGTTACACAATAAACCTTTCCGTTATAACTTTTTAAAGAAGTCTGCTCTTTTCGAACAAAAGAGGTTTTACTTCCTTTGTTTAATCTTATATAATAGATATTATTATGATTAATATTTTCCTTTATTTCTAGAGATGTTGTTACACTATATCCTAATTTTATTCCTAATTCCTGAACATTATCTGCTAATTTTTTACTAACTGTTGTATATTTATATTGATTGAGTCTATAAGTTCCATCTCCATCCATAAGTGCTTTAAATAAAATTTTTAATTGTCTCTCAGATAAATTTAATAATTCTCTAGGGATAAATTTATCTTTTGCTTTACCAAATTGTTTAAGATATTCATAAAGTTGTTTATTACTCGTTCTAAAACTACGACTAGAATAACTCCATTTATATCCTAGATTGTTTAAACAATTTTCAATCTTTTTAAAATGTTTGGATTTCTTGCCTTGTGAAACTAAAACATAATAATGAGATTTATCATAACAAAAACAACCTTCTGATAAATAATATCCTAAAAATTCTAACCATAAATCCATGGGAATTTTATCAACCTGTGGTCGTGGATCATATTTGCTTTTTTTTATTTTAGGTAATATAAAAAATTTCTCTTCTTTTCCATCAAATCTATCAATAGCTTTAACCTGAACATGCTCTTTTCTTAATAAATTCGTGGCATCTTCAAATTCAAATGGATTTTTCTGATGAGAATCTTTCTGGTGATTTGTTATTTTTTTTGCCCAAACTCTATGGTTTGGTGTAACCATTAAATCGATTCTTTTATTTTTAAAATATATCATTTCTCCTGAATAATCATATTCAACTTTTTTTGATATTTTTTGATATTCTAATTTATTTGATTCAGGATTTAAGGTAGCTACTTCTTCATTTTCTTTTAAATCTTTAAATAACATCCATCCGTTCTTAGTTAAAATTTCTGTTTTTTTGTCATAACACTCTCTATGTTTTACTTTTAAATTTAAAATATTTTGCATATCTATATTACAAGGATTAGATAGAATACTTCTTGCACCTAAGGCTCTTGGACCCCATTCCATTCTGCCTTGAAACCATCCAATAACATTATCTTCAAATAATAATCTTGAGGTTTTATCTAATAATTCTTCTTCTGATTTAAATTCGTAATAATTTATTTTATTTTCATCTAAAAATTGTTTTACTTCTTGTGATGAAAAACCAGGTCCTAAATAAGCATGTTTTAATTCAAAATCTCTTAATCTAGATTCTCTTGGATTATTTAGAATAGAATAGTAAATATAAGCTGTAGCTCCTATACATGTGCCTCCATCTCCTGGATCTGGCTGAGACCAAATATTTTTAAATGGAGTATTTTTTAATATTTTTCCATTAGCAACACTGTTTAAGCCACAACCACCTGCTAAAATTAGATTTTCAGATTTTGTCACATTATAAACATGATTTAACATTTTAAGAAGAACTTCTTCATAAACTAATTGCAAGGCAGCTGCAACATCCTTATGTCTTTGATTAACTTCTCCACCCTTTCTAATAGGACCTCCAAGTAGGTTACATAATTTTTTTGAGGGCATTTTGTTTGCTTGTGAATATACAAAATAATTTTGATCCATTTTATAACTTCCATCTTTTTTAATGTCTAAAACCTGTATTAGTTTGTGGTAGTAAGGATTAGTCTCTTTATTCATATCTCCATAAGGTGCAAGTCCCATTGTATTATGTAAAACTATTCCTCCTTGACCTCCAACAAAAGTATGATGTTTAGGAACATAAACATCATAAACATAACCTTTAAATTTAATTTTTTTAATTGATTTAACCTTATCAAAATAAACATCAGAATTTTGAAACTTTTTTATTTTATCATCTTTTAAAATTTTATTAATTCTTTCTAATAATTGATAAGTAGCATATCTTTTTTTAGTTTTATAATCCCAAAAATGATATTTAATTTTTTTATAAAGCTCTAATTTGTTATATCCCTTTGATATCCATTTATTAAGTAAATAGTCATTTATAGGGATAAACTCAATATTATTCCCAAAATTCTTTATTGATTTTATATATTTTTTTAATTTATTATCTTTTTCTTTTAAATTAAACCCTATTTTTTCATTAAATTCCTTTAAATATCTTCCATTAATTTCTATCCTATAATAATATTCCTTATATTTTTTATTTAAAATTTTTCTTATTCTAGAATGTATTCCAAAATTTAATAATAAATAAGAGATTTGGTCTGCTAATAATTGACTTTTTGTAGAGTATATAATCTTATGCCCAACAAAAGAACCATCACAATCAAATAATCTTGATAAAAAAGATTTTTTTAAGTCATTATCAGAAGTCATAATAAACCCTGGAATGGATTTATTTCCTGCTCTTTTTCCGAATTCATAACCAAGTTTTTTTAAAAAAGATAGATTTTTCCAAATACTTATTCCAATATTATATATGTTTTGTCTTTTTTTAAAATTCCAAACTCTATATTTTTTTCCTAATTTAGAAACAATATTTTTAATATCCTCAATTATTTCTTTATCAGCTACTCCTATCCTTATTTCAGCTTCATTTTTATGTTCTCTAATTAGTTCATACCCTTCTGCTATTGAATATGCTAATAACTTAGCCCAATCCTCATTATTATTAGCTTTTTTAATTTTTTGTTTTTGTAATTTTATGTTTTTGGGTATAATTATAAAATCTTCTTTTTTAAGTGAATCTGTATTAATACTATAGGGTTCTCCAAAAGAATCAATACTAGTAAATTTATGATTATTTGTTACAGTTACTTTTCTACCTGATAAAAGTTCTACTTCATATAAAAAAGTATCAGCTTTTTTTCTATAGATAGTATTTGTTTTTTGAGGGTTTAATTTAAAGTTTGATTTATTTAATGAAATAAGTTCTATGCTTGATTTAAGTTTTTTAATTTCTTCTGTATCTGATATCTTATTAATTTTTCCTTGCAGATTAAATAAATCTTCAATTTTTTCTAATCTTCCATTTGATAATAAAACATTTGTATTTGGGTGTAGACATTTATACTCTCCGTTATTTACTTTAAATCCTAAATAAGCTGTAATTGCAGAATATAATAAACCTAAAGAATGAGGAAAAGTTATTTCCTTTAATAATTTAATATCATTACCCCTGCCTATTCCATAAGCAGTTGTTGTCCATTCTCCAACTCCATCAACAGTCAAGATAGCTGCTTCTTGAAACGGGCTTATTAAAAAAGAACCTGCTGCATGTGCTAGATGATGTTCAATAAACATTATTGGTTTTTTTTGTTTAAGTTCTTTTTTTACAAACTTAACTACCCTTAATTTTTCATTAAACCACGAAGGCATATTTCCAAGAAAAGTTTTATAGCTTAGAGGGAATTTTGCTATGTGTTGATTTAACAATCTTTCAAACTTTAATAATGGTTTTTCATAAAAACCTACATAACCAACATCTTTACCAGTTATATTCTGGCTTTCAAGGCAATATTTAATTGCATTAGATGGAAATGATGTATCATGTTTTTTTCTTGTAAATCTTTCTTCTTGAGCAGCTGCTACAATTTTTCCATTTTTTAATAAAGCTGCTGAGGAGTCATGATAAAA
>JBDRMT010000012.1:0-3009 GCA_043811855.1 archaeon | reverse complement strand
GATTTATGGAAAAGTTTAACTAATTCGTTTTCTAATTTATTTGAAGGATGAGCAAGAATCGTTTGTCTCATCCTTACTTTAATAATTTTGAGAATAACTATTTTTCGGTTTTGAAAAATCTATTCCGGACAACACCGTATTCTGAGTAGTATTAGTAGTCTATAAATTTGAGGTTGGTGTGAACAATAGATGAGAGAAGCTATAAATTCAATTAGTTACTAGTAGTTAAGAATTATTCACTTCTAGGTTCATTAATGTAAAAACTTCTGTTAGAAGTAGTTTCTTTTACTTTTCCTTCTTTTTCATAAATTGCTTTAGCTTCTGGAAGTTCAAATCTTCCGACAACTCCAATTTTTGAGTAGATAATATAAGTAAAGATTCTTGTTTCACCTTTATTTAAAGATTCTATATTCCATACTAATCTTTTGTTATCTAGATCAATTTTATCAGGTTCAATTACTCCAAATTTTTCATAAAGTTTTACTAAAGAAGGAAGTTTATCTATTATTTTAATTCTTTCTACAAAATCTTTAGCTTTTGCTTTTAAAGTTATTTTTAATGCAAACTGCCCTCCTTTTGTTTTTACAAAAGATACTTTTTTTGTTAATTCTATATTTGAATAAATTACTCTTCTTATTAAAAATATTACAATAATTATTATGATAATAATTACAATAGGAATATACCAATTTGTTCTTGTTATTATTTTTATTTCTTCATTTGGAATTAATTCTTTATTCCAAGTGTATATTTTTGAAAAACCAGTGATTTTTGTATTAGTTGGAGCAATATTTGAATATGTAAAAATAGAGGAAATTAGATTTTTTCTTAGGTTTATATTAAGTGATTTTTTTATGTTTCCTATGTTTTTTCTAAAGATTTCTGTTCTTCTTATGAAAAATCCTTCTTCACTATCAAGAGTTTCTATTCCTTCTTGTTCTAAAAACTTCATTTGAGATTCAATATTTGATGTTTTTTTGTTTATTGTTACTTGAGAATTAACAAGATAATTTCCTGCGTCATGTTTTTTTACCTCTTGAATATTTAGAGGTATTTTAATTTCAATTTCTTCTTCTGAATTAATAGCTAATTTTTCTTGATGTTCAAAAAATGCAGAAGTTATTTTAAATTCTACATCTTGAAAATCATGAATTAGGTTGTTTTTAATAATTAGGGTTATTGTTTCTGAATTTGGATTTATACTTTCTGTTTGAACTGAAAATGCTGATTCTAAATTAATTATATTTAATAATAAATTTCCTGTTTGTATTTCATTTTTTGAGTTTTTTATTTTATACTCAAATCTAAAAGGAGTGTCTCTGTGTTTTTTAAGAGGTTCTTGAGGAGTTAGCTCAATTATTATTTTTTTTGATTCACCTGAGTTTATTATGAATTCTTTAGGATTTATGTCAATTCCAACTAGAGAATATATTTCAAAAGTATCTGTTTCTCCTAAGTTTCTTATTGTTAATTCATAAGAAGCATGTTGATTAAATTCTAGTATGTATGCGTTTGAAATTGGTTTTTCAGTTATATCTAATTCTATTGCTGATATAACTAAGATATTTAGTAAAACTACAATTGATAGGGATATTAAGGCCTTTTTTTTCATTAGTGTGTATAGTTATGATTTATATTTAAAGATATATATAGACAATTGCAATGATTGAGTTATTTTTTATTGCAATTCTCTAATAAGTCAACTGATAAAATTTTAGACTAATAAATTCAGTTGACTATATTGATGAGAATATGAATTTTAAGTCTTATATACACAATATAAATCTTATTGGTAACCTTTAAACAATTATAAGTAAGAGTAGTCTAAGTGTTTATATTAAGGAGCTACTAAGAATTTCTATTGATGCTGACCTTCAATTGCTAGAAATGACTTTGCTTGAGCAATAAGTTCTAGAGTATCATTAAAAAGTCTATCTACAAAATCATCAGCCCTAGACTTCATAATATATCTATCATAAAAACCTCTTATAAACTTGAAAAAAGGATTGTTTTCCCATCTATTTTCATAATCTTTTTGAAGGTAAGATTCAAATCTTATTTCAACAGTTCCAGAATCCATTGTTATTTCTTGACCTTCTTTTTTAACTCTTATTTTTTTCATTCCCAAAATCCACCAACGTATCCTATATTCAAATCTAAAATAATCTGAAACTTCTTTTGTTCCAGTCCATATTATTTCTAGGTTTTTTGATTCACCTTCAACTTTTTCAACATATTTCTCTTCTGTAATATCATAGTTTTCATCTTTTAGATAATCAAATAAGAACTGATAAGAATCTTTAAAATTAAAAATCCCTTTTTGTTTAACCTTACCTTTGTATATTCTATCTTTTTCAACCATGTTGTTTACACTCTTTTTACATATAAATAAGATAATGAGTGTATTTAAAAGTTTTTGTTGAATCTAAAAACTAGTATGTTGGCCTTCAATTGCTAAGAATGATTTTACATTTGCAACCATTTCTTCTACTTCAAGATAAAGTTTTTCTTCAAAATCTTCTATTCTTTCTTTTATTAAAAATTTGTCATAAACCCTTCTGAAAAATTTAAAAATATTATTTTTACTCCATTTATCATTTGGATCTTTAACTAAATATGCTTTAAAAATAAGTTCAATTGATCCAGAATCCATTGATACTTCATGACCTTCTTTTTTAACTTTAACTTTTTTAACTCCAAGAAGTAGCCAGTTGACATCTACATGAAAGAGAAAGTAATTTGAACCAGGTGATTTTTTTAAAACCCAGTTAAGTTCTATTTGCTTTGCATCTCCAGCTAATATTTTTTCATTATAATTCTTTTCAAAAATATCATAATCCTGGTCCATTAAGTGATCATAGAAGTATTCATAAAGGTCTTTAAAATTAAAAATTCCTTTTTGTTTTACTTTTTCATTAAAAACAAAATCTTTTTCTGTCATTTTCCACTCTTTTATATTATATACAGAGAAATAGGTTATTTAAATGTTTTTTGAAGGTTTGTTTAGTT
>JBDRMT010000011.1:0-9526 GCA_043811855.1 archaeon | reverse complement strand
GATTTATGGAAAAGTTTAACTAATTCGTTTTCTAATTTATTTGAAGGATGAGCAAGAATCGTTTGTCTCATCCTTACTTTAATAATTTTGAGAATAACTATTTTTCGGTTTTGAAAAATCTATTCCGGACAACACCGTATTTTAGAAATCTATTAATATCTCATTCCCTCTACCTCTAAAATTTCTCCTGCCATTGCTAAATGTTCTGAATCTGTAATTAGACTATTTCTGCCAAACAAACCTGTATGACATCCTAAAATAAAATATTCATCTTTTGTTAAACCATAAGTTTTTTGTTGAGTTTGAAGTTGTTTTATATATTTTCCTTTATCAGGATGTTCTCCACCTGGTTCTATTTTAAGTAATTCTAAGAAAACATCTGTGTCTTTTTTAGAAAAATTAGGAGTCTGACCAAGTCTTGAAACTGCTAATCTTCTTTCTTTGTCTCCTAAACATTGTCTTATTAAACTTTCATCCCAGGTTTCTCCTTTATAAATTATATGGATTAATTTGGGGTTTAATTCAATACCATCTAAGACATCTAATAATCCTACTAAACCTTCTTTTAATCTAAGTGCTGCTTCTCTTAATTCTGGATAAGGGTTATCTGGACCACATTGTTCATCTTGATAAACTCCTACAAAATTTGGTAGTACTACTGCTCCATTAGACTTAAGATGTTTTGCTAAATTAGAACGAATTGGTTTTTCTATTGTTGTAAGAGAAGAATCTCTTGTTCTTAATTGATCTGCACTTCCTGCTGCATATGTATATGTAGGAGGTATTCCTTTATCCATTTTATATAAGAATTAGTATTATTTATAAAGATTTATGTGGATAATTTATGCTAACCCAAGAAATACCATTGCAAGATTAATTACAAATCCAATTACTCCAATTAAAGCTAAACCAATTGCAGATACTTTTGCAACTGTTGTAAATTCTTCTTTGTCAGGTCTTTTTAAAAGCTGCCAAACTCTGCTTGATTGTTTTATAAATGATTTTAAATTAAATACCATTAAAATAACTAGATTGAAAGGTTTAAAAATCTTTAGATTTTAAAAAATAAAGGTTTAAAAATGATAAAGTGTTTAATTAGAAAATGCTTCTAGATGAAAGAAAGGTAACTAGGCTAGATAAAAATAGAATTGAATATACTATTTATGATGGAGACTATGGAACTCATCATATTTTAGAAAGAGTATCAGATGGTTCTTGGGTTCATTCTTCAAGAGAAGGTACAGATACTCGATACTATCCTGATTCTGTTGGTATTGGTACTTATGATAAAATCCTTATAGATAGATTAGAAAAAAGAACAGGTGTAGCTTAAAATTTATTCTAAAAATTCAATTCCAAGTTCATCTCCCATTTCTACTTGTCTCTTGATTTCTAAAGGAAGTTCTCCCCCCATGATTTGAGAAGATTTTACTCCTGTGATTATAATCATAACTCTAATTGATTTTTCCATTTCTGGAGATATCTGAGCTCCCCAAATCATTTTAGCTTCAGAACTTAATCTATCTCCTACTGCTGCAATTATTGCTCGAGCTTCATCTAAAGACATATCATTTCCTCCAATTATATTAACTAAAGCTCCTCCTGCCTCTGATATATCAACATCAAGCAAGGGATTTGATAAAGCTTTTTCAACTGCTTCTTGAGCACGATTTGCTGAATCTGATTCTCCCATCCCCATTAAAGATACTCCTCCATTTGTCATAACTGCTTTAACATCTGCAAAATCAAGATTTACTAGACCTGACTTTGTTACAAGTTCTGTTGTACCTTTTACTGCGTTTGTTAAAATTTCATCAGCAACTTTGAATGCAGTTTGTAAAGGTAATTCAGGAGCAATTTCTAATAACTTATCATTGGGTATAACAATTAAAGTGTCAACAGCAGATTCCATTCTTTCTAATCCATATTCTGCGTTTTCAATTCTTTTCCTACCTTCAATTGTAAAAGGCATAGTTATTACTCCTATTGTTAAGGCTCCTTGTTTTCTTGCTAAAGCAGAAATAACTGGTGCTGCTCCAGAACCTGTTCCTCCTCCCATACCACAAGTTACAAACACCATGTCACATCCTGCAACTTTCTTTTTAATTTCTTGCTCTGATTCTCGAGCTGCTTCTTCACCTATTTTGGGATTTGATCCTGCTCCAAGTCCCATTGTTAATTCTCTTCCAATTAAAATTTTAGAATCTGCATTTGAATATAAAAGATCCTGAGCATCTGTATTTACTGCAATAAATTCTCCTCCTTTTATTCCAATTTCTTTCATTCTTGAAATTGTGTTTCCTCCTGCTCCTCCAACTCCAAATACTTTAACTTTTGAATGTTGTTTTTGTAAAAGTTCTTCTAGTTCTCTATCAATTTCAGCTAATTCAGAAGATTTATTATCAAAATTAATAGAAGATTCAGATTTTTTAGAAACTAATTCGTGTATTGATGGAGGTTTTGGACTAGGATCTTCATAAAAATCATCATAATTAGATTTTTCCTCTTTTGGATAATTAGAATATCCTCCTCTTTCAAAGTCCTCTTCCATTAGAAAAAAAGTTAAAATCTCTATTTAAAGATTATTGGGGTTTCTTAGATGTTTTAGAGTCTATTAGTTTGTTTTCTTTTTTATCTTCTTCAACAATAAAATCAAATCCAGTCATTTCTTTAAATTTGGGATTTATCATTTCTATTAAGGGTTTGATAAGTTTTTCTTTAAAAATTACTTTGTTTTTTTCTTTATCAATTTTAAATTCATACTTTTGTTTTAAGAAAAAATCTTGAATTGCATTAATCTTTTCATTATCATCTGAAATTATCTTATTTATTTTGTATTCATAATCTATTTCTCTTCCTGCTAAAGGATTATTAAAATCTATCATTACTCTTCCACCAGAAACTGAGATAATTTTTGCTATTGTATTATCTAATTGAAGAGTCATTCCTGGATAAGGATCTACATTATTTTTTTTAAATGAATTTATATTATAAGTTCGAATCATCTGAGGATTTCTTTTTCCAAATGCTTTATCTGGTTTAAGATGGATTTGGTATGTCTTTCCAACTTCTTTACCTTCTAAATCTTGGTCTAAACCTTTAAGAAGCATTTCATTTCCTACAGAAATTAATAAGGGTTTTATTGTTGGAGCGTTTTCTATTCCTATTTCTTTTGCTTTTTTTAAATCTGTTGTATCAAATATTTGATTATTAGAACTATCCCTTCCTGTAAATTCTATTTCAACAAAGTCATTTTTCTTTATGATTGTCATGAAAAGAAATAGGAGGGTGGGTTTAAAACTATTGTGGTTACTAGAAGATGAAGTTTTATAAACAATCATAATTTTTAATATTATGGTATTAGATGTTGGTGTAGAGGTATCAGAAAATCCAAAAAGAAATTTAAAATTAAAAGAAGTTGCAGATATTTGTGGACTTTGTGTTAAGACCATTGATACATGGATTGATAGGGGTAGATTAAGAGGTCATAGGAAAAACCCAAAGGGAAATAGAACTGTTACATATGAAGCATTGGAAACTTTCATTGATACTCAAAAAGATCTAGAACCTAGTTTTTATGAATATGCTAAACCTAGATTAGAATCTTATAAACAAAGATTAACAAAATAACTTCAAAAACATTTATAAATGCTTATTTAATCTAATTACTATGGCGTTCAAATTAATAAATGCAGTAGATGCTAGGTCTGGAAGTACAATTATTGTTGATGGTGTTTCTTGTATAGTAAGATCAAATGATATTTCTAAAACAGGAAAGCACGGACATGCAAAGTGCAGAATTGAAGCTATTGGAATTATTGATGGTAAGAAAAAGGTTTTTGTTACAGGTGGGCATGAAAGATTAGAAGTTCCTATGATTAATAAGAATAAAGGACAAGTTTTGAATATTATAGGAGATACTGCAAATATTATGGATTTAGAAAGTTTTGAAACAATTGAAGGAATTGCAATAATGGAAGATATTAAAGAAGGACTAGCAGAAGGAGATCAGATAGAGTATTGGGATATTGAAGGAAGTAAAATAATTAAAAGGAAGTTTTAGTAAGATTTAAAAACCTAAATAAGAGTTCTATAACATGGCAACAAAAATAAAATTTTTGAGCAATTTAAATTTAAACAAGGAGAACAAAATTTAAATGGCAACAAAATTACCAGCAACACAAGCAAGATTATACAAAAATATGTTTGTTTGTAAAAATTGCAAAGCAAAAATTAGAGCAGATCCTAGAAAGATTATTGAGAAAAAAGTTAGATGTAGAAAGTGTTTGAAAAGAGATTTTAGACCTATTAGAAAGAAGTAATTCTACATACATTTAAAAATACCTTTTGATTTTATTACTTAAGGTTGATAAAATGTCATTTTATATCTATGATGTAATATTTTTAGTAGCATTTAGTTTAGCAGTTGCAATTTTTTTATATAAAAGAAGGAAAAAAGTACAAAGAGAAGGAATATTATATCTTTATAGAACACAGATTGGTGTTAAGTTTATTAATTATATTGGTGGAAAATATAAAAAGACTTTGAAAGTTTTAGCAGTTATTTCAGTTATATGTGGGTATTTATTAATGATTGGTATGATTTATCTTTTAGTTAAGATTGTAAGTGTTTATTTGTTTCAACCAGAAATTGTTAGAGCAATAAAAATTCCTCCTTTACTCCCTTTGTTTCCTTATTTGCCTGAGGCATTTAATGTTACATTTTTACCTCCTTTTTACTTTACTTATTGGATAATTGCAATTGCAGTTGTTGCTATTTTTCATGAATTTGCTCATGGTATTTATATGAAACTTTATGGAGTAAAAATTAAAAGTACTGGTTTTGGATTTTTAGGACCTTTTTTAGCTGCATTTGTTGAACAAGATGAAGAAGATATGGAAAAGAAATCTAGATATCGACAAATAGTTATATTATCTGCAGGAGTGTTTTCCAATTTTATTTTAGCACTTGTATTCTTATTAGTATTGTCTGGATTTTTTGTCCTTGCTTATGTTCCTGCAGGAGCCATGTTTAATACTTATGCTAGTTCTCCTGTTTTTGTGAATACAATAACTGGAGTTGGAGGAATTACAATAGATGGTTTTACTAATCAAAATATTTTATATATAATTAATCAAAACAATCTTACTAATAATTTGATTTTTGGAAGTAATGGTTATACTTTAAATTTAATAAAAATAACAGCAAATGGAGAAACATATTACTTGAGTGTAGAGAATCTTAAACTACAATTAGAAGCAGAAAAAGAGTATGTTCTTTTGTATAATGATCTTCCTGCAATTAATGTTGCAATGAAGGGTTCCATAATTGGAGTTGATGATTATAAGATTAGTGATCAAGGAGACCTGGTAGAGGTTTTAGAAGATTTAAACCCTGGTGATGAAATTAAAATTATTACAAAATATGAGGATGATATTTTAGAATATGAAATAATTTTAGGTGAAGATCCAAATCAAGAAGGAAGGGCAATGATTGGAATTGGATATGATTCAAGAACAAAATTATTAAGCCAAGTTACAGATATGTTTAATTTCTTTAAAAAACCCGGAACAAATTATGAACCTAGATTTAATGCAGATATTATATTATTTATTTATCATTTAATATGGTGGTTAGCTTTGATTAACTTGAGTGTTGCTTTAGTTAATATGTGGCCTGTTGCTATTTTTGATGGAGGAAGAATGTTTATGTTAACTATTTGGGCAATTACAGGAAGTAAAAAGGTTGGAGAAATTGCATTTAAGGTAGCAACTTATGCTATTTTAATAAGCTTGTTAGTATTAATGTTTGGTTGGGCTTTTGCTTTTATTTAATATAAATGTTTTTAAATAATGTTTTTGTTAGAGTTTTATGACAGATCCAGTAATGTGGTATCAGATTATAGATAGAACTAAACTAAGTGAAGGTGATTCAAACTGTTGTGGTTTTTCTGTTTATATAGATTTACATGCAGTTAATGAATATGAAATTGACAAGAGAAGGGTTGAAACACTCTTAAGACATGTGGGTTTTTACGAACCTAATTTTTTTAATATTTCAGTAGAATGGCCTGATGACAATCATATGTCCTTATTTGAAAGCTTAAGATTAGTAAATGGTTTAGATGAAGCAGAATTGTTTTATGATGGAGAGGCTAGAGATGCTGAAGGTTTAACTAACAGATATGTTGTTTACAACACTAAACGTTGTCACACTCCTCTTCTTAGACATGGATTAGAACTTGCTCTTTCTCAATGGGCTAAAGAAGTTGACAGAGTTCATGATAGGTAATTAAATTTTTAAACTAGCTTAATTCTTTAATTTTATGAAAACAAACATTAAAAAACAGCTTGAAAAGCAAGGACATAGATTTATTGGAGATCACGGAAGTGTTAAGATATGCAGATGGACAAGAAAGAGTTTGGTTGATGAAGGTGTTTGTTATAAAGAAAAGTTTTATGGAATAAAAAGTCATTTATGTTGTCAAATGAGTCCGTGGCTAGGATGTGAAAATAAATGTTTGCATTGTTGGAGACCAATTGAAATTGATTTTAATAAAGTTAAAAGTAGGGAGATTAAAAAACCTTCTGATATTATTAATGAAAGCATTAATTTTCAAAGAAAATTATTAACTGGATTTAAAGGAAATAAAAAAGTTAATAAGGAAAAGTATAAAGAAGCTCAAGAACCAATGCAGTTTGCAATAAGTTTAATTGGAGAACCTACATTATATCCTAAGATTGGAGAATTTATTTTAGAACTAAGAAAAAAAAGGAAAACAATTTTTTTAGTTAGTAATGGTTTAAATCCTGAAGTTTTAAAGAAGCTTGATAAAGAAGATAGCCTTCCAACTCAACTTTATATTAGTTTAAATGCTCCTAATAAAGAATTCTTTGATAAATGGCATAAGAGTAATGTTAAAGATGCTTGGAAAAAATATAATAAAAGTTTAGATATTTTAAAAGATTTAAAAAGTAAGACTAGGACTGTTTTAAGAATGACTCTTGTAAAGGACAAAAACATGAAGGACATCCAGGTTGATGGTTATGTTAAGTTAATTAAAAAAACAAATCCTGATTTTGTTGAAGTTAAAGGATTTGTTAGTGTTGGTTTTTCACGTCAGAGATTAGGTTATGATATGATGCCAACTCATGAGGAGATTAAAGAATTTGCAGATAAACTTGTTAAAGAATTAAAAAAAGTTGGATTAAAAGATTATAAGATTTTAGATGAACATGAAGTTAGTAAGATTGTTTTAATTGGAGAGGGTATGAAAGAGATGAAGATAAAAGATTAATACAACTCTGGAAATTCTAGATGAATTAAAGCCATTCTTATTCCATGCATTGTAAATTCTTTTCGAGTCATTCTTCCTTTTGTTAAAAAACCCACTATTCCTTCGTGAGCCCCAATATTTTCTTTTTCAGTTAAACTATTTTTAAAAAAAGCTTGACTCATATCTAATCCTTCATTAAAAACCATTTTTGTTGCTTCAATTGGATATTCAAACATTGGGGCAAAACCAAGATGAAACTTATTTCCATCATAAATAGCACAAACATCTATGTTTGCATAACCTGTTTTTGTTTCAGGCAATCTTATGAGGCCTGATTCATATCCAATACTTAAATCACAATCTTTAAATGAATTAATTGCCCTATTTTTAGCTCCTTGAATTGTCTCTTCTGCGGATTTTGGCTGATCTGAAACTCCTGAAGATACTTCAATAGAAACAACATCTGCATCTTTTAAAAAATCATATTCTAAAATAATTTCTTTAACTGCATCAACTTTGTTTTTATTTTTTGAACCTACATTTATTATCATATTAAAGAGTAAAAATTAAATTATTTAAATATTTACATAAAAACTAAACCATCTTTTGTTAAGACTGTGAATCTGATTCCCACAGGAAGACAAAGAAGAGCAGATATTAAAGCCATGTGTTGTTTTCCTTCTCCACTTGCTATACTAAGTGCAACTTCTGTTCCTTTAATCTTTCCTTTAAGTTTTTTCATAATTTCATCTTTTAATTCTAAGATTCCCTCAGGTTTTATTTCAATAAATTCAAAATCTTTTTGTGAATTAAATTGTTTTGCAAATTCATCTCCTAAAAGAATTATGTTGTCCCATTCGCCATGATTAATAACTCCTGCAACTTGTCCCCAAGTTCCTTTTCCTGCTCCTAATAATGCCACTAGCTCCATGGCTAAGGTAATTAAGATAAATTTATAAGTTTATATGTGTTTGAATAGATGTAAAGGGGTGTTAGAATGAAAATATTGTTTGTTTGTAGGTATAATAGATTCAGAAGTAAATTTGCAGAAGCATATTTTAAGAAAATTAATGAAAATAAAAAAATAAAGATAAGTAGTGGAGGAGTTATTCCTGGATTACACAAGTTGCGTCCAAGAGAGCTAAAAGGTAGAGAGTTTATTAAAAAGAAATATGGATTAAAAATAAAAGGAAAGCCAAAGGGAATTAATACAACTCTTCTTAAGAAACAAGATTTAATTATTATTGTTGCAGATGATGTTCATAAAACATTATTTAGTAAAAAAGAATATTCAAAAGAAGTTATTCAATGGAAAATTCCTGATGAAGAATCAGGAAATCTAAAAAATCTTTATAAGACAACTGAAGCAATAGTCCAAAAAATAAATAAACTAAGAAAGGATTTAAAATGAAAGACTTGCCATTATCTGAAATCACATTAAGAAAATATGAAAAACCTTCAGGTTTGGAAAAAAGAGAGCTTGTTAGAAAGATTTGTTTATCCCTTGGATTACTTCAGTTAGGAGATTCTAGAGATGTTATTGTTGATATTTTAATGGTCTTAAATAATGCTAATGATAAAAAAGAAGAGGTTAGTAGTGAAGAAATAAGAACAAGGGTTGAGAATATTAGAAAAAAATATAGTCTTGATACAAAGGGTCTTGCTGAATCAAATATACGTCGTCAATTAAAGAGACTTAGAGATAGTATGTTAATTGAAAAAAATGGGAATAATTATTATTTAACAGAACATCTTTCATTAAAAGAAATTTTTGAAAATAATATTGAAAGATTTGTTATTCCTCAAATTATTGAGAGGGTTAAAGATTACTTAGAAGAACTAGAAAAGAATCATATTAATAAAAAATAAAAATAAAAAATAAACTACTTTCTTTTTTTTCTTTTAGCAGCTTTCTTCTTTTTCTTTACAGGTTTTTTTACTTTAAGTTTTTTCTTAACTTTCTCTATGTTACTGATTTGTTTCTTAAGAGATCTAATTCTAATATTTGCCTGCTTTTGTGTTGTTGGTTGTTTCATTTTATACCTCCTTTTTATTTTTTAATGTTATAAGATTATATCGTCGTTATCGTTTTTAAATGTTTTGATAATGAGGTGTTGTCCGGAATAGATTTTTCAAAACCGAAAAATAGTTATTCTCAAAATTATTAAAGTAAGGATGAGACAAACGATTCTTGCTCATCCTTCAAATAAATTAGAAAACGAATTAGTTAAACTTTTCCATAAATCTGA
>JBDRMT010000010.1:0-28272 GCA_043811855.1 archaeon | reverse complement strand
CCTGCTTCTGTATCATAAACTTTTGTCTTTCTTATACTATCAAGTATAGTTGTCTTACCATGGTCAACATGACCTGCTACTGTTATAATCGGTTGTCTTATGTTTGCCATAGATATATCACAAAAGCAGGAGTTAAAAGCTTTACTTTTTAATGAATTTTATAATAAAATTGTTTGAATAATTTTTATGTATAATAAAATTTGTTTATATGAAAATCTCATCTTTGCATTTTATAATTCAAAAAAAGGAAAAACAAAAAGAAGATACATTAAGCGTTTTCAAAAACATCTAAAAGAGAATCTAACAAAACTACAAAGAGAATTAATGAATCAGACCTATGAACCTCATGAATTAAAGACCTTTGTTTTAAGAGATCCTAAAACAAGAAAAATCTCAAAAGCTGTTTATAGGGACAGAGTTGTTCATCACGCCTTATACAATATTATAGTTCCAGATTTTGATAAGAGATTTATTTATGATTCTCATGCTAATCGTATTGGAAAAGGCACTTTAAAAGCAATTGGGAGATTTGATAAATTTAAAAAAATTGTATCAAAAAATAATACAAGAGAATGTTTTGTTTTAAAGGCTGACATCAAACACTATTTTGAAGAAATTGATCACCAGATATTAATAAATATAATCAAAAGAAAAATTAAAGATGAAAAGGTCATATGGCTCATAGAAAAAATTCTTGTAGTTAATAAGAAAACAAAAGGTATGCCTTTAGGAAATTTAACAAGCCAGTTTTTTGCAAACCTTTATCTTAATGAATTGGATCAGTTTGTTAAGCATAAATTAAGAGCAAAATATTACATAAGATATGTTGATGATTTTGTTATTTTACATGAATCAAAAAAGCAACTTAAACAATGGAAAACTGAAATTAACAATTTCTTAATAGACAAATTAAAATTAGAATTACATCCAAGCAAGTCTGATGTTTTAAAATTAAGCAGTGGAATAAATTTTCTTGGATTCAGGATTTTTTATAATTACAAACTCGTAAGAAAAAGCAATCTTAAAAATTTTGAAAGAAAATTCAACAAATTAAGGATCCTTTTTGATGAAGGAGTTATTAGGAGAGAAAAAGCTCTTAGATCTTTAGAAGGATGGTTAGCTTATTGTTCTTATGCCAACACATACAAATACAAAAAACATTTGATTAGAGATTTTAATAAATATTTTTCACATGGAAGCAAACTTCTAGTTCACAATAAGAAAAACTATGCCAATTATATCAAAAGAGTTAAAGAAAGTGAACTTCAGTTTTCAACACAAAAAACATTATTTTCTTACAAAAAAGGCATGGCAATAAAAGATATTGCCTTAAAGCAAGGAATAAAAGAAGCTACAGTTTGGGGTCATCTGATTAATTTAATTGAGCACAGACAATTATCAATTTGGGAAGTTCTGCCAAGAAAAAAAATAAATATAATCCTAAACAAAATCTACAGCCATAAGGAAAGATTAAGAGACATTAAAAAAAGATTGAAAAATACTGATGTTAATTATGATGAAATTGCTTGCGTTATAGCAAGCATCAAATCCAAAAATAAATGGAAGAAAAATAAAAAACGTCCTGTCACCGAGTAGCGGGTTATTCCGACGAAACGACCATTGTCATTGTCAAGATCATTCCTGCCATTGGCATTAGACCTGTTCTCGAGCCTGTTGACATACCACGCCCCAGAGCATAGCTCTTTTACTTAATTTTATTCACCACTGTTTCATTTCTGTCACAGTTGTATTTTATGACAACTAAGTTGCCCTCGTAAAAGAGCGTATAACCCGGCTTCTCAAAAGTTGCCTTTCGGTTGCCAGGACACAAGAATATAACAAACTGCTTATAAAAAGATTTGTAGAATAGAATTAAAGTTTCTTTCTTAATTCTGCAAATGGTTTAAGAACATCTGGATGAAGAGTCCCTTCCAATCCTTCCATAACCTTATCAACAGCTTGAAGGTCTGCTATAGTGTATGCTTTTATGTTTGAAGCACCCTTGCCCGGCGTGCTCAGCGCCTCCGGCGCTATACCGACGAAACGACCAGAGTCATAGTCAAGAGCAGGCCAGCCAAGGGCAAGAGACCTGCGCTCGAGCCTGAAGACAAACCACGCCCGCATTTCTGAAACATTTTTACTACATAAGCCTGGATAAACTCCCATATTAGTATCATATTTGAATCTTTGCTTAGCTTCAGAAAAAATATAAGGAATAACTTCTTCATGCAAACCTGGAATTGCAAATTCTTTTGGAACTACATCAGGATGTCTTAATATTACTCTCCAAAATAAAGAATCTTTTGCTTGCTGCTCAGTTAGTCCTGTATTAATAACTTCAGCAAGTTTTTCTCTTTGAGCTACTACTACTTCATTTCCCTGAATTTTTTCATATCTATCATTTACACCAAGATTCACAGCCCTATTAATTAATTCTTCTTCAGGATTAATCATAGCTAGATATTCTCTTCCTAAAGGAGTAATAGAGCCATCAGCATAAGTTGTTAAAAATAATTTTACTTCATTTCCTCTTTGTGCTTTCAAATCAGATGTATCAAAATAATTATCCATATAAGAACTTTTTACCTTAGCATCAGAATTTCTCACATCAAGCTTTCTCTGCATTAATTGAGCTACATTCATAGGAACTCTGCCGTCGGCTACCAACTTCGGCATTTGCTCTATATTTCTGCCGTAAAATTCTTGATACGCTTCTCTTGTTGCATTTAGTTTTAATACCATAAAGAATTTACAGAATTAGGGTTTAAAAATCTTTCTATGGTGTTACTATTATAAAATTAATAATATATCAGTTAATTTATACTTTTCTTAAAAAAAGCAAGTTTAAATCAGTTAAAAGCTTTTGGATTTCATCACAAAACCTTCGGTTTTTAACCCACACATAAATATGTAAGTTTGTATTGGTTTTGTGATTTCAAGAATTTATAATTCATGATAGTGCTCAGAATTTGAAAAATTCTGACATTCTAGAAAATCCTTGTCAACACCTATTAAAAGCAGGAGATTTTCTAAGTTCAATAAAATTAATTTATCTTTTAAAAAAATATTTATTCCCAAGAGATTTATTTATGCTTCTTAAAACATCATCAGTTATATGAACATTCACACCTTCACAAGGTGTACGTTTTAAGATTAGTTTATAATTTTCTTTTTCATCAGGCCCTACAGAATCCACATCTATACCTAAAAAATATTCTTGCCTTATTAAAAAATCAATTCTTATTTTTAATATTTTCATTGCTCCTAAAAATTCTCTTTGAGAAGATGAACCTCTTTTAATATACTCAATCACAATTGAATTTCTTTCATAATCTAAATCTCCTTTAACATTTACATGATTAAATATTCCTGTTCTTTCTAAAAGTGTTTCTATATTTCTTTTTAGTTCTTGTCTACTTGCCATTCTTCCTCCTAACTTATAACTACAAATTTCTTTCAGAACTCTATTTATGTCTCATAATATCAACACAGAAAACTATATATAATTTCCCATTATTAATCAAACATGGAAAAAGCAAAATTAAAATCAATTCAAGAAATACAAAAAATCTACAATCTAGAATTACCTAAAATAATCTCAAAGATTAAAAAACAAAAACCTAAAAAAGTTTTACTCCAGTTTCCAGAAGGCTTAAAACTTTATGCTCAAACAATTACAGATGAAATTAAATCAAAAACCAACTGCGATTGTTTTATCTGGCTTGATTCATGTTTTGGTGCATGTGACATTCCTTTAGAAACAGAAAAACTAGGAATTGATTTAATTATACAATTCGGACATAGTAAATGGAAGTTTAAATAATTAGCTATCATTAATTTCATGAACCATTATAATAAAACAGGTCATAACCCTCTGCTTCTTCTATGACTATTCACAATATCTAAATATTCCCGTGATTCAGGATGTTTAAAAAAATCTGGAAATTCTGTACGCAAATCTAAAATAAAATCATAAGTTTCAGCACCTGCTGAAAAATAATACCTTATTGTACATCCTTCAAGCTCTGTAACTCCATAAGCACAAAAATTATCATCAAATAAATGATTACATGCTACAGTTTCTAGATTCTGCACTGTATATGCTCTTTCATCAGACCGTCCATCATATTCTGAGGGTAAGTTTGTTAATTTACCTTGGTCTTTTTTACATGCCTGAAAAACTTTAGTTAATACATTCTTAACATCACTTGGAACTGCCATATAATTATTTAGAATTACTATTTTTAAATATTTTTATTTATAATAGTAGACATTTATTCCTCACCCAACCAGTAACTTCCCACTAATCAAAACTAATAATCCTAAAATAATCATTATTAAATTAATAACTATTTTAACAGCATCTTTTTCTTTAAAAATTTCAGGAATTAAATCAGCAACAGCAATATAAATAAAACCTCCTGCAGCTAAGGGCAATAAATAAATTGCATAATTTCCAAATCCAAAAAACAAAAACCCAAAAACCCCACCTAAAACAGCTGTTAATTGAGATAAAAAATTATAAAACAATGCCTTCCCCTTTGAAAAACCCCCATAAACTAAAACACCAAAATCACCTATTTCTTGAGGAAGTTCATGAGACATAATTAATAAACTAGTCACTATACCAAATGGAATTGAAATAATAAATGAACTTGCAATAATTAAACCATCAATAAAATTATGAACTCCATCCCCATACAAAAGTAAATAATGAAAAACATGTTTACACTCTCCATCATGACAATGATGCCAATGTAAAATCCTCTCTAAAACTAAAAACAAAACAAATCCTAAAACAATAATTAAAACAGTTTTTATCAAGAATAATTCTCCAAGAGCTTCTGGAATAAAATGAAAAAATGCTCCTCCCAACAAAGCCCCTGTTGTAAAAGCAACTAAAAAAATAACAATCTTATTAAAATTTTTTCCAAAAACAAGATATAAAATTCCCCCAGCAAAAGCCAGTAAACCATTAATAAAAGTCATTAATAAAATCCAATAAAGTATTTCCATTTCAAATCACTCCTGTAATCATTAAAATTCCAAGAGCTGTTAAAATTAAACCCTCAACTAAATGCAGTTTTTTTATATTTCTTTCTTTCCACCCACTTACTTCATCAACAGTTGTTAATCCATAATATATTATCAATGTTATTGCAATCATAGGTAAAATAAAAATCAAATTATAAATAAACAGCCAAGGAAGTGTTTTAAAAAAATTCATTGCAGAAATATCACCTGAAAAAATAATATAAGGTCCAATTGTGCAAGGCAATAAAAACAAAGTCACAAAAATACCAGTAAAAAATGCACCAACAGGAGAAGATATTCTCTTGATTAATAATCTCATTCTCGGCCTCATACTCAAAGGCATTTCAGTTGCTAAACCTCCAGGACTATAAACAAAATAATCCTTAATATTTAAAACACCTAAAACAACAGCAAATAATCCAAATCCTTTAAAAATATAAAATGAATATTTTCCTGTTTCAGGAATTACATGAGAAAAAAACTGAATCATAATCAAACCATATAAAAAATAAAGAATAAAAACAGCAAGAGTAAATGAAAATCCCCCTAATAAAACTTTTTTCCTTTTTTCAGGATTTTGCAAAAGTAAAGTCATAAGAACAATAACCATTACAGCCAATGCACAAGGATTAACAGCATCCACCATTGCAAGCCCAATTGTTTTAACAAGTGTAACCATTTTATTATATTTAACATCTAGTTAATTTTTTTAAATCTTCAATTGATTGAACACCTTGATATAATTTTTCATCAATAATCCATGCAGGAATTCTAGTCACCCCATATTTATTAACTAAATCTTTATTTTCATTTATCAATCTTATATCAAAAAAATCAAGATAATCTCCAAAAATTTGTTTTTGATAAGCACAAGCAGAACAAGTAGGTGACATTAAAACAACAGATTTTTCAGCAATGCACTTCATGACTCCATCATCCTGATTTCCATTTCCCTTTGCATAATTTATTCCAAAAATAACTCCGACAACTATAACTGCTAAAACTAATAGTACAATTTTGTCTTTTTTCATTTAATTAAATAAAATCTTTTATTTTTAAAGCTTTGTCTGCAACTAATTTCAATTGTTTAATTGCTCTCTTTTATTATCAACCTTAATAGTTTTCTTATTACCATAACACACCCTACTCTTTCAAAGCTTCTCTAACAACTTCTTCATCTTCAGGATTTGTAATCCCAAACCATTTTCCAGAACTAGGATAAATCTTTAATTTAATCTTGTTTGTTTTTATCAATTCATTAACTTCATTAGGTAATAAACATTCAGCTGTCCTGCTTCCACGATTCATAAATTTAAAAAATTCCAATCTTTCATTAAGTTTCATAACTGTTTCTGGAAATAATGCAAAAATATTCATACTGCACAAATCATCATGTTTTGTGTTTGTTGCATCTAAATCAGATTTATCAATATTAAAAATCTCATCTAAATCTTTAACATAACCCTCCTCATCAATCTCAAAAATAGCCCTATGAACAGCTCCTTTATCAGGAATTACCTCTCCTAATTTATAGCCCACTGTGGCTTCTTCATTTTTCCCTGATAAATGTTCAGACAAAATCTTAAAACTCTCATCCCCATAAATATCATCTCCATTGCAAACAACAAAAGGACAATTAATAATCTCTTTTATTGAACATAAAGCATCAACAGTTCCCCATGGCTTGTCTCTTTTATTTTCATCATAATCTTGATAAGCATAATAAACAGGAACATCTAAAAAACTATCTTTAAACTTTTCCTTAAAAACACTTTCTGTTTTTTCCCCAACAACAAAAATAATTTTATTAAAACCAGCCTTAAGAGCTTGTTTTAAAGAATACTCAATTAAACTCTCTCCTTCAGGCCCAACTTTTGCAAACTGCTTTATCCTCCCTCCAAATCTTGAAGAAACACCTGCAACCATATAAACAATAGCTAAATCCATTAAAAAAACACATCTAAAGAATTTATAATAATTATTGTGATTAATAAGTCACTATAATATTCATCATCCTAGTTAGCATATCAATTAATAAATTGACAAAAGAAGTAAAAAACAGAAAAAAATAATCTCAAACAATAGAAAGATTTTAAAGTATGAAACTCATATTTATAGCAATAAAAAAGAAGGTAAAATGACAACAAAGAAAAAACTAAAAAATAAAACTGTTATAGGAGTTGTTGGAGTTTTATTGACTATTTTTGGGATTATCGGAACAATGCCAGTTTTACAGAATAGGCAGTATTTATGGCTAATAATTACAGCTATATCTGTAATTGTTGGAGTAATCTTAGTAGCATGGTCATTTAGTGATTAAAATGGATGATAAAATAAAAAAGAAAAATATCTTAGATTTACAATTCCAAAAATATCTAATTATTGCTTCAACATCAATTATAATAGCATTTACTTATTTTGTTGGAGTTGGAATAGCAATATTAACAAAACAAATAAACCTAAATGATTTTATTGCTGTAGGAGTATTAATTATTATATCTTTAGGAATACTTGGAATATGTTCCTCATTATTCTTTAATGCAATTTTTCATTTAAAAAATATACCTAGAATAATTAAAGAAATTTAATTCTTATCTGCTACCTTAATCAACTCCAATAACTTATTATAAGATTTTAACAAATATTTTATGCAATAAATTATAACAAATTAATCTCATATCATCACAAAACTCCCAACTTCTCAAACCAATATTTCCAAACAAGCTCTAATTTTAATTTTTTTATTTCATCTTTAGAAAACCATGCAATAGACTTTGTCTCACCTAAACTTCTCTTAACATCTCCTTTAACATCACATTCAAATAAATACCAATAATGAACTTTGCAACCCTTACTACACCAATTACCCTTTCTTTCTTCTTCAAATAATAATTTAAAATCAACAACATCTAATCCACATTCTTCTTTAACCTCTCTAACTAAAGATTCTTCAGCTCTCTCACCTTCATCAATATGTCCTGCAACGCCTGCAAAACCATAAGGTGGAATTGCTCTGTCAATTAATAAATATTTTTCCTCACCATTTTCAATCTTTTTTATAACAGCACCAACAGAATAATGCATCTCTTCACCCTTGCTTGATTTTCCTAATTTTGGTTTTTCTCTTTTTACCATTTTTATCAATAATAAAGTAAATATAAAAACTTTCCTTAATAACAAAAACTTATTAAATATGTGTTTTCTCTTTTATTTATGACACAAAAAAACCAACTCTTAATTGGCTTAGAAATTCATGGTTATTTAGAAACAAAAGAAAAACTTTTTTGTAAATGTAAAAACTTCCACGACATGAAACACATAAAACCTAACACAAATATTTGCCCAATTTGCACAGGACAACCAGGTTCAAAACCAATGTTACCAAATACAACAGCAATAAACAAACTTCTTCAAATAGGGCTTCTTCTCAACTGCAAGCCAAATTTAATAGAAAATAAAAAACCATTAATTTTTCAAAGAAAACACTACAACTGGCCAGACATGCCTACTGGTTATCAAAAAACAATATCAGGAGCATATTCTATTCCTGTTGCAGAAAACGGAAAATTTCAAAAAATAAGAATAAGGGAAGTTCATTTAGAAGAAGACCCTTCAGCCTGGAACCCTAAAACAGGAAAAATTGATTACAACAGAGCAGGAGTACCATTAGTTGAAATAGTAACAGAACCAGACTTTTATTCAGCAGAACAAGTTGAAACATGGCTAAGACAATTAGTTCTAACATTATCATATATAAAAGCATTAAACAAAGATGCAGGAATTAAAGCAGATGTTAATGTAAATATAAAAGGACTGACTGTAAGAACAGAAATAAAAAATGTTAATTCAATAACAGAGATAATAAAATCAATTAATTCAGAATTTGAAAGACATAAAAAAGAAAAACCAATTAGTTTAGAAACAAGAAGATGGAATTCAGAAACACAAAAAACAGAATTAATGCGGACAAAAGAACAGCAAGCAGATTATAGATTTATTCCAGACCCAGACCTTCCTGTAATTAAGATAACAAAACAAAGAACAGATAAATTAAAAAAACAGCTTCCAGAAACACCAATGCAAAAACTTGAAAAAATAATCAAAACCCATAAGATAAACAAAAAAAATGCAGAAATCTTAACTCAAAATTTAGAAATTGCAGAACTTTATGAAAAAGTAATTAAAAAAATACCAGCTAATTTTGCTTTACCATGGATAACTACTGAATGGTTTTCTGTTCTCAACTATAATAAAAAAACAATGGATGATTTAATAATTAATCCTGAGCATATTACAGAACTTTTAGAACTTTTAAAACAAAATAAAATAACCCCATTAAAAACAAAAGAAATTTTAAGAAAATTTATACCAAAATCTTTTTCACCAAAACAAGAAGCAAAACATCAAACTAAAATAACAAACAAACAAGAACTAACAAAAACAATTCAAGAAGTAATTAAAAAAAATAAAAAATCAGTTCAAGATTATAAATCAGGACAAACAAAAGCATTTAATTTTCTCATGGGGCAGATAATGCAAACAACCAATAAAAGAGCGGACTATGAAATTTCAAGGGAAATTTTAGAAAAAGAATTAAAATAATAACTCCCTTATCTCTTAATCTAATATTTCAAAATGTTTCGCTTACTTATCTATCTTAACAACTTCTTAATTATAATTACAAATATAATTTTATAAAATTAAAACACAAGCTCAACAACAATCCCTCCAATATAAATTAAACTAATTAAACCAATAACAAACCAATTAATAGGAACAGAAAATTCCGGTTTTCTATTTCCTAATTTTTTTGCTTTAATATTTATTAACAAAATTAAAATTCCAGTCAAACCTCCCGATACAACTCCTCCAATTCCAAGGACATTTACAAAACTCAGCCAATTAAAAAAATACAAAATAAAATAAACAAAAAGAGGAATTAAAGAAACTAAAATAAAACTCCATTTTTTTGAATATTTTAAATCAAATTTAAAAACATCTTTTAAACAAAAACTTAAAACAAAATAACTAGTCAGCATTGTAAAAATCCCTAATAAGATAACTAATTTTCCAAAACTTAAAGTTGCAACTTCAGGAACATTTTTTCCTAAAACACCAACAAAAACCAAACTAAAAACAGCATAAACAATAATAGGAATCAAAATACCAACAATAATTGCTTTTTTTAATTTTTTCTCATTTCCTCTTATTTCCATTCTTAATTCAGGAATAGAAGTAAAACCCATTAAAGCAAACAAAACAACACCAAAAGGCAAAAACAAATAAGAAAAATCAGTATAATCCAAATTTCCAAAATTAACTTTAGGAAAATAATATGCAACAATAATTAAAACAATACCTAGAATAATTAAAACTCCCCAACTCTCAATTTTTTTTAAACCTTTTAATCCCTCTTTTAAAAGCAAAGTCATTATTAACCAAAATCCAATTGCAAAATAAATTGCATAATCCAAACCTCCTGTAAAAATTAAAGAAAAGCTCTGGCTTTCTCCAATCAAATAAGCTAATAAAGCAGAATAAACTCCAAAAACAACAGCAAAAAGCATTAACCCTTCGCCCCATTTTCCTAAATATTTTTTAGCATAACCAGGAAGCTGATGATTTTTTTTTGTTCTTAATGAAACCTCTCCTAAACACAAAACACAATAAATCATAATTACTCCTAAAATCAAAAGCCAAAACAAACCAATCAAAAAACCAGATTTAGCAAAAACATAAGGCAAGCCCAAAATTCCAGCTCCAATTATAGTTCCAGCTAATGTAAATGTTGCTGCCCAAAATTTTTTATCAAATTCTCTAAACATTTTCACCTCTCTTCATAGTTTAATTATCAACTAAACCAATAAAGATTTAAATAGCTTTTCATTACTAAATAAAGAATGAGCCTGTAGTTCAATGGATAGAATGCCTGGTTTCGGCCCAGTTGATCGGGGTTCGAATCCTCGCAGGCTCATTACATAAAAACATTATTTCTTTTTTTAGGTTTTTCAAGCTTTCCAAAATTAGAATTCTTAGGCCTTGTAGATTTTTTAGGTTTCTCAAGTTTTTTAGTTTTTCCAAAAATTCTCAAAATATTTTTTCTCTCTTTTGAATAAAACTGAGAATCATCTGCAAATTCTATTAAGCCTTTTCTATAAATATAAACAATAGGACTTGCTGTTTCTGAAGTTCTGTTATAAACATCATATCTTTCAATCTTACAATCAAAATCTTCAATAAAATCTTTAGCATAATATCCATTCATACTAAGCAATGAAACAGCTCTATCAAAATTCTCAAATTCAATACTTTTACAATCTTCCATTTTAAAAATCAAAAAAACAAATTTATAAACTTTTATATACTTAAAAAAATTAAAATAATCATGGCAAACAACAAAGGAATAACAGTTGAAAAAGATGAATTCTCAGAATGGTTTACTCAATTAATGATAAAAGCAGAATTAGCAGATTATACAAAAGTTTCAGGATGCATTGTTTTCAAGCCAAAAGCCTGGCAAATGTGGGAAAAAATACAAGAAGAATGCAATAAAAGATTTAAAAAATATAATATTCAAAATGTTTATTTTCCATTATTTATTCCAGAAGAATATCTATCAAAAGAAAAAGAACATATAAAAGGATTTTCACCAGAAGTTGCATGGGTGACTCATGCAGGGAATACAAAACTAAATGAAAGATTAGCAATAAGGCCCACATCAGAATCAATAATGTATCCTTCATTTTCAAAATGGATAAGATCTTATAGAGACCTTCCTTTAAAATATAACCAATGGTCCAATGTTGTAAGATGGGAATTTAAACACCCTGTTCCTTTTTTAAGAACAAGAGAATTCTGGTTTAATGAGGGTCACACAGCCTATGCAACAAAAAAACAAGCAGAAGCTGAAAAAGACCAGATAATTGGAATCTATAAAGAAATTTGTGAAAAACTTTTAGCACTTCCTTCTTTGATTGGGAAAAAAACAGAAAAAGAAAAATTTGCAGGAGCAGAATATACTATTTCAATGGAATTCTACATGCCTAATGGTAAAGCAATTCAAGGTCCTGATTTTCATCATGATGGACAAAACTTTGCAAAAGCTTATGATATTAAATTTTTAGATGAAAACGAAAAACCACAATTTGTATGGCAAAATACTTGGGCAATTTCAACAAGGATGTTAGGAGTTATGTTTGCTATTCATTCAGATGATAAAGGTCTTATTCTTCCTCCTAAAATAGCTCCAAACCAACTTGTCATAATCCCTATTTTTGATAATAAAAACAAAAAACAAATCTTAGAGCAAGCAAAAAAAATAAACCAAAGTTTAGACCAATTTTCTCCAATTTTAGATGATAGAGAAGAATATAGACCTGGATTTAAATTCAATGAATATGAGTTAAAGGGAATTCCAATAAGAATTGAATTAGGTCCTAAAGATATTGAAAAAAAACAAGCAATTGTTGTAAGAAGAGATACAAATAATAAACAACCAATTAAAATAAAAGATTTAAAAAAAGAAATACCAAAAATATTAGAAGATATTCAAAAGTCTTTATTTAAAAAAGCAGAAAAATTATTAAAAGATAATATTGTAGAAACTAAAAACTTAAAAGAAACTCAATCAGCAATAAAAAATAAAAAAATTGTTCTTGCACCTATGTGCAAGGATAGAGTTTGTGAAGATAATCTTAAACATAAATCAGAAGGTGCAAAAGTTCTAAATATTGATGAATCAAAATCAGCAAAAAACAAAAAATGCATTATTTGTAATAAACCTGCTGATTATATTGCTAGAATTGGTAAGAGTTATTAACTATTTACAAAAAACACCTACTAACTATTAAAGGAAATAAAATAGTAGCATCACCAAATACTTTTATAAACTCACCTTTCTGAACTTCATCTTCTTTATCTTTTTTCCCACCTTTTAATTTACCCCAACTAACAGCTTCATCAGGCCGAGCATTTGAATCAGCACCATCCCATTCTTCTCCAGTATTAATATAAACTCCATAATCAGCTCCGTTTCTCATCATATTAGCATTTAAAATATGATGTTTCATAATACCTTTTCCAAGAAGGATTAATCCTGTTTTTTTTCTAGTAATAGTATATTCATTTAATTTATGAATATCACCAGCAATATCAATTTTAAAATTAGGATGCTCATACATAAAAAAATGAATCATGTCTCCTAAACTACCATCAGTAATTGCAGGACAATAAACATCAATATTATTCTTATAGCACCAATAATAAATACTTCTTTCATCATTAATTTCTTTTCCTAATCTTTTTATCAAATCACTAACTGAAATTATTTTTCCTGTTTCTTTTTGTTCCTTATAAATCTCCTTTAAAATAGGAACAATAAAATCTTCAAACTTACAATATCTTTCATTAGGAACATAAATATTTCCAGTTCTGTTAACACCTTTCTTAGCTAATAATTCTCCTGACTCACTAAATTTTCCTAACTTAAAATCACCAAAACATTTAATAAAATCCTCTTCAATACCTCCTGCTGTTGAAACAATCACATCTATTTTTTTATGTTCAGCTAAATATCTAAAAATATCTCTTAAACCTGAAGTAACCATATTACTTGTATAACCTAAATAAATAGTAACATCATCTTTAATCATCTTATTAATAATTTTAACAGCTTTTGCAAAATGGCTTGCCTGAAAACCTGTTGTTAAATAACTATCTAATAATTTTTTATAATCTTCTCCACTCATTCCATCCTTATTTACTAAATTAAAATCAAAACCCTTAATACTTAATCCTTCAATCTCTTCAGAATCAAATAAAACATTTTTCCTTCCAGTTTCTTCTATTTCTTTCTTATCTTCAACATTAATAGCAGCTTTATCATCTTTAATCATTTTAAAATACTTATTAAAAAATTTAATAGAATCCTAACTAAGTTTAAATTGGAATTGCTAAACTCTTAATTAGTAACTCAGTTTTCATAAAAAAGATAGAAAAATAGGGTTTATAAAACTAACTAAGGAATAATCTTAAACCTAGTATTAATCAAAACCCACTCTAAAATAAGTAAAAACAAAGCAAGCAGCATAAGAATAAATGTTAAATCTAAAGAAACTCTTCTTACTTCGTCATTTAAAATATCCTCATAAGCTTTTTCAAAATCTTCAGCAGTTCTAATCTGAGAAAAACTTCCATCTGTAGAATCTGATATCTCGCTAAGTTGAGCAACATCAATTCCTAAGGATAATATTTCTGCAGGATCAATAGTATAACTTTCTTCAGATCCAATTCCTATTACATAAACTACAATATTATTATCATTTGCATAATCAATACCTTGTTTATAATGAATTCCAATATTATCTCTTCCATCTGTAATTAATACAATAACCTTTGGCCTATTTGAAGATAACAAAATATTTGATGCAGTTACTATTGCACTTCCTATGTCTGTACCTCCTACTGCTCTTACTTTAATATCAGAAATAGCTTGTTTTAAAAGAATTTTATCATTAGTTAAAGTTTGATGAACAAAAGGAGTTCCAGAAAAACTAATAATTGATGCTGAAGAATAAAAATAATCTAATTTATCAATAAAATCAGCTGCAGCTTCTTTTGCAACATCTAATCTTGTTGGATTTAAATCACTAGCTAACATACTTGAGCTTGAATCTATAAGAAGAACATAATCACTATCATTAACAGTTCCTTGATACCAAAAACTAGTTCCTGCAATTGCAAGAATAATAGCTATAACTGCTATGATTCTTATTAGTAAAATAAGAGTATTTGAACTTAAAGTAACCTTTTCTGATACTCTAGCTATTGCAATAAAATTTGAAAATTTTAATGCTCTTTTTTTTGAATATCTTAAAGATAAAAAATGAATTAAAACAATTATAGGTACAATAACTAATGCCCATAAATAATAAGGGTTTTTAAAAACTATATCCATTTTACTAAAAGTTTACCTCCATTTTTTTTTATTAAACTTTTTCCAAAAGTTTACCTCCATTTTGCCTCCCTAGCCTTAAAAAATCCAATAAGAGGTTCTGCAAAAGATTTATCAGTTTGTAAATATAAAAAATCACCACCTATCTTTTTCATTAAATTTCTAATTTTAGCAACATCTGAAGAAGCCACTTTTGAATACTCTTTTTTTATTCTTTCAGGACTAATCAATAAAGTTTCACCAGAATAAGGATCCTTAACAACAACTCTTCCCATCCCTCCAGGAAGACTCATATCCCTAACATCTCTAACCATCATAGAAATCAAATCAAATTTACTTGAGGCAAACTTAAAACTTTTTTCAGATTTTAATGGATAAATAAAATCTGAAATTAAAATAACTAAAGAACCACGATTTCCATTTTTAAAAATAAAATCAATTGCATTATCAACATCTGAAAAACTTCCATAATTATTAATATCTAAAAGATATTTAGTTAGATTATAAAATTGTTTTAAACCTGTTTGAGGATGTAGAAATTTAACAATCTTATCAGAAAATAAAACTAACCCTACAGAATCTCCTGCTTTTAATATATTAAATCCAAAACTAGCTACTAATTCAGCAATATATTCTGCTTTTAATTTTTTAGTTGAACTAGTTAACATTTTTTCAGAAACATCTACTAAAAAAATAACCTCTAAATTTCTTTCTTCAACATACTCTTTAACTAAAAGATTATTCACTCTTTTACTTGCCTTCCAATCAATTAAACTTGCATCATCTACTCCCTGCACATAGTTCCTATAATCAGAAAATTCAAGGCCATTACCTCTAAAAGCACTTGCATAATTTCCTAAAAATTTAGTATTAACAAATCCTCTAGTAACTAAGTCTAATCTTCTTAGTGAAGAATCTAAATCTATTTTTAATTTGGCCATTTTAAAAATAATAATCCTCTTTTAAGGTATTTTAATCTTAGATAAAATCTCATCTATAATTCTATCAGTATCAATTTCCTCAGCTTGACCAGCATAATTTAATAATATTCTATGCCTTAAAACCTCATGAGCAACATTTTTAACATTCTGAGGAGTAACTGCTTTCTGTCCATGCAAAATAGCATCTGCTCTTGACCCAATTCCTAATGAAATTGAAGCTCTTGGACTTCCTCCCCACTCAATATATTTCCCAAGACTAATATTATTTAATTTAGGGTTTCTTGTAGCATTAACAATCCTAACAATGTATTTTTTTACAGAGTTACTAAGAGCAACTTGTCTTGTCAATATCTGCATTTTTTTTATTGTTGAAGATGAAACAACAGGATTAACATCATATTCTTCAAATTCATGTATACTAATATTCTTTTCAATAATCCTCTCTTCCTCCTCATTTGTAGGATAACCCATCTTAAATTTAAATAAAAATCTATCTATCTGAGCTTCAGGAAGTTTATAAGTTCCAGAACTTTCAATAGGATTATTATTTGCCATAACAAAAAAAGGCCTTTCTAAAATAAAAGTTTTTCTACCAATTGTAACTTGTTTTTCCTGCATTGCTTCTAATAAAGCAGACTGAGTCTTAGGAGGAGCTCTATTTATTTCATCAGCAATAACAAAATTTGAAAAAATAGGTCCTTTAATTGTTTCAAAACCTTTTCCAGGAGTATAAGTAGTTATCCCAGTAATATCTGCAGGTAATAAATCAACAGTAAACTGAATTCTTGAAAATTTACATCCTATTGCTTGAGCTATTGCTCTTATTAACAATGTTTTTGCAATTCCAGGAACACCTTCAATTAAAACATGACCATCAGCAATTAAAGCTCTTAAAACTCCTTCTACTATTACATCTTGACCAACAATAATCTTTCTTACCTCTTCTTTTATCTTATTAATATTCAAATCAAAGCTCATAACATAATCAGTAAAGAAAGATATTTAAACGTTATGCCCTTAAACATATAATAAAAAGAAGGTGATAAAATGAGACTTTTTAAAAATATATTTCATAAAGAAACAAAGAAAACAGATCATTTAATATCTGGAGCATTAAGACAATTAAAAAAAATAGAAAATAAAAAATTCTCTGAAAAATCAATTCAAGAACTAAGTTTAATATTTAGAATTTACTTAAGAGAAAAATACAAACTAAAACAAAGTCTAACCTATGAAGAAGTAATTATTGAAATTAGAACCAGAAAAATGAAAAAACATATAGAAAAACAATTAATTAATTTATCAACAAAAATAAATAAACTAAAATATAAATTAGAAGAATTTGATAAAGATATTTTTAAGATTCTTATTAGTGAATTCAAAGAATTAATAACTGGAAAAGAAATTAAAAAAACAATTCCTTTAAAAAACAAAATATTAAATAAACCCAGTAATAAAAAAATAAACAAAAAAGAACAAAAACAAAATATTAACAAAGTTCTTAAAAAAGAAAAACAAATAGATAAAAAGATTAGTAGAAATTATACAAATGAAAAGAAAACTAAACAAAAACAACAACAAAAAAGAGCACTAAAAAAAGAAAAAGAGATTGATAAAAAGATTAGTAGAAATTTTAATAATAAGCAAAAACAGCAATTAAAAAAAGCTTTGAAAAGGGAAAAACAGATTGATAAGAAAATTAGTAAAAAGTTTACTAAAAAACAGAAAAAATCTAAAAAATAATTACTCTTTCCAAATATTCCTTTTATTTCTTTTTCTTATAACCTTTTTTGGTTTAAAAAACAAATTCTTCTTTTTCATCTTCTTTCCTTTTTTATAAATATTTAAACCACGCCTTCTAAACAAAATAATAACAACCATAACAGCAACTAAAATTGCTAGTGTAAGAATAACAGGACCTGTCCAATTCTTAATTCTTTCTGATGATAAGAAAGGTTTTTCAGTATGACTTATTAAATCTCTACATAAAGAAATTGTATCTTCTACTAATTTCCCAGCACCTTCAATATCTCCTTTATTTAATCTTATTTCTGCCTCAATTAATAAATCATTTAATTCCAAACATTCTGAATATTGCCTGAAAAAATCATTAGCAAAAACAATTCTCTCAACAATTCCTGATTTACCAACTGCTTCAACCAAATCAACATAAATTTTTGCCTCTTCTGTAAAGGCTGGATTACTCACAACAGCTCTAACATTAATCTCATATTCTCCAACAATCGAACCTGATTCTAAAGTTAAAAATACAGTCTCATTTTGATTAATCTTTAACTGATTAATCTCATTTTTATCAAACTCTACTCTTAAATTTGGAGTATTAGAATAAGCACTTAAACTAATGCCCTTCAAAGTAGTTGAAGCTCTTGGATTAACAATATTTATTGGGATAATTATGCTATCATCTAAACTTATTTCAATTCTTCCTGGAACAATAATATTAAGATCTCTATAAATCACACTAGAACCTCCTCCACCTGCAGGTGTAGCAGAGGTAGGAGGTGGTTCAGGTATAGTAATATTAAAACTAACCCCTGTACTATTTTTATTACCTGCTGAATCATTTACCCAAACAGTTACATTATGTTGTCCTGCTCCCCAAGTTATATTAGTTATATTTTCACAACTAACTAAACTATTATTAACAGTATAAGTGTCACTTGACCACCAACAATCCCTAACTTCAAGATTATCACTAACAATATAATCAATATCCAAACCTGTACCTGAAAAATTAGTATTATTAGCAGGACTTGAAATATTAATACTCGGATTAACTGAATCAATTGAAAAATTTCCTATTGCTAAATTTTTTCCAGTATAAACAACATAAACTTCTCCTTCGCCTCCTCCACCAGCAGGATTATTTGCTCCATAAGCACCAATTATAACATCATCTAAACCATCTCCATTAAAATCTCCTGAACTAACAGAATAACCACTAAGGTCATCTACATCAATTCCTCTTAAAGTTACATTTGCTTCTGAAAGATTGGCTATTGAAGAGCCTTCACTACTTCCATAAACAATATAAGTTTCTCCTTCATTGCTATTTCCAACAGGATTATTTGATGCATAAGCACCAATTATAACATCATCTATTCCATCTCCATTAAAATCTCCTGAACTAACAGCATAACCAGCAAAATCATCTGCATTAATTCCTCTTAAAGTTACATTTGCATCAGAAAGATTATTTATTGAAGAACCTTGACTATTTCCATAAACAATATAAACTTCTCCTTCATCATTGTTTTCAGTAGGATTATCTGCTAAATAAGCCCCAATTATAACATCATCTATTCCATCTCCATTAAAATCTCCTGAACTAACCCTACTTGCATAATCACTTATACTAATTCCTCTTAAAGTTACATTTGCATCAGAAAGATTATTTAAAGCAGGAATTCCAACACTACCTCCATAAACAACATAAACTTCTCCTGCATAACCATTTGTAGTAGGATTATTTTTTCCTAAAGCTCCAATTATAGCATCATCCACACCATCTCCATTAAAGTCTCCTGAAGCAACAGAAACACCTGCACTATCCAATACATTAATTCCCTTTAAAGTTACATTTGCCTCAGTAAGATTACTTCCTCCAAAACCTTCACTACTTCCATAAACAATATATACTTCTCCTTCAGCACTATTCCCAGGAGGATTATCTGCTCCATAAGCACCAATTATAAGATCATCTATTGTATCATTATTAAAATCTCCTGAATCAACATAAGTTCCAGCATAATAAAACGAACTAATTCCTCTTCCTCTTAAAGTTACATTTGCATCTGTAAGATTATTTATACTTGAACCTTGACTATTTCCATAAACAACATAAACTGCTCCATCATCATCATCCTCACTAATAGGATTATCTGCTCCATAAGCACCAATTATAACATCAATTATCCCATCTCCATTAAAATCTCCTGAAGCAACACAAGTACCTGAATAATCAGTTGAATTAATTCCTCTTAAAGTTACATTTGCTTCTGAAAGATTGGCTATTGAAGAGCCTTCACTACTTCCATAAACAATATAAGTTTCTCCTTCATTATTATTTCCAGGAGAATTATCTGCCCAATTAGCACCAATAAAAATATCCTCTATACTATCATTATTAAAATCACCTGAACTAACAAAAATACCAGCCTGATCATTTTTATTAATTCCTCTTAAAGTTGCATTTGCATCACTCATATTAAAGTCACTAGCAATTGTTATATCTGGTATTAATTTATCACAAAAATAAGTTGAATTACAAATTTGAGCATACCAAGTAGTATTAACACTTGCAGTCATTATAGCATTAGCAGGAGAGTCTGTTAATATAGACGAATTAGCAATACAACCACTTTGTTCAGTATAATTGCAAGCTATAAAACTAATATTTTCAGCTATTAATAACCTAACATTTTCTCCTTCTGAATTAAAATCAGCAGAAAAATTAACTGTATTACCAGAAGAATAAGTCATCCTATCTGTTGAAATACTTATCAATCTTAAATTCTCTGTAGTATTAATTAAAAAACTAACACTTGTATAATTTAGATTATTAGAAGTATCATTAACATAAACAGTAACATTATGCTGTCCATCACTCCAAACAATACTTGTAAGATTATTACAATTTGTTGTTAAACTTGTATTAACTAGCATTGTATCATTACTATACCAACAACTATCAACACCAATTGCATCACCTATAGTATAATTAACATCAATAGTATTTACTGTATGATTAGTATTATTAATTGGATAAGTTATATTCAAACCAGGATTTGTTGTATCAATTGTAAAACTAACTCCTGTACTATTTTCATTACCTAATGTATCATTTGCCCAAACAGTAACATTGTGCTGTCCTTCAATCCAAACAATACCTGTAATATTACTACAAATAGTTCCTAAACTTGTATTAACTAACATTGTATCATTACTATACCAACAACTATCAACATTAGTTAAATCACTAACAGTATAATTAATATTAAATCCTGTATTTGATGAATTTGTATTGTTACTAATAGGTATTACAACTGAAATAGCAGGCCCTTTAGTATCAAAAGTAAATAAATCAGTTATATTACTCTGCTCAAGAGTAGAATTATAACTATGATTAAGAACTGCACTACCACTTGTTGAATTTATAATATAATTACTATAATAATATCTTGTACCTCCCATATTAACATAATCAGTTATAGAAGTTAAATTTATCCAACCTAAACTATTAGTTGATACACTAAATTCTACTGCTCCTGTAGAATTATGAGCACTAACATTTGAACCTGAAATTGCAGTTCCTTCAATATTTCCTACATAAACTTGATAATACCATTTTCTTGTTATATCATTAGTTGCTCCATTAACACTTTCCTTAGAAGTATTATAAGAACAATTAATAAAACTAGTATTATGAACTCCAAGTGAAGGAGATACATCACCAAAAACATAAACATCATTTTCAATACCTGAAATATTAACACAATCCTGAAATCTATTTCTACTTGAATTAATAAGATAAACTCCATTACTTCCTTCTAAATAACCTTCTGCTCTTTGAAAAGTTATATTATTATCTGAAGAAGACCAATTAAGAACAAAAGCATTACTTGAATTACTACTTGCATTATTTGAATCTAAACTATTTCTTGCAGATCCCCATAAATAAATTCCATAACTTGAATTACTCATTCCTGTATTTAAAGTTAAATTATTTGTTGAAGATAAATAAAGGTAAATCCCTGGGAAAAAACTACTTATCCCTGTATTTGAGGTTAAATTATTTCCTGAAGTAGTATCTAAAAATATTCCATAACTTGAATTACTCTTTCCAATACTATTATTTAAGATATTATTATTTGGAGCTGTATCAAAATAAATTCCTGCACTTAATTCACTTGTTCCATTATTACTCTCTAAAATATTATTATTTGTACCAAGATAAATATGAATTCCATAACTAGCATTACTTATTCCTGTATTAAAAGTTAAATTGTTATTAGCAGCTGCAAGATAAATTCCCTTACTTGAATTGCTTGTTCCTGTGTTTAAGGTTAGATTATTATCTACAGAAGAACTAACAAGAGAAATTCCAGTACTAGTATTACTCATTCCTGTATTATTATATAAAATATTATTTGTAGAACCTGAAAGAGAAATCCCAATACCAGTACCACTTCTTGCTGTATTTGAAGTTAAATTATTAAAATCTCCAGTAAGAACAATCCCAGCATTAGTATTACTTATTACAGTATTGTTTATCAAATTATTAAGATCAGAACCACTACTAATAAATATTCCAACATTTGATACACTTGCTACTGTATTTGAAGTTAAAGTATTAAATGAAACACCATTCAAATAAATTCCATAACTTGTATTACTTTTTATTGTATTGTTTAATAAAATATTAGAATTTGAAGCAATTTCAGAATAAAATCCAGAACCTGAAATAGTTGTTATTACATTTGAAGTTAAATTACTTTGTTGAGCACCATTAAAGTGAATTCCATGACTTAAATTGCTTGTTATGGTATTATTAAAAATATTATTATCCATAGAAGAAACAATATAAATTCCAATAGAATTTCCTCCAAAATTACTTATATTAATTGTATTATTCTCAACTACATTAACATCTGAAGCTATTGATAATCCATAGAAATTATCATTTAATAGATTATGTTGTATTGTTGAACTATCAGCACCAGCAACTAATTCAATTCCAAATGAATTTGTATTTCCTCCAGAACCCATACTAATATTCATATTTTTAATAGTTGTACCTGATTGATCTGAATAAACACCTGTTCTATTATAAATTGAAGTTACAGAATATCCATTACCATCTAAAGTAGTGTCTGCTGCCTGAACAAGTATACAATCAGCATCTGAACTCTGGACAATATTACTAATCTGTGTATAAGTAATATCAGGAACTGTTAAATTCACACAACCTGAAACTGAAGTTCCTTTTAAAACAGTATAACTCTGATTTGTACTTGCTTTATAAAGATCTAAACTACCATTACCCCAACTATGCCATCTATAAACATAAGTATTATTAGATAAGCCTAAAATACTAATATTAAAAATAGTAATATCTCCTGAACTATTTGTTGCACTAAAATTACTATTGTTTATTTCTAACCATACAGTCCCATTAGTTGAACTTAAAGTAACATTAAACCATGCATAAACTCCACTTCCATTAATAACACTTCCATTATTATCTAAATAATTACTAAAAGAAGGGATATCTGGATCAAGTTCAAAAGTATTAATTCTTGTCTGATTCTCATTATCAAGTTTATCTTTTGCACTTGCAAAATAAGTATAATTACCTCTCGCTAAATCTGTTGTTGCATTTTCACTCTGATTAACATATAAATACCATTGAGTTGAGTTAAATTTCTGCAGGTTACTTACATATATTTGATAAACCTCATCATATGAAAGTGTTCTATTCCATATCATTACTTCATCTATTGTACCATTAAAAACTCTTGGGTTACTTAAATCTCCCCACTCTCCTATTCTCAGAGGGTCAGTTGAAGTTGCTAATATACCCTCAGCAAGAACTGTTGAAGTCCCATAAACACCATCAAAAAATAAGGTTACATGAGTTCCATTAACAACACAAAAAACATGATGCCATAAACCATCATAACTATGTGGAATATCAGCATCTTTAATTCCAGCTCCATCATTCACTCTGCAAAATATACCATCATAATCATATGAAAACCAAATTTCATACTGTTCATTATTACCCTTTGCCATTACTCTTTCCCAAGTAGTTGGGTCTTCTGCAAATTTAAACCAAGCACCATAAGAAAAATTAGAAGTTAAATTAAGAACACTATTATCATTTGGTAATTCTATATAACTTCTAGAATTAGAAGTAGTACCATTACCTTGGAAATATACAGCATTTCCATATTTTCCACTAGTATAATTACACCCTCCACTCATATTATAACAAATACCATTATTAACATAACCACTAATATCAATAGTTACATTATTTGTATCACTTTCCCCTAAACTACTAACATTATCAAAATTCAGATAAAGAACTAAACTATCATTATAAATAGTATAATTAATTCCATTCCAGTTATAAATAACCTCATCTAAATTTGCTTCAACAATACTTACATTAATTATAATTGAAGTATTATAAGTATTTGTTGCATTTTCAAGAGTTGGACTAGTAAAATTAATATTAGGATTAGTTAAATCAATTATAACTTCTATTTTCTCAGTACTATTTGAATTACCATAAGCATCAACAGCATGAGCTGTAAAATTATAACTACCTAAAGATAAATCAGTAAAATTCTTATAAGTATTACTTCCATTATACAATGCAAGAACTTCATTTTCACTTAAAGTTCTGTTAAAAATCAAAACTTCATCAATTGAACCATTAAAATCAGAAGCACCACTTTCACCAATCCTAAATCTATCTTTTAAATTTCCATTAGGAATAATAGCAGAGTTTCTAATAGCACCATCTCTATAAACAGATGCATTTTTTGTTGAACCATTAAAAGTTGCTGTACAAAGATGCCATTCATTTCTATTAAATGCAGTTGGTTCAAAAAATGTCTCAAATGAACCATTATAAAATCTAAAACCACATTGAGGATTACCACTTCCATCATTTTCTAAATAAAGAATAGGTGAATTAGCCGAAGTAATAATAGCGGATTCCACACCTGCATCTGCCTTTATACTATAAACCCAAGCAGAAAAACTAAAACTCTGATTACTATCTAAAGTTAAATCATTTACACTGATATTTATCATATCATCATCACCATCAAACCAGCTTCCATTTCCAAATTTACCAGTATCATTAATAAAAGCATTACCAACTAAATCACCATCCTTACTATAACTACTATTATCATAAGGATCCTGACTTCCATTAACCTCATTCATAGTCATCCACAACAATAAATCATTATTAAAATCAATAAATGAATAATAATCATTTGCATCTGAAACAGTATAATTCACATAAATATCTGTATTTTCCTGATTTGAAACATTTGCAGGAGTTGGAAGTGTAAAATTAATATCTGGATTAATAAAGTCTCTTGAAAAAGTAACAAGATTAATTCTTGTCTTATTTTCATTCCCAGTATTATCTTTTGCACTTACAAAATAAGTATAATCTGTATTAAGTAAAATATCTGTTGCATTCTTACTTTGATTAACATACAAACTCCAGTTTGCAGCATCATATTTTCTTAAATTACTAGCATATAACTGATAAACTTCATCACTAGTCAATGTCTTATTCCAAATCATAACTTCATCTATTGTTCCATTCCAATGTCTTATAAAATCTCCAGTATCTAATTTACCTATTTTAACACTAGATGCAGAAGTATCACAAATTGTTACAACACTATCAGTAACATCTCCTAAAACACCATCAACATAAATTTTTATTGTATCTGCATCATACACACCAACAAGATGATACCATTGATTTAAATTAACATTTTCCTGAGTAAACCGGGCATACTCCCAACCAGTATCTCTTACATTAAAATACCATTGGTCATAAAAACCATCATATCTTAATTCAATTGAACAACTCCCACTTCCTTGTCCAACAATAGTTCTATCAATACCATCACTTTTTAAATAAACCCAACTAGAGATTGTAAAATTACTCATAGAAGATAAATCTAAAGCATTACTAACATTAACATAACTACTACTACTTTCATTAATCCCATTAAAATCCATTCCCATTCCATACTTTCCAGTTGTATAATTACATCCAATTACAGACATATTAATACAAGTACCATTATTACCTCTGTTACTAAGATCTACAGTTATGTTATCTCCTGTTCCTTCACCAAAGTCACTAACATTATCAAAATTATAAAACAAAATTAAACTATCATTATATATTGTATAATTAGTCCCATTCCAGTTATAGACAGTTTCATTTAAATCTCCTGCATTTTCAATACTTACATTAATTATAATTGAAGTATTTTTTACTGTTGTTCCATTATCAGGAGTTGGGCTAGTAAAATTAATATCAGGAGCAACTGTTGGATCTACAATATAATCAAAAATCATTTGTCCAATAACCTTTAGATCAAAAGTATTATAATTTTCTCCATCTTCTAATCCAGTTAAATAAGTTTTATACTTATTTTCTTCATTAATATTTTCAATAACTGCAATTGTTTTATTTCCATTTTCTCTATAAACTTCAATACTTGCAATTGTTGCATTTCTTGCATTTTCAGATCCATTAAAACCTGAACTTACTTCCCTTGCATAAACAGTAATATCATTTTTATTTGTTAGATTTCTCTCAAAAGTAATCCTTACATATTCATTATTATTAATTGTTTCACTCCAAACATTATCTAATTCTTTAACTTCTTCATAAATATCAGAAATAAAAGTTCTGTTTTCATCTAAATGTATTGCAGTTGTAATTAAAATTATTTCAAGAACAAAATTTTGTTCTGATAATTGAGGAACTATCCAAGATATTTTATCAATTAAACTATTATTGTTTTCATCATAAAAACTAACATTAAATCTTTCATCATTAACAACATCAACCTTACTGCCATTAATCATCCAGTATAAATAAACTTGTTCTTGTTTAGCCTCGCTTATTTCTGCATATGATAAGACATTATGGTAGTGAATAGAAGCATTTGATTTAATAGTAATATTCTTTGTAATTGTTTGTTCTGTAATTGTTTCATTTGTTTCAATCTTCTCAGGAGCAGGAGTTTCATATTTTATTACATATTCTTTAGTTTCATTTGCTTCTAAAGAATCTGTAAAAGTAATTTCTTTTGTATTATCTTGAGTATTGTTTTCTTGTTTTTCTTGAAATTCAATTTCATTAGAATCTGCAACTATTAACTCTTCTGACTCTTCAATTTTTTCTTTAACAATACTGATTTCAGCTTCTTCAGGAGTTATAGAATTAATTTCTATTTCTTTAGTATTATTTTCTGAATTAGTAACTTGTATTTCTTGTGTCCATTCAACTGGCTTGTTTATTTCTGCTTGTCCTTGAGTTGTGTTGATTATTTGGACTGTCAGGTTTGTTTGATTAACAGTCTGATTTGTTTGATTTGAATTATTAATTGTTTCAAAAACTTCTATTTCTTTTATTTCAGAACTAATGCTTAAATTATCTTCTTCAAACATTATTTTTAGTGTATAATCTCCAATTTCATTAGGATTCCAGAATATTTCTGCTTCACCAAATTCATTTGTAAAAGAAGTATCAATTATTGTTTCATCTGTATAAAATGTTAATTGTTTGTCAGGTATTGGTGTTTCATTAAAATAAACAAGTTTTGCACTTATTTTAACTAACTGTCCTTTTATTATTTCAGCAGAATCTGTTATAAAATCAATTATTTTTATTGTAACTTCATTAGGAATTTGAATTAGTTTAATAGGTTCTAATTCTTCTTGTGTTTCATTTACATCTTCAATTGTTTTATTGATTTCAGTAATGTTTTCTTCAGGTAGAATGATTTCTGTAATATTTTCTTCAGGTAAAATAATTTCAGTAATATTTTCAGGAATTGTTTCATTTAAATCCTCAATTGTTTTATTGATTTCAGTAATATTTTCCTCAGGTAAAATAATTTCAGTAATATTTTCAGGAACACCAACTAATTTATTTTCTAATTCACCATATCCTGTTTGATTTTGGATTTCTCCTGTATTTTCTGTCAGTGCTAAAACACTTAAAATTAAAATTACAAATATGATTATAAATCCTATTACTCTTACTTGGCTTTTTTTATTTTTATCTCTTATTTTAATTCCTTTCCTCATACTATCTGGATGATAACATATGCTATCTTTTTTCATTTTTTACCTCCTTTTTGGTTTTTATTTAAAAAATAAATCTTAGCCTTTCCAACATCTTTACTTATGATTATCTCTAAATCAGACAAACACCTTAAATAACCCATAAGAATTGCACGATTTGGTTTTTCTTTTAACTTGCTTGAAATTTCCTCTCTAGAACAAGCACCTTCTTTTTTCAAAATTTCAATTACTTCCTCTTTTAAAGTATGGTATACCATATTATATACTAGATAGTATACCATAGAAAAAATAACTATTTAAAGGTTTTCATTATAAAACTAAATGTGTTATCCCAAAACTATTTCCTAAGGCTGTTATAATTACATATATGAAATTAACAAAAAAGAAGTTAATTGAGACTTTAAAGCAACTTAATAATGGTAAAACTGTTTATCAAGTTAGAAAAGTTGCTGGAATAAC
>JBDRMT010000009.1:0-8684 GCA_043811855.1 archaeon | reverse complement strand
GGATATTCATCTTCCTCAAGAATCTGCAACTCACTAATCTTATCTAAATTAAATAAGTCATTAGCTTTAATTTTATAATTTGAAATTGTATATAAAACATCATCCATATACAAACTTCTTTGAACATAACCTTGCCAAGTTTTATTACCTTCAAAATGAGTTATCTTTCCTCTTAATCTAAACCCTTCTTCAAGATTTAAATTAAAAACATAAGCTCCTTGCCAATATTCATAACTATTCCAATTATTATCTAAATATTTTGTATAAGATACTGGAATAATTAATAATTGTTTTTCTTTATCAAATAAAAATGCTTTATGATCATAACTAACATCTGTACTTGAGTAACTTCTATAAACATCAGACCATTCTTTACCTACTTCATACTTAGAAACTTCTTTAGGATTTTCAACATCTGAAACATCAAATAAGGCTATTTTTACTCCTTGTACTCTTCCTTGTTCTGTTGCTTCCATACCAACCCCAATTAAATAATTTTCATCATAAGGATGTAAATAATCTGAAAACCCTGTAATCTTTAAATAACCTAAAACTTCTGGATTTTTAGGATTAGATAAATCAATAACATATAAAGGATCAGTCTGTCTAAAAGTAACCATATAGGCTCTGTTTCCTATAAATCTAGTAGAATAAATTCTCTCTCCTTTTGCTAAATCTTCAACACTACCAATAATTTCTAAATCTTCATTTAAAACATATAAATGATTAAGACTTACACCTCCCCCTGTCTGTCCTGTTGTAGTTGCAATTCTAAAATTACCTTTATACTCATCCATTGAAAACTGATTTAGTATATATCCAGGAACTTCACCAACACCCTTATAATTAATTTTAATTCCATTTAAACTAATCTTATAAACAGCAGTCTTATACTGCTCTTTTGAAAGCTTTACTTGATATTCTTGAAAAGCTTCTAATAATTTTTCATCAAATTTTGATTTTTCTTCACCTTTTAATGAATTTGAATAATCTTTAATAATACTATCAATTTTATTTTGTTTATCCCAATATTGTTTTTCTGAATCTAATATATCTTCTATTTCTTCTTCCTTGTCATTAGGAAGAATCTCATAATAAACTTCTCTAACCATATCATCAAAATAATCATTAATATTAAGATATTTTTGATTTGTTAAATAAATATTTTTTTCTGAAACATAAAGACCATTAGTAGACCCTGTTAAATAAACTTGTTTATCAAAATCATAATTATCAAGATTTATTGCTATTATTGAAGAAAATACAAAATTTGTATCAGAATAACCAGGATAATAAAGATCTGTAACAGGATAATCTTCTCTAATTCCATCTTCATAAAAAACAGGAAGTTCAGGATTATCTCTATTAACATATTTTGTTGAAACAACATAAACATAATCTCCAATCATTCTTGAATCTCTATAATTACCTTCTGCTGAAAATTCTTTTTCAAGTTCTGGATTTTTTCTATCACTTATATCATATACTGATACAAGTGTCTTTTGAGCACCATAACCTCCACATCTACCTACCAAGCATTTTACCTCAGAATCATAAACTTCATAACCATATGAAAACAATACTAATTTATCTTTATTTACAAATATCTCATTAATATAACTCTTCTCATTAAATTTAATTTCACTTAAGATTTCCATACCTTCAGCAGGATAAGCATCAACAATAAGTACTTTGTTTCCACTTACAACATAAATATACTTTCCATCATTTTTTACAATATCTGCTTCATCTACACCTTCTACTTGTATATTTGTCTCACTATAATCGCTTGCTCCTTCTCCACCAGCTTTTGAAGCTACAGCATCGTTTGAACCTGATTCCATCATTGCCCCTTCAGAAGCTTGAGTAGTACTTCTTAATCCTCCAAAAACCTCTCCAAAAAAACCACTACTTTCTGTATTTGCTTTAACATATTCTTTTAATTCAGAAAGAGAACTAAATTTCTTCATTTCAATACTATCTTCATCTTCTATTATATTGTCTGATAACATAACTGCAACAATTGCAATTAAAACAACTGCAATTAATATTACAGGTAAGATTGTTTTTAGAAAATTTATATTAGGTTTATTTCCAGGACTTATCACCACATGTTTTCTTGCCAATTTATACATAGGAATTTTCTTACCCTTTACACTCCATAAGAAATTCCCTGTTTTCTTAACAAAACCAGCCTTTATTAATTTTTTTAAATTATATTCTATAGTATTAATAGCAATTCCTAATGCATCTGCTATATCCTTCTCACTAGCCTCTCTAACATCTCCTAAATAATCTAAAATCTTTTTTGAAGTTTTATTTTTTAAAACTTCAGCTATGTGTCCTGCTTTCTCGTCATTAAGATCTATTAAAATAAATTTATCATTATCCCCTTTATCTTTATTATCTTCAGTTTTTTTATCAACCATAAAAAACATAATACAAACTAGTTTATAAATACAGCGAAGAGTTCAAGGTTGTTTGAAGCTATAGGTTGTTATTAATCAAACATCTACAAGAAATCACACAAATCTTTATAAATAAAAATCTTATTATAAAGTTACTATGAATAAATGGGCTGAAATACTGTTGGGGCTTATCCTCATAATTGTGGCAGTTTTAGTTTGGGCTTACTCTTTTGAATGGGGAAGCTTCTGGGACTTTGGAACTGCAGCATGGGAATTCCTTAAAGGAGCAGTAATCTGGATTGTAATACTTCTTGGATTGCTATTCTTAATGTTAGGAATAAGTGACCTAAAAGGATAAACAAAATTCTGAAAACATGATTTGAATTTCTTTTTTTAGTTCTTTACTTTAAACTACAATAATCAATAAATACTTCTAAATTTTCTTAATTAAAAGGTGAAGGAATTGTTCAATAAAAAATTATTTAAAAAACCAGCATATATCTCAAATAAAAAGCGTGATATAGTTTATACAAAGGTTAGTTTTAATGTAAAAGTTAAAAAACACTTTTCAGGAAATAGTCCTCCTGAAATATTTGTAGGACGTTATAACTATCCTAATATCAATGCAGGCATTTTAGCACCTAACTTTTATGAAAATACAGAAGAAATGGCAATGCCTGAAATCTGGCATGAAAAAAATTTTTCTATAGCAGATATACTAACAAAAAGAAGCCAGTTGATTTATGGGAGATTTAAAACTCAAATTAAAAAACAAAACAGTAAACTTAAAGATTTAATGCAGGAAATAGCAAGAGCATATAAACCTGTTTCAACAGAGTTTTTTCTTAAAAAACCTCCAAAACAAAACTTTGAAATAAACATGCACAGTCCCATCATTACAAATTTAGCACCTTTAGATTTTGCTAAACTTCAAGAAAACCCAAAAGTAAAACAAAAAGTAGAGTATTTAACTTCTGATACAGATTCTAAATCTGTTACTGCTATAAACGAACTTTACAAATCAAGCATTCCAGTAAGCAATATTAACAAAATTCTAAGTGCAGGACTTTTAGGATTAAAAACTCAAAGAAAATTAGTTCCAACAAGATGGAGTATAACTGCAGTTGATGACACAATATCTAAGGAACTTTTAAAAAAAATAAGATATTATCCTGAAATAAATGAAGTTCTCCTATTTAATTCAGAATACAATGGAAACCATTATGAGATCCTTTTATTACCTGATAAATTTTCATTTGAAATAATAGAAATAGAAACCAATAAACAAGAAGTTTGGCAAGATTATGAATTTTTTCACGGAAGAAAAAATTATGCAAGTAATGTAGTAGGAGGATATTATGTAGCAAGACTTGCTTTAACAGAATATTTAGAATCAATCAAACATCAAGCAACAGCTTTTTTTATGAGAGAAGTAAGACCTGAATATTATGCACCACTAGGAGTGGGAATCTTAAGACAATGCACAAGAGATGCATTCTCAAAAAAACCTGAAAAATTTAATACAATTCAAGAAGCTCTTGAAAGAGCTCAAACAAGAATGAATTTACCAACTTCAACATTTACAGATAAATCAATAATCTTAAAAGAATATGGAAAACAAACTAGATTAAATAGGTGGTTTTGAGAAATAACTCTTCTTTTTATTCCTAATTAGCATCATATCAGGAATAAACTCCTGATATGATTATGTTATGTCTAATTCAGAATTCGGGCTAAAAGATAATTATAGAAACCGAAAGATTTATTTTATTTGATAGTTAAATCTTGGAGTGCCATCACGTAATGGATGTCTTCTATTCAATTCATCTACTGATGCTTGAACTATTGGTTGAAATATTTCTTTGTAAGGTATCATTTGTTTAAGCAACTCCTCTCTTCCTGAAACATCCATTGGATGCCCTGTCGCATCTGCAACAATTCTTCCAAATTTCATTCCAATATCTGCAATTTTTACTGCATCATATAATGTTAGACTATCCATAAAATAAAGTACTTATACAATCTTTATAAATCTTTCGGTTCTTTTACCACTTGAAAGTTAATATTGATAACACCCGAATTCTGAACTCAAAATCATTCGGATTTTGCCCGCTGCGCTCTCACTTCGTTCGGAACGCCTAACACCGATTATCTAGAATTTTCCTGCCGAAAATTCCCAAATTTACCTTTGTCAAACTTCAGATAATCGCTATGTTAAAATCAATTAAATCAAACTCTTAAATACCCACAACCACCCTTCCAGATAAGAAGAGTACTTTCTTTCCCATAATTAAAGGAGCTTATCTTAATTACTTTAACAATAGTAGTTTAAAATCTCTGAAAAAACTCTTTTATTAGTTCCCCCTGCACTCATAAAATCATTTAATTCTATAACAACTATTCTTTTTTCAGAATGCTCAATTCCAATATCTAAAACATAAGAATGTGGAAGTTTTCCTGATTGTTGTCTAACAAAATCATTCGTAAAAGATTCAATCCTAGAAGGAATATTAAAATCTTCGGGATTATGATAATTAGTGATTATAGCTACCCTATTACCTACTACCCAAGTTCGATATTCTAGAGTTCCTAACTCATCTCTTGAAAGATTTAATGGTTGAGAGAGTAAAAGTTCATCCTCTTCAGATATTTCTTGAATACCTCTCTTATCTTCATCAGTGCTAAGAGTGCTTCCTTTATGATATGGAAGTCCTTCTTCTAATGCTCTTAAAACTTCATCAATTGATAAGACTTTACCGTGTCCTTCATTCATTTTAAGTTTTGTTTTTGCAAAGACTTTATCATCAACAACATAGCCATCAATCTTATCCTGTAATTCTGAAACCCTGACAATACCAACATTTCTATTAGTGTAACTACTTTCAACATGAAGCGGCCAGTTTTCAATAACATCCATATCCCCTGAAGTAAGTACATTTGTACCTCCGAGATTTGCAATTGCCTCTAAACAATTCCTTCCATTAAAAACATTTGTTCTAAGTAATACCTCATAACCTGCTAAAGTTTCTACTGGAGTTCTAATTGGTTTAAGCCCAGGAACTAACTCTTTTTCTTCTCTAACAATGAATTCCTCTTTTGGAATTCTTCCAAAAATAGGTGTTAAAACTAAAAAATAGGGAATCCTTAATTCCTTGCATAATTCAATTTCTTTATGGAGTTCTTTTAAATGAGGAGGCAGATTATTAAGATCTATCTTAACATCTTCAATATTAAAACACAGAGATTTTTTCATTTATTTCTAAGAATAAGGTTATTTATATTAATTTATGTTTTAAAAAATTATGTCTTCACTCCCCATAAAGATTCAATACTTCTAACCAACCAACCCAATCAATATCCCCTCTATTATTCCTGCAATAACTAACAAAGGAACAACAATGAAAAAGAAAACCCTAAAACTATATTTAACATTCTCTATAAAACTTATTTTTAAATCTTGATCAACTGCAGTAAGAATCATATAAACAAAAAATGCAATTGGAAAAATTAAAATTGATAAAGCAATTAAAACTACCTCTCCAACCTTACTTATATTAGGCCTATAAGTTTCTATAACCTCCTTCATTAATAACATCCCTAGTCTAATTCCTAAAGCCATACTAATTAGCACAGCAGGAATCTCTAATATTCCATGAGGTAATAATCTCCATAAAATCAAAATACCTTCTGTATCTACACTTGCTCTAGAAACAAAACCTAAAATATAACCATTAACAACAAGAACTATTAAAGGGGGAACTGCTAATATTGTTCCTAAAATCATTGCCATAAATCCAGTCCAGATATTATTAGCTACAATAAATCTTATCAAACCTAAAGCACCAAGACCTTCTGTCTGTTTAATTAACTCTTGAATTATTTCTGAAATCTCATCTACAAAAAAAACAGGAAATAAATAACCAAAAAAACCAATAACAAAAAACAAAATCAATGAAAACCAAAAATATGTTCTAAGTTTTCTTAAATCAACTAAAGCTATAATAAAGTTTCTACAAAAAAAATTGCAATTTTCCAAACTTTTTCTTTTTACTTTCCTACCTCTTCTTTTTTTCATCTTACCTCTTTCAACTAAAATACTTACTTATCATTCTAGTTTTCCTTTTGAATCTTTTTTTCAAATAAACACCATAAGCTAAACCTGCAATTAACCCTCCTAAATGTGCTGTATTACCAATAGGTAAATCAACAAATAATCCTATAATAACTAAAGGAACAATTGCTATAATAGGTAATACCCAAAACTTCATTTGAAGAGGTATTCCTAATTTTCTAAGATTAGAATCTACTGAAAACATAGAAAAAATAGCTACAAAAAAGTAAATAGTAATTAATAAATTAAACAATGCCATAAAACTTGCATTAGGAAAAATACTTATTAAAACTGAATAAGCAACTAATGCAAAAATAGGACCTGCAATTAAATAAACTCTCATTTTAGGAGTCAAAATTGCTAACAACCCTGCAATACCAAAAATTGCTCCACTTGCTCCTAAAGAAAAAACTTCTGGATTAATAAAGATTCTAGAACCTAATTCACTTCCTCCAAGATAAAAACTTAAAACTCCATAAAAAAGTCCTGCAAATAATCCTGAAGCTATATAAAACCAGAAAAACTTCTTTCTACCAATAATTTTTTCTAAAAAATTTCCAATAAAAAACAAAGAAATCATATTTGCAAATATATGCCAAATATGTATATGGCTAAACATGCTTGTTAATAAAGTCCAAACATGTCCCTCAAAAAAAGCATTTGCTTGAAGAGCAAAAATATTAAAAATCCAAGTCTCACTAAATCCAACACTCTGAAAAATTAATATTAAAATATACACACAAACATTCAAAATAATAAGCCAATTAGTGACACTCAACTTCCTAGAAACAGAAATAATTTTATCTTTAGGACCTGGATCAATAACATGACGAGTATAACCCCTCACCTTTTTTGTATCTAAATTCTCATTAAACCACTTATCCATTTTATTAATTAAGAATCTTTATTTAATAAGGTTATGCTTACATTAATCATTTTCACAAAAATCTTATAACCTTCTTACTTTCTCTTCTTTTTAGCAGACTTCTTTTTAGCAGGTTTTTTCTTTTTTACATTACTAACTTTCTTTTTCTTATCTTTTTTCTTATTCTCTGCTCTTTCAATTGCAGCTTTTTCTTTTTTCTTTTTTATAGCATTATTCTTTCTTGATTTTGCTCTTTCATTAGATTTTTTCTTTTCTACTCTTTTTATTTTCCTAATTTTTTCTTTATCAATTTTATCACCTTCTTTTCCTTTCTCACTAACAACATGTTCAAGTTCTTTTTTTAATTTAAAAATTTTCTTTTCTAAATCCTGAATAACTTCTGTATCATCTGATAATTCATAAACTTCATCACATTCTGAACAAACAAAATCATTTAGTAATGCAGTTTCCTCATTTATTTCAATTGAACAAGTATTACAAACATAATGTCTACCATCTCTTCTATTTTTTATATTATTTTCCAAAACCTCTAATTTCTTTTTTAAATTTTCTTCTAATAAATCTAAAGCTTGAAAACTATTCAAAGTCCAAAAATAAATATACCAGCCTTTTCTTTTATCTTTTTTCCTATTAAATGAAACTAACCCAAAATCAGATAATTTATATAAAATATTTCTTGTCTGATTAATTGTTAAATTTAAATTTTTTGCAATTGTAAACTCATTTACATCTTTTTTACCTGCAAGCAAATCAATAATCTCTACAGATTGCTTATTAATTAAATCTTCAATAATCACTTTTAAAAGTTTTATCTGCTTCTGACTATTCTCATCTTTTATTTCATTCTTTCTTTCTACTTTAACTTTTTTTTGAGGTTTATCCTCTTTCTTAACTTTTGGTTTTTTTGTGGCCATTTTTAGTTTTTATGAATAAAAAATCGAAATCATGCTTTTATATCTTTCTATTAGAAAAATTTACTTAATAAATCTAACTGTTATCTATTCGTAAAACAAACATTTATAAATTAAAACATACTACCTTCTATATAAAAAGGTGATAGAATGGGATTATTTTCAAAAAAACCAAAAGAAGAATTACTACCAGATTTACCAGAACCTCAAGGATTAGGTTCACCAAGAATGCCCGATCTTCCTATTGTAGAAGAAAGTTATCCTCCTCAATTTTCACCTCCTTCAAATATTCAACCTCCTAATCAAAACCTAAATTCTCTTCCAGAACCAAATAGAAATTATTTAGAACAACAAACAATAAAACAAGA
>JBDRMT010000008.1:0-13490 GCA_043811855.1 archaeon | reverse complement strand
CAGGATTACAATTTCAAGCAACTCCTGGATTTGATACATGTGATTATACTCAAGGAAATATCACTCTTTGGGATGACACAAAAAAACATGTCCAAGAATATTTTCAATAAAAAATTCTAATTTAAAAATAAAGAATATTCTTTTCACAACCAAAACATTTAAATAGTAGCTATATCTTGTATATACAGAAAGTATATACTACTTTCGCAAGAGGGTGTGATATACTTTCAAATTCAAAACACCTCTTTTCCCCTGGAAGAGCAAAGACGTGTTCTTTTACATGACACTGGCTTCTCTAGGGTTTCATATTCAATAAAAATTTAAAAACCAAAATGATTAAACAAAAATTTTCAAATAAAATTATTAAGGATATTATTATCTTCAACTTAATTTCTTTTCCTACTTCTAATTTATTTAAATTACCTATTATCGACAATTAAAATGACAGACATTTTTGACAACAAAATATTATGTAACAAATGCAGTGTTGCAATGACCCCTTTAGAAATAACAAAAAATGGTTTTAGATTAAGAGCTGTTGAATGTCCAAAATGTTCTGAAAAAATTATTCATCCAAAAGATGAACAAGAATATCATAATTTTCAAAATCTAAAAAAGAAACAATTTAATGTAAAGATGAGATTTGTTGGAAACTCTTATGCAGTTTCAATTCCAAAAGAAATTGTAATGTTTATGAAAGAACAAGAAAAAATTATGGATGATATGGTAAGATTATGTTTTGAAGAATTTGGAAAAATAAGATTAGATTTTAGATGTAATAATCATAATTTTAATAATGAATCTAGAGTTAAGGAGATAAAATAAAATGCAAAATCAAAAACCAATTAGACTAAGAGTTGCAGAAGCACTTCAAGATGATGCTTACAGAGGAATAGCTAGAATTGACTTTGAAATAATGAAAGAGCTTGGAATAAAAAGAGGAGATGTTATTTCAATTAAAGGTGGAAGAGAAACAGTTGCAATAGCAGATAAAGCATATCCTGCAGATGTTGGAGAAGGAATTATCAGAATTGATGGAATTATAAGAAAAAATGCAAAAACAGGTGTATCTGAAAATGTAATTATAAGCAAAACAGAAATAAGAGAAGCAAAAAAAGTTACAATTGCACCTGCTCAAAAAGGAATAAGAGTTCAAGGAGATTTAAAACCAGGATTACTAGGTAGAGCAGTTGTAAAGGGAGATATTCTTGTTTTAGGAGGAGTTCAAAGAAGAAGAGATTTAATGTCAGAAGACATGAATATGGATGATATTTTTGGAAACTTAAATTTAAATGATATTTTTGGTGGAATGGGACTTGGAGGAGGTATGCAACAAATAAGATTTATAATCTCCAGTTCAAATCCAAATACTCCCTGCATTATAACTGAAAATACAGAAGTAATTCTTAGTAGCAAATCTTTTGAAATAACAGAAGAAATAATACCTGAAGTAACTTATGAAGATATTGGAGGGTTAACAGACGAAGTTAAAAAAATAAGAGAAATGGTTGAAGTTCCTTTAAAACATCCTGAAGTTTTTGAAAGATTAGGAGTAGAACCTCCAAAAGGAGTTCTTTTACATGGTCCTCCAGGAACAGGTAAAACTCTTTTAGCAAAAGCTGTGGCAAATGAATCAGATGCTAACTTTATTCTTCTTAATGGACCAGAAATCATGTCTAAATTTTATGGAGAATCTGAAAAAAAGATTAGGGATATTTTTGAAGAAGCTGAAAAAAATGCTCCTTCAATAATTTTCATAGATGAAATTGATTCAATTGCTCCTCAAAGAGAAGATGTAGGTGGAGAAGTTGAAAGAAGAGTAGTTTCACAATTATTAACAATGATGGATGGATTACAATCTAGAGGAAAAGTTGTTGTTATTGCAGCAACAAATAGAGTTAATGCAGTTGATCCTGCTTTAAGAAGACCTGGAAGATTTGATAGAGAAGTAGAATTAAGAGCACCAGATAAAAAAGGAAGATTGCAAATATTAAAAATTCATACTAGAGGTATGCCTTTAACAAAAGATGTTGACCTTGATGCATTAGCATCAATAACACATGGATTTGTAGGAGCAGACTTATCGTCTTTAGCAAAAGAAGCTGCAATGGTTGTATTAAGAAGACATCTTCCAAAAATAAACTTAAAAGAAGATGAAGAAATACCAGAAGAAGTTTTAAAAGAATTAAAAGTAAGAAAAAGAGATTTTGATGATGCTCTAAAAGTAGTAAGACCCTCTGCTATGAGGGAAGTTCTGGTTGAAACACCAAATATATCTTGGGATGATGTTGGAGGATTAGAAACAATAAAACAAGAACTAAAAGAAGCAGTTGAATGGCCAATGAAATACCCTGAAGCATTTAAAAGAATAGGAATTAAAGCTCCAAAAGGAATATTATTATACGGCCCTCCAGGAACAGGTAAAACTCTTTTAGCAAAAGCTGTTGCAAAAGAATCAGAAGCAAATTTTATTCAAGTTAAAGGACCTTCTTTATTATCAATGTGGGTAGGTAAATCAGAAGAAGGAATTAGAAAAGTGTTTAGCAGAGCAAGACAAGTATCACCTTGCATAATCTTCTTTGATGAAATTGATTCTTTAGCAGGTAAAAGAGGACTAGATCACGGTCAAAAAGTAACTGAACGTGTCTTAAACCAACTACTTGCTGAAATGGATGGGATTGAAGATTTAAGCAATGTAATAGTTATTGCAGCAACAAACAGACCAGATATGTTAGATTCAGCATTACTAAGACCTGGAAGATTTGACAGAATCTTACTAGTTGGTTCTCCATCAAAAGAAGGAAGAGAAAACATCTTAAAAATACATACTAAAAATATGCCTGTTTCAAAAGATGTTGATATGAAAATAATAATTAATCAAACAGAAGGCTATGTAGGAGCAGACATGGAATCTTTAGTAAGAGAAGCAGGGATGTTAGCATTAAGAGAAAATATTGAATGTAAAGAAGTAAAAATGAAGCATTTTGAAGAAGCAATGAAAAAGGTAGGAGCAAGTGTAACAAAATCAGATATTGATAGGTATAGAAAAATTGAAACAGATTACTTAAGATCTGCAAAAGCAGCTCTAGAAGTTCCTCAAGGTGGATATTTAGGTTAAAAATAAAGCAAAATAATTCTATTATCACTTACAAAACATTTATATATAACCTATACATTATAACTTAATCCCTTCTAGGAGTTTTAGATAATAATTCTAAACTCTAAAACTCAGGGAAGAATAAATATGAATGAAACCGAAGTACTTGAAAAGATAATAAAAGAAAAAATTAGTGCAGACCACTTACTTTATGTTAGTATGAAGTATACAAAAACCTGCGATGTAATGATAAATCTCATCAAAAGATGGAAAATAATGATGGATTATGCTTTTGATGGACTTCTTGAAAAAGCAAAAAAGAAAAAAAAGATTAAATTAATACCTGATGCACCAAAACTAAAACTTGACCTTCTAAGAAAAACATTTACAAAAAACCCTGAAGTAATTGATGCTTTAGAAGAATATTTAATGTTCAAACCAATAGAAATCTTACCAAAAACAAAAGAAAGTGAATTTAGAAAAGGGGTTTGTTTAACTGTGACTTATAAATGGAAAGAAGTTCAGGTTAATTTAGATAAATTAAAAGAATATGCTGAAATAATGGAAAATTTTATTAATTTTGTAAAAGAATATTTGGCTAGTAAGTAAATTCTAACAAACCTTTAAAAACCTAAAAATTCTAAAAATACCATGGCAAAAATATATGCTATAATTTCAGGAAAAGGAGGAGTAGGAAAAACTACAACTGCAATAAATTTAGGAGCATCTTTAAATCATTTAGGAGAAGATGTTATTATAATTGATGCAAACCTAACAACTCCTAATGTAGGAATTCATTTAGGAGCTCCAATTGTTCCAATAACCTTAAATCACGTTCTAAACAATCAAGCAAAAATTGAAGATGCTATTTATGAACATGAATCAGGAACAAAAGTTATGCCTGCAAGTTTATCTTTAAGAGAAACTGAAAGAATTAATTATAAAAAATTTCCTGAAATAATAAGAAAATTAAAAAAATTAACAGAACATATTTTAATTGATTCTGCAGCAGGACTTGGTGAAGAAGCAAAAACAGCAATGGATGCAGCAGACGAAATAATAATAGTTACAAATCCTGAAATGTCAGCTGTAACAGATGCTCTTAAAACAATCAAGCTTGCTGAAGAAAAAAATAAACCTATAAAAGGAGTAATAATAACAAGATACACAGGAAAATATGTTGAAATGTCAATTAGTAATATAAAAGATATGCTTGAATCACCTATTTTAGGAATAATACCAGAAGATGATGCAATAAAAGAATCTCATGTAATTAAAAATGCAGTTATTCACACACATCCAAGAAGCAGAGCTGCAAAAAGTTATTTTAACACCACAAAAAGATTTCTTGGAGAAGATATTGAACTTGAATATCTTCAACAATCAGGATTCTTTGGAAAATTCCTAAGAGGAATTGGATTAAAATAAATTATTCTCTTTCAATTTCAAAATCAGGACATGTCTTTAAAATATTCTCTGAAAACATTGGAATCATAATAGAAACTGCTAAGTCAGATTTACCACATAGTATAATCTCTTTTTCTAACCATTGATTTCTTAAATGTGGAGCAGCTTTGCATGGCTCACCTGATAATTTGCATAAAGATATAACTTCAAGTGAAACATATGGAAAGTATTCTAGTCTTTCAGGAGTATATGATTCTCTTGAATAGGAACAATTTATTGGTCTACATGCAGAGGATTCAAGTCTCGCTAGTGAATTTCTCTCCTCATCAGTTAAGTCCTTAACATAATTACCATATTGTATTGAATAAGGAACATCACTATCCCCTCCAAATAAATTATTAAACCCAACTACACCATTCTGGATCTCAGAAGCTGAGCAACCAAGACGTCTTGTAACTTGTTCCTTGGTAATTCTACCCCCATGCCTAACTAATAAATCCTTCCTTCTATCTTCAAATAAAACTTTTTCATCTTTCATAACCTCCAACTACTAGAATCCCCTTATATAATTTATAGCGATATTAATCGTGTTTTATACCTAAAACTTTTTAAACATATAAGGTATTATTTTTTCTTCTGCTTTTCTTAAATGAACTTGAAATGTTGAAAAAGAAATTCCCATTAACTTAGCTAATTTATTTATAGTCACTCTTCTAGGAACATTATAATATCCATTATTAATAGCAATTTCTAATGCTCTTTTTTGTTTAACAGTTAAATTAGGAAGTAGTCTTGTAAAAGAAATATTACTTACCTTTTCTTCTTTAAATGATAAAAATTCTGCTCCTAAATATTTTTCAGCAAAATCTATAACTTTTTCTAGAGGTTTTCTTTCAAAACTTCCAAAATGCCATAAATGTTTTTTTTCTTTACAATCTATAATTATTGGACTTAATTGAATTATTCTATGATTCCAAATTACTTCTGTATATAACGGCTCTTTAAAAATTAAAACTCCAAAATCATTATTAGATTCTAATCCAATAACCTTTCTATTCTTTTTTAAATCTCTAATAGCTGCTTTTTTATTTTTTTCATCTCCAAGAATAAATCCAGAACTAGTAAGAACAAGATTATTCTTTGTTTTATAAGTTGAAAGAACATAGGCTACAACAGATACCTGATGTTTAACAGCAAGACTTCCTAAAAACTGATTCTTGCTTTCAACCTTTAATTTTAATACCCACATAAATATACGATATTAACCGTGTTTAAATAATTTTCTTTTGGTATTAAATCTTATTTAAATAATCATCAAGAACTTCATTATGATCAAAACCCTTATAAATACCTTTCTTCTATCTTTCTTAATCAAAAATGTCCTTAGAAAATTATAGAAAAGAGTTTGATGAAATTGACAATCAACTTATAGAACTACTAAGCAAAAGAACAGAAGTATCTATCAAAGTTGGAGAGTATAAAAAAAATAATAATCTTCCAATTCAGGACATAAAACGAGAAGAAGAATTATTAAATAAATTAAATCAACTTGCTAAAAAAAATAACCTAAGCAAAACATATATAAACCAACTATTCAAAATTATATTACAAAATTCAAGAGATATACAAATGGAAACAGTTAGTTTTGATGAATGGAAAAAACTTGATTTAAGAACAGCAGAAATACTTGAAGCTGAAGAAATTCCAGGAACAGATAAATTATACAAACTAAAAGTAGATTTAGGAACAGAAACAAGAACTTTAGTTGCAGGTTTAAAACAACACTATACTAGGGAAGAATTAAGTGGGAAAAAATGTATTGTTTTTACAAATCTTGAACCTAAAATAATAAAAGGAATTGAATCTAAAGGAATGATACTTGCAGCAGTAAATGATGATGGTTCTGAAATAAAAATACTTCAGCCAGGTGGTGTTGCTGATCTTGGTTTAAAAATTAGTTAATTATTCAATTCTATTAAACAAATGTTCACCTTTTTTTATTTTTTTAAGACTAATTGGTTTTTGAATTTCTTTATATTCTAATTTAAATCCAATCTGCTTAGCAATCTTTTCACTTGTTTCTGGAATAAAAGGCCATAATAAAATAGCAATAGCCTTAATACTATCTATTAATTCATAAAGAACTTTCTTATCTTTACTTTCCCATGGTTTTTTATCCTGAACATATTCATTACAAACATCAATAAATGCAAAAATCTCATTTAAAACCTTGTCTAACTCAAAATTATCAAATAACTTTTCAATTTCTTTTAATTTTAATTTTTTCAGTAATTCATTACTACACTTACCCATTCCATTTTTTTCAGCTAAACCACTAACCCTGCTAATTAAATTCCCAAGTTTATTTACTAACTCATTATTATGTCTATCAATTAAAACTTTTTTTGAAAAATCTCCATCTTGTCCAAAAGGAGTTTCTCTAAATAAAAAATATCTCGCACTATCAACACCTGCAATTCCAACTAACTCATCTATTTCAATTAATTTACCGGATTTAGATATTTTCTCATCTTCAACTGTCCACCAACCATGTGAAAAAACAGATTTAGGAGGTTTAATATTAACTGCCATTAACATTGCAGGCCAGATTACACAATGAAACCAAGAAATATCTTTTCCAATTAAATGAACATTAGCAGGCCAAAACCTTTCAAATTTCTTTTTATCTTTTAAATATCCTACTCCTGTTAAATAATTTGTAAGTGCATCATACCAAACATAACAAACATGTTTTTTATCAAAAGGTAATTGTATTCCCCAACCATAATCTTGTCTTGAAATACTTAAATCTTTCAACCCATTCTTAACCCTATTAATAATCTCTTTTGCTCTGTATCTAGGTAATAAAAAATTAGGATTATCTTTATAAAATTTTAATAATTTATCCTGATACTTGCTTAACTTAAAAAAATAACTAGGTTCTTTTAATAATTCAACTTTTTTCTTATGAATAGGACAACAACCATCTACTAAATCTTTTTCAGTATAATATGCCTCACATCCATTACAATAATAACCTTCATACTCTCCTTTGTAAATATCTCCTTTTTCATTTGTTTTTGTTAAAATATCTTTAACAACTTCAATATGATCTTTATCAGTTGTTCTAATAAACCTACTAAATTTAATATTAAGTTTTTTCCATTGATCTGCAAATTCTTTTGATAATCTATCTACAAATTCTTTAGGATCCTCACCATTATCAACTGCAGCTTGATATACTTTTTTTGCATTTTCATCTGTTCCAGTTAAAAAAATAACATCCTCATTCTTTAACTCGTGCCATCTAGCTAAGATATCTGCAGCTATTGTTGTATATGCTGTTCCTATATGTGGAACTCCATTTGGATAATATATTGGTGTTGTTACATAATATTTCTTTGCCATTTTACTCCCTCCTATATAGAGAACTTTGTATATTAGACATTTCCGAAGGAAATCTCTACAAAGTTCTTCTTAGAGAACTTATTACCTATAAGTTCTCTATAAAATCACAAATATAATATTAATAAAACTATCTAAAACAAAACATTTAAATATAGTATATACTTTGTATATACATAAAATAAAGACAATTTTTATTTAAAACTACAAAAACATTTAAATACAGTATATATTTTGTATATACAAGATAATCAACTTATTTCTCAGAACTTCTAAAACAAAACATTTAAATATAGTATATACTTTGTATATACAGCTCTGAAAGGGATAAAGAGGTGCACTAAGGGATTTTTTTCCCTTAGTGTCTTTAAAAAAAACTTTCTAAGATACCATCTCCTAGATAAGAATATGGTAAAAAGAAAATTCGATGCAAAACTAAGAAAAGTAGGAAACTCACACGTAGTCACAATTCCAAAAGATACTCTATCTAGATTTAATCTTAATGAAGGAGATTTCCTTGCACTTGAACTAGACACTAATGAAATTAAAAAAACAAAGAAAAAATGAAAATATTTGAACATCCAAGATATCCAATGGTAATGTTTTTAGCAATAACAATAGTACTGCTCTTAATTGTATTTAGTTTTGCAAATGTAATTAATGCTAATAAAGAAACAATACAAAAAAATAATTATAAAAAACTTGAAAAACAATTATGGGAAAATAGTTTAGAAAATAAAAAAATTCAAGAAGAGACTAATGAACAAGAAATTAAATCAGGAATCTCAGGTTTTGTTGCTGAAGAAGATAATCAAACAAATAAAAACCTGAAATATTCAGTAAAATCATATCTTATATATTATGTAATAATAACTCTTTTAATAGCAGGAATCTATATAATCACAACAAAAATTTCAAAAAGAAAAAACTAATCCCTCTCAACTACTAATTCTTTTTTAACTTCTTTAGCATATTTACTAACAAGATGCATTGGCTCTGGCCTTTTATGAGGAAGATTAATTAAATTTCTAGAAATTTCATAAGCACTTTTAACTGTTATTTTATCTCCAGGACTAATAAACATTGGGTTGCTTCCAGGTTTAGTTATTAAAACCTTTCCAATTTTTTTAGAAGACTTTGAATAATTGGCTTTTCCGAAGGAAATTTCCTCAAGGTCCTTCTTAGAGAATTTTGAATTCTTTATTTTTTCAAAATTCTCTTTATCTTCTTTTAAAATATCTGCTCCATCTTCTACATCTCCATCAATCTTACAATCAAGTAAAGAATTTGAAACACCAATAGTTGGAATTCCTGTTGATAATGAAAAATGACTTGCTAATCCTAATCTAGGATGAATTAATCCTTGTCCTGAAACAAAAACAACATCTGGTTTTTCATTGAGCTTTTCAAAAGCTTCTACCATTGCAGGCAATTCTCTATATGCTCTAAAACCAGGAAAATAAGGAAACCTCACCTTATCAAAAACATAAGCTCTGTCAACAACTTCATAATTCTTATCACAAACAATTATACAGCTTAAAATCTTATTTTTAATAAAAATACTCTCAACTGCTCCAAATCTTTCAGCTAAATTAAAATCTATTTTATCTTTTATTTCTAACTCTTTAGCTAGTTTTATTTGTTCTCTTTCAAGTTTATCAAAATCAATTCCATATTTCTTAGAAAGCTCTTGCTTTCTAGAATCCAGAGATTTTTCCCTTTCTTCCATAATCTTCTTCCCTCCTTAGTAGTTCTAACAGAAATTAGTCCCTTAAAAAACTTTTGGTTTAAGAATAAATATGGTCCAGCCAGGATTTGAACCTGGGACCCCTACCTTATCAGAGTAGTGCTCTAACCTGGCTGAGCTACTGGACCAATATATAAAATTAGAATTCTAAGGGGTTTATAAGGGTTTTTATTAATTACTAACTTGCAGTTCAATAATCAAATGGTCCTTTTCTAAGCCATATCTTAAAATAGGAAGCTTAACATTAATATTTTTTGAATAAACCTTTTTATCAGAAAGAGCCTTAATCTCAATAGAACTCTCAAGCTGATTAATTAGAATATCACTTATATCTTTTACACCAGGAACTGATAAATCATAGATTAACTTTCCTGAAAGTCTCTTCATCATTGTTTTAGGTTCACTTCTTGGCAAATCAGCAAATCTTTTTAATTTCTCATCTGAAATACTATTTTTAATTTTTTCAGGTTGATGATTGTGTTTAATCTGCCTACGATTATTTTCAGGAAAAACTTTTTTTCCATTAACAAAAAATTGAACATTTAGTCCAGGAAGACCTAAATCTTTTGGAGGCATACGATTTGGACAAGTATTTTTAGAACTTACATCGTTCTGCATATTTCTCATTTGTTTCTCAAGCATTTTAACTGCACTATTAAACATCTTATCAATAAAACCATCTGAAAAACCACTCATTGACATGTTCTCCTCTATAAAATCATCTCTTCCTAAAAAACCATAATCTTCTTGATCATGTTTAGAATTCAAGTTCTTACTACAAGAAGGACAAAACTTAAAATCTTTTTTAATTTTATTTCCGCAATGAGGACAATTTTTACGAAACATTTTCAACTATAAAAACCCAATTTACTTTAAAAAGCTTTGTATGATAGAGGTTTCATTTAAAACTAAGACCCCAAAACCTTTAAAAACACACTTTTTCTCTGATTCCTATGGTAAAAGGATTATATAGTCATTTAAGAGAAGCATGGAAAAAACCAGATATAAAAAGGGTTAGAGAACTGATGATTGATTGGAGAAAAGATAATGCTGTTAAAAAAATTGATAGACCTACAAGACTTGACAGGGCTCGTTCTTTAGGTTATAAAGCAAAAAAAGGATTTGTTCTTGCTAGAGTTAGAGTTATAAGAGGTGGAAGACAAAGACCAAGGACAAATAAAGGAAGAAGATCTAAAAGGCACACAATAAGAAAAGTTGTTAAAATGAATTACAGATGGATATCTGAACAAAGAGCCCAAAAAAAATTCGAAAACTTAGAAGTTCTAAATAGTTATATGCTTGCAAAAGATGGAAAACATTATTTTTATGAAGTTATTTTAGTGGATCCACAAAGACCTGAAATTAAAAAAGATAAAAAAATGAAATGGATAACAAGTCCTAAAAATAAGAAAAGAGTTTTAAGAGGACTTACAAGTGCTGGAAAAAAATCAAGAGGATTAAGAGACAAACATCCTACTAACAAATCAAGACCTAGTGTAAGAGCTGGAAATAGAAGAGGAAAGTAAATTCCAAAAAAGAGTTCTGATAATTTTAAAATGGAAAATCCAAATGAAATAGGAAAACTGATGAATGCATTATTAGGAGGAGTTAGTAGGTTTACTCAAGTACCAGTAAAATATCAAAAAACTCTTCTTGGATTAGATAGAAGAACTTTAGCATATTTAAGAGGAGGAAAAGGATTTGATATTGGTTGTGGAAAAGGTGTTTTAGTTGAAAATTTAAGAGAAAAACAAATAGATTTTGAAGGTATTGATCCAGAAGTTGAAGAAGATCCAGATAAACCTTATTTAATTAAACAACTAGTAACTGGAGTGTATCCCATGGCAGGTAGTATTCCAAAACCAGATAGCTTATATGATATAGTAGTTGCTTTTCAAAATGCTTCTTTAAATAGAGGTTTTACTCTTTCAAGTGAAATTAAAACTGCTCTTGCAATAGATATGGGCATAATAGATATGGAGAGACATACTAATGCTGTACAAAACGCTCAATGTATAATATGGGAAGGAACAAGAATATTAAAACCAGGACAAAGATTTGTTGTTTATCCTCAATTAGATAGATTAGAAGATGTAATGGGAAAATCTATTTTAGAATCTCAAGGAATTAAAGTTGCTTCAGAACCTGTTGATGTAAAAGCTGCTAAAGAATATTTTGAATGGGAAAGAGGAAGGCTTGGATTTTCAGATCTAGATGCTCCTGAAGAAAGGTACAGAGAATTTGGATTTTATTCAAGAACTGTATTGACAAAAACCTAATAAAAAACAACCCTACATAATATATTTCTAATAGCAAGTATATTTATAAAATTTAATATTAAAAACAAACAATGGCAGAAATAAGAAATTTTAATGGAAAAGATTATGAATGTGTAGGTCCAGGTACTGTTGAAGTAGGAGATTACATAAAAGTTAAAGACGAACTTATAAAAATTGCAACCAAAACCTTTGACACTAGTCCTGAAGGATGGAGAGAAAATTATCAATTTATTGGAGAAGAAGGTCGAAGATTTGGAACCAATGAAATTGATTTTTACCTAAGACCTGTTTCTTGATATTTTTAAGAAGAAAAAGCATCAGACAATCTTACTGCTTCTCTTGTTTGTCTTCTATTCCTAATATCCTCAAAAGGATTCCTTGTTTCATATTGTCCTATTTTAGTAAAAGAACCAGAACCATCTCTATCTTCAAAAATCTCTACTATATAAGGTTCATTACTAAAGGAGTCTCGAGTACAAAAATTTATAAAATTATATAAAAATCTATCTATCATAAAAATACATAATTTTAATATATTTAAACACTATTATTCACAAAACCTATAAATACTCTATCTTCTTTTCTAAGATATAAAAGGTGCTTAGATTATGCAATACCAACAATTATGTGAAGTTTATGAAAATCTTGAACAAAATCCATCAAGATTAAAAAAAACAGCAATACTTGCAGATTTTTTAGTGAAACTAAAAAACTCAAATCTTCCAGAAACAATTTATCTTCTTCAAGGAAAAGTTTTTCCAGATTATTCAGAAAAAGAATTTGGAATATCTGAAAAACTCTGTATAAAAGCTCTAAGCAAAGCTTCAGGAATTTCAAACAAAGAAATAGTCTTAAAATGGAAAAAATTAGGGGATTTAGGAAAAGTTGCAGAAGAAATTATGACAAATAAAAAACAAGGAACTTTATTTTCACATGAATTAACTGTTAAAAAAGTTTTAGATAATTTACAAAGACTTCCAGGTTTAGAAGGAAAAGGTGCAGTAGATAAAAAAATGTCTATTATTTCTGAACTTTTAACTTCAACAAAATCAAAACAAGCAAAGTATATAATAAGAACTTTAATAGGGGATTTAAGAATTGGAGTTGCAGCAGGAACTTTAAGAGATTCTGTTGTACATGCTTGTTTTTCTAAAAAAGATTTAGAAGATAGTGAAAAGAAAAAAGAAATAACAGGTGCTGTTCAAGATGCTTATGACAAAGCAACTGACTGGAAAATAGTTTTTGAAAAAGCTTGTAAAGGAATTAAATCACTTCAAACAATAATCTTAACTCCTGGACATCCAGTAAAAGTAATGTTAGCATTAAAAGCAGAATCAATAGAAGATGGATTTAAAAGATGTGGTAAGCCAGCTGCTATTGAATATAAATATGATGGATTTAGAATGCTTATTAATAAAGATGAAAAAGGAGAAATAAAAATATTTACAAGAAGATTAGATGAAGTAACAAACCAGTTTCCAGATGTTGTAAAATATGTAAAAGAACATGTTAAAGCAAAATCTTTTATGCTTGATTCAGAAGCAATTGGTTTTGA
>JBDRMT010000007.1:0-3680 GCA_043811855.1 archaeon | reverse complement strand
CTTTTACATAATTTACTTTTTCATTTACAGCAATAACAACATCAGCAGGAACTGTCCAGGGTGTTGTTGTGAAAATCAAGAAATATTCCTTTTTCTTTCCTTTAACAGGACATTTCATAAATAAAGCTCTATGAACAACTTCCTTATACCCTTCTGTCACAATATCATGTTTTGAACTTGCTGTTCCGCATCTCCAGCACCATGGAACAACATCATGCCCTTTGTAAAGCAACCCTTTTTTAAAATACTCTTTTAATAAATGCCAGTTGTGTAGGTTATTATTATCTGTATTTGTATAATAAGAATTGTCCCAATCCATCCACATACCAAGTTTTATGCTCTGCTCTGTTATGCTTTCTGAAAATTTCTCAACTCTTTTTTTACATGCCTCAACAAATTTCTTAATTCCAAATTTCTCTATGTCTTCTTTGCTGTTTAATCCAAGTTCTTTTTCTTCTTCTCTCTCAATCCATAATCCTTGGCAGTCAAATCCATTTTGATACCTCATTTCATGACCTTGCATTCCCTTAAATCTATGAAACAAATCTTTGTAAGTTCTTCCCCATGCATGGTGAACCCCCATAGGATTGTTAGCAGTTATTGGACCATCAATAAAACTCCATTTCTCTTTTCCTTTGTTTTTCTTTCTAAGTTTATCAAATATTTTTTGTTTTTCCCAAAACTTTAATATTTCTTCTTCTGATTTCTGTGGATTGTACATTTTATATTTTAAGTAGTTCCTTTATTATATTATCTTCCCAACCATATTTAAATTCTGTGGTTATAAATTTAAATCCAAATTTATCTTTATAAAAGTTTAGATATTTGTCGGTACTAAAAGACCAAGATCCTTTAAAATCAATTGGACGTGAAATTATTATTGGAATAGTTTTTTTATTATCCTCTAAATAAGGAAGCATTTTGCTTATATCCATTAATATTTTTTGTATTGTTTTCTCCTTACTCCTACTATTATTTTTAGCTACATGAGAAGAGATTGCAATAACCATTTCTTTCTTATTAGGACTAATTAACCCTAAGTCATAAACTCTTCCTTTAGATATTAGATTAACTTTAAATCCTTTTTTTAGGGCTTTTTTCATAAGTAATTTTGCATCTTTTTCTACTTCTAAAAGAAAATCATCCGGAGCTATTTTAATGTTTTTCCATTCTTCTAAATCTATTTGGATATTAATTGGCAAGGTTAATGTTTTCTTATCTGATTTTTCAAAAATATTCTTTAAATTTCTTGGTACCACCTTATTTACAATTGCTTGGATATAAGGATGGTTGCCTGCATAGCCTTGTAGGCTAACTCCTTTATTTTTAATCCTTTTTAAGCTAACATTTGAATCATCAATAAATTTTATTAATACCTGTCTTTTATCTTTTTCTAACTTATTTATACCATATGCAAATTTTTTACACATAAACCTTATAGCCATTCTTTTGTATGGTCTCTTATATACACTAATTCTTTTTTTATCAGACTTCCAGTTATACTTTTGTGTTGCTATACTTCTTTCTAGGGTTATGGACCCTGGAATTATTATTTTGTCCATATTATAATAATATTTTAGTGTTTTTAAATTTAGGGTTTTTGAGGTTTTGCCTTAGAATTCAAAAGATAATAATTAAATCCTTTTTCTAAAGCTTGGATAGAACTTCCTAAAATATTCTGATCAACACCCACTGTTGAGAATTTTTCTTTATTTTGGAAAAATATTTCAGTCCTAACAGCACTTTCTTCATTATGTCTAATAGCAATACTAACTTGAAAGTCACTTAGATTTAAATTATTAATATCTGGATATTTTTTAGATATTATTTTTCTTAAGGTTTTAAATGCTGCATCAACAGGGCCTCCATCAACAGTTAAGCTATCTTCAAATAATTCATTATCTAGTTCACAAGCAACTTTAAAATAAGATCTTTCACCTTTACCTCTTAATTCACTATTTATGTTCCATTCTTTTATTTTTAGAAGATTTCTATTTTCTCCAAAATGTCTTTCAAATAATAAAAATTGTTCTGATTTTAAGCTTCCCATTCTATAGCCTTTTTTTTCTAAATCTTTTAATTCTTCAAATAATTCTTGAATTTTTTCTTTAACAGAAAAATCATTTTTATCTAGATTATATCCAAATTGTTCAGCTAATCCAACAACAGAACTTCTTCCTCCTAAACTATTTAGCAATATTACAGTTTTATTTCCAAAATCTTCAGGATTTGCATGTTCATAACCTGCCCCTTTTTTAATTGCATCAATATGAACTCCTCCTTTATGTGCAAATGCCGTATCTCCAACAAATGCTCTTTTTTCAGGTGGAGATAAACCAGAAATTTTAAATGCAAAATCACTTATTTCTTTCAATTTAGAAAGATTAATGTCTAGTTCTCCTTTTAATTTTTTAATATAAACAGGTAGAAATTCTGAAAAATTTAAATTACCTACTCTTTCACCAATTCCATTAATTGTTCCTTGGACTTGTTTAATATAAGGAAGACTTGAAAGAGTATTTGCTAAAGCAAGTGCACTATCATCATGAAAATGAACTCCTAAATTTATTTCTGATTCTTTAAATCCTCTTTTTTTTAAACCTTCTATTGTATCTCTTATTATTCCAAAAGATTCATCAGGTAATATTCCTCCATTTGTATCACAAAGAATTATTCTTTCAGCTCCATTACTTAATGCACTAACTAAAGTTTCAAGTGCATAATTAGAGTCTTTTTTAAATCCATCAAAGTAATGTTCTGCATCATAAAAAACATGCAATCCTTCTTGTTTTAAGAATTTTACGCTTTCTGATATTTTGTTTAAATTATCTTCAGGATTTATTTTTAATTGTTTTTCAACATGATCTCTGTCTGTTTTTCCAAAAATACAAGCATATTTAACACCTGTTAAAACAATTGAATTAAGATTTTTATCTTCTTTAATATTTTCATTAATTGCTGTTGAACCAAATGCAACTATTTTTGCTTTTTTAACAATTTCTAGTGCTTTTTTAAAACTTTCAGATATTTCTTTAGATGCAAGTGGCCATCCTAATTCAATAAAATCAACTCCAAATTCATCTAACTTTTTACAAAGTTCTATCCTGTTTTCAGTTGTAAAACTAGCTCCTTCTGCTTGTTCTCCTTCTCTTAAAGTACAATCATAAATTTCAATTGTCATTTTTTATTATCTAATTTAACTAAGAAATCTACTTCATATTCAAAGGAATATATTGGTAATCCATTAATTATGTCTATTTTTAATATCTTATTAATTACCATATTGCTTATTTTTGGATACATAGAAATATGATTATAACTAAGACTATGTTTTCTTTTTTTCTTTGTTTTTTGGAAGATATTATAGTTTAAACTCATTTAAAACTCCTCAAGCTCAAGAAAAAGTGAGCCTGCTTAAATAATGATAATGCTAGCTATGATTGTTGATATAGAATTTCCTATTATGTCAGTTTCTATCATACCCATTTTATTAAATAATAAGGTGTTTAGGGTTTTTAAGTTTTTTGGTGGTTTCCAGTCCTGTGCAAGCAAGTGACATATGTCGTAAGCTAGAATAATAGCTTAAAATCATTATAAACTTCATCCGGAGTCTTTTTATTTAGGCTTGTATGAGGTCTAAAGTGATTATATCTCATTCTCCATAATTCAACATCTCCATT
>JBDRMT010000006.1:0-7891 GCA_043811855.1 archaeon | reverse complement strand
CATTTACTCCAATATTTTAAAATATCTCCACCTACAACATTTACTCCTGCTTGTTTTCCTGCAAGCCATTCTTCTTCTGATAAAAATTCACTATAAACTTGTGCTGTTATAATTACTGGAATATCTTTTGTTCTTGCAATTTCATGTAAAGAACGCATTTGTTCTGCCATATCTGTATTTATTTTTTGAATATGTTCTAAGCCTAGTTTTCTTGCTTCTGCAAGTTCTAATCTGTATAACATAGTTATACTATCAATAATAATAAGTCCAATATTTTCTGATTTTGATTGTTTTAATAATTTTAAAACAGCTTTTTTTTGCTCATCAAAAGTAGTTGGTTTGATTATTACCATATTTTTTAAAACAAATTCTGGAAGTCCTTGAGTTATCTGATTTACTCTATCTAAGGATAAACTTCCTTCTGTATCAATAAAAATTATTTTTTTATCTTTTTTTGCATTATGACAAGCAGCAAGAATAACAAAATTAGATTTTCCAGATGCTGATGGTCCATAAAGCAAGGTTATAATCCCTTTTTCATAACCTCCTTCAAGAAATTGATTTAAATCATGACTTCCAGTCATAACTTTGCTAGTAGGTTTTTGATATTCCATAAAATAAATAGGTTGAGGTTGGTTTTAAGGATTATTGTTGTTTTTTATATTGGTGATTTTTATATTGGTATCTATTAAAATAACACGAGAGGTTAGTCTTGTTTGATAGAATAGCAGATTCTTCTTGTAATTGTTAGAGTTATTAAGGATTTTTAGATTACTTCTCTATTAAATATATTCTTAAATATTCTGGAAAATAGGTTATTTTATGAATGAAAACGAAATATTTGAAGAATTAAATGAATTGAATTTTGAAAGTAAAATTAAGATTAGTAAAGAAGCTGTGGATTATCTTTTAAAAGCTTTAAATGATTATATTTATGGTTATAAATTTAAAGATTATGATGAAGAGTATAGAAAAGATGCAGTTGAGATTTTTATAAGTGATATTTTAAAATCTGTAAGAATAGTTAATGAAGTTAAGGTTGATTTAACTGGACATCCTCATTGTTTAAATTGTGGAAATCCTTTGGTTAGAACAGGTTATTTTCAGACTCATGCAAAAAATCTTTGTTATTTAAGTTTGTTTTGTTTTAATTGTAAGAAGTCTTTTAAATATTATTCAGAAGGTGGTAAGAGATTATTTGAAATTCCTAGTGCTGATTTTGATAGCAAACAAGGATAATAATGTTTAAAAATAAATTTGTCTTAATATAGATATGATAGCGGCAATGCCTCTTGATAAAACAAGAAAACCTGCAACGAGATTTGATACAGGCCCTGTTCCTGAAGATAATCCTAATAGTGAAACTATTGAGATTGAACATGATGGAAGACTAATACCTGTAGTTGTTGATAGAATTTATCATGATGGTTGGAATATAAACAGTGTAAGTTTTTCTTATCAGGGTAAAAGGCATGAATATATTACTTATAGGGATGGAACAGATTGCTTTATAGGAGATAGAACAAATGCTAGATTAATTAGAGACAGAGGTTTAGCTGATGCTTTTAGATATCCAGAAAAAGGAAAAAAAGGTTTACCAAAATCTGCTATTGATGTTTTAGAAGAATATAGTGCTTTTATGATGGTTAGCTAATCATTTCTTAGAACCACAATATTATTCATTCCTCTACGTTTTCTTTCAATTAATTGTTTAGCTTCAAGTTTATCTAGAAGTCTTGTTGCTTTTACTTTTCCTATTTCAAGTTTTTCCATTAAATCTGCTTGAAACATTCCTCCACTTTCAGATTGTAAAAGTTCTATAACTTGTTTTTCATCAGTATCAAGACCTTCAGTATTTATTTGCTTCTTTTTATATTTTTGTTTTATTTTTTTTATTATTATTTTTTCTATTTGTTCTGGCCTGCTAAATACTAAGAATATTCCAACAACTAAAACAAGTCCTGCAAGAGTTATACTAAAATATGTTTGAGTTTTAATAGTATCATACATTGTACAGGTTGGACCGTGATCACAAGTTTGACTAACAATGTCAGTCATTCCAGTATTAAATAAAACTATTATTATAAACATAATAACTGCAATTCCAATAACTAAATATCCAACATTTTTGTTTTTCATGAAATGTAAGACAGAAGAGAGTTTAAAAAGATTTGGTATAAGGTTTGTTATGAAACTAGTTTCACCAAACCGGTTATAAAGAAGTTAGTTCTTAGAATTTCATGAATAAAAAAATATTTAAGATTGATGGAATGCATTGCAATTCTTGTGCTAATAGAATTGAGAATGCTTTGAATGATAAAAAAGGAATTATAAATGTTAAAGCAAGTTTTGCTAAAGAAGAAGCTAGTGTTGAATTTGATGATAATATTTCTGAAAGTGAAATAAAAAATATTATTAAAAATGAAGGTTATGAAATCGTTGGAGAAGAAGTTTATAAAGAAGAAGGTAAAGAAGAAGATAGTGAAGAAATATATGTTGAAAAAACAGTAACAAAGGGAAGAAAGTCTGATAAGATTGGCTGGCTTGTTTTGATTGGAGCTATAGCTTTATTATTTATTATTGTATATTATTTTTTTATAAAAGGTTTGGATTTACAAGTTCCTGGTTTAGATGAGCAGACTAGTTTAATTATATTATTTTTAGTTGGTATTTTAACTGGTTTTCACTGTATTGCAATGTGCGGAGGTTTTGTTGTTTCTTATACTGCTAAAAATGCAATTAAAGGTCATAAGAGTTATAAGCAACATTTTATTTATGGAGGATCAAAAGTAATATCTTATGCTATAATTGGAGGTATTTTTGGTTTAATTGGTGGGGTGTTTGCATTTAGTGTTGGTTTAAGAGGAGGCATTGCAATATTTGCAGGTATTTTTATGATAGTTTATAGTCTTAATCTTTTTGGATTTAAATATTTTAGATGGTTTCAGGTTAATCCTAAATTTTTAACAAGGTTTGCAGGCAAAGCGTCAAAAAATGCAGAAGGACCTTATAAAGCTCCACTTATTACAGGGTTATTATCTGGTTTGTTTATTGCTTGTGGTCCTTTACAAGCAATGTATTTATATGCAATGGGTATTGGAAGTTTTCAAGGAGGAGTTTTTTCTTTAGCTGCATTTGGACTAGGAACTTTACCTGTTATGATTGGATTTGGGAGTTTTGCAACTGCCATTAGTCATAAAACAACTAAAAAGATTTTGAAATTTTCTGCTATTTTAGTTTTAGTATTAGGTTTAATTATGTTAAACAGAGGATTACTTGTTGTTGGAAGTCCTGTTAGTTATGAATCAATTAAAGAGACAATTATACATCCTGAAACAGGGCAGGTTGTTATGAAAGGAGATTATCAAGAAATTAATATGGAAGTTAATAGGTATGGATGGGAACCAGATTCCTTTGTTTTAAAGAAAGGAGTTCCTGTTAAATGGAATATTGATGTTAAGGAGTTAACAGGATGTAATAATGAGATTCTTGTTAGAGATTATGGTATAGATATTAAGCTTAAGAAAGGTTTGAATGTTGTTGAATTTACTCCTGATAAAACTGGAACTGTTAGATGGAGTTGTTGGATGGGAATGATTCCTGGAAGTTTTGTTATTACTGATAGTGGAGAAGCAAGTCAACAAGAACTTGCTGCAGCTGCTCCTGCATCAAGTGGAGGAGGTTGTACAGGAGGAAGTGATGGAGGAAGTTGTGGAAGCCCAACTTGTGGAGCTTCAACTGGTGGTAGTTGCGGGTGTGGGGGATAAAAATTAAATATTGGAGGTTATTAAAATGCAAGAACAAATTGAATGTCCGTTATGCAATGAAAAGATATATAGTGGTTTAGGAAAGGGATGTAAGATGTGTGGGATGGTTATTAATCCTAAAGAAAAGTTTTGCTCTTCTATATGTAGAAAAGAATATGCTAAAATTAATAAATAGTGTAAGGAGGTTAAAATGAATAAGAAAGTTATGATTGGAGTTGCTGTAATTGTCGTAGTATTAATTGTAGTTGTGATTATGTCTAGAGAGGGTTTAACAGGAAATACTGTTGCAAGTGTTGATGCACAAGTTATTGATACAGGAGATTCTTTTAAGATTCCTTTGAATGATATTGGTAAAGATGCACAATGGTTTGATTATAATTCAAACGGAGTTAATATTAAATATTTTGCAGTAAGAGCAGATGATGGAACTGTTAAGGTTGCATTTGATGCATGTGATGTTTGTGGAGGAAGCAAAGGTTATAGGCAAGAGGGTGGAGACATGGTTTGTAATAATTGTGGTAATCATTATCCTATTAGCGGTATAGGTACTCAAAATTTAAAAGGTGGTTGTTGGCCTAGTTATTTGGCTAATACTATTAATGGAGATTATCTAATTGTTAAGAAATCAGACTTAGATAAAGGAAGTTTTAGATTTTAATTATTTTTTTATTTTTTTATTTTTAACCAAAAGATTTAAATACTAGTATGTACTTAATTACCATATGATAAATAAATCCATATTAAAAACATGCTGTGATGAAGGCTATGAAAAGAAAGAGCTTTACGGAGCTTATAAAATATTTTTTGGAACTTTAGTTTCAGAACCTAGATTGAAAATAATTAATATCTTAAGAAAAAAATCTATGAATGTTTCTGAAATTATGAAAGGGACAGGAGGTGAACAAACTGCTGTTTCACATGATTTACAAAGATTAAGGAATTGTGGATTTGTTGAGTCTGAGATTAGGGGCAAATTTAGATATTATAAACTTAATAAGATGACAATAAAGCCTTTAATGGATTTAATTGATAAGCATATGGCTGGTAATTGTATCCATATTTTAAGATCAAGAAAATCAAAGGAGGTAAAAAATGAAAAGTAAAATTTTAAGTTTAACTGCAATAAGTATGTTGTTTTTAGTTAGCTTTGTTTTAGCAGATGTAGGTGATGAAGCATATGGTGATTGTTGGAGTGGAATGGGAAGTATGATGAATGGAAGTTATGGCGTAGGAGGTACTGCTTTTGGATGGGGAGTTGGGGTTTTAATTTTAGTAGTATTGGTTCTGCTTATAATTTGGTTAGTTAAGCAGATACAAAGTCCTAAGAAAAGGAAATAGTTATAAAATATTATTTGAAAAATAAAAGTTTTGTATGTTTAATTTAAATTATAGGAGGAAAATATAAAAACTAAAATGAAAAAAGTAAAAATAAGTATCAGTGGAATGACTTGTGTTAATTGTGCAAACCATGTTGAAAAAAGCCTTTCAAAAGTTAAAGGTGTAAAAAACATAGTTGTTAATTCTGTTATGGATAATGCCACTTTAGAAGCAGATGATAATGTTAGTGAAGCAGAATTAAAAAAAGCTATTAAAAGTGCAGGTTATGAACCAATAGATGTTGAGTTTGAAGACTCAATGTCTGGTTCTAATACTTCTAAGGCTGTTAAAAGTGAAAAATCTCCTAAAAAAGGTCTTAAAGGTAAATCTGAAGGTAAACATAGTGCTGCAAATAAGGAGAAAAAAGAAATAGAAGGGTGGCGTGTTAAGCTGATTGGTGGATGGGTTTTTACAGCTATGATTATGTTTATTATGTATTCTCCAAAATTTGGAATTAATCTTATTCCAATGAACATGATGACTCCTCTTATGTTATTATTATCTTTTCCAATAATTTTTTATTTTGGTTTTTCTACTGTTAAAGCAGGCTTTAAAGGATTTCTTAAGTTAAATTTTTCAATGGATTCTTTAATTGCTTTAGGAACTGTTATTGCTTTTTCAACTGGTATTATGAGTTTGTTAGGTTTGCCTGTTCAAGACTTTTCAGGAGTTTCTGGAATGATTATGACCATATTTATTACTGGTAAATATATTGAAACAAAAGCAAAAGGAAGAGCAACAAGTGAGATTAGAAAATTATTAGAGTTAGGTGCTAAAAAGGCAAGAGTTTTGCGTGGAAATGAAGAAGTTGATATTGAGATTAGTGAAGTTAAAATAGGAGATATTGTTATTGTTAAACCTGGAGAAAAGATTCCAATAGATGGAATTATTATAAAAGGTGAAAGTGCTGTTGATGAAAGTATGATTACAGGAGAAAGTTTACCTGTTGAAAAAAGAAAAAATAGTCATGTTATTGGAGCGACTATAAATCAGGATGGTATTTTATATGTTAAGACAAGTAAGGTAGGCAAGGATACTTTTTTAAGTCATATTATTAAGCTGGTTGAAGAAGCTCAAGGACCAAAAGTTCCTATTCAAAAATTAGCAGATAAAATAACTAATATTTTTGTTCCGATTATATTAGTTTTGACATTACTTACTTTTTTAGGTTGGTATTTTGTTTTTGATGTGGAATTAGGAAGATCAATTGGTGTTGCAATTTCTGTATTAGTAATAGCTTGTCCGTGTTCTTTGGGCTTAGCTGTACCTATTTCTTTGACTGTAGGCAGTGGAATGGGTGCTAAGAGGGGAATCTTAATTAGAAAAGGAGAAGCAATTCAGACAATGAAACAGGTTAAGGTTGTTATTTTTGATAAAACAGGAACAATAACAAAGGGTCATCCAGAGGTTGTTGATTTTGAATTACCTAAAGGAGTTAGTGAGAGAAAAATGTTTGAAGTTGCTGGAAGTTTAGAGAAATTATCAGAACACCCTTTATCTAGGGCTATTGTTAAGAAAGCTGAAAAACTTGGTATAAAGAGCTTTAAGGCTGTTAAGGGATTTAAGATTGTTAGAGGAAGAGGAGTTGAAGGAAGTGTTGGAGGAAAAAAAGTTGTTATTGGTAATCAAGATTTAGTTATTAGTCAGAATGTTTCTTTAAAAGGTTTTAGTGGGAAGATTAAGAATCTTGAGGAAAAAGGTGAGACTGTGATGATTGTTGTTGAGAATAAAAAGATTTTAGGAATAATTGGAGTTGCAGATGATGTTAAGGAAGATTCTGTTTTAGCTATTAGAGAATTAAATAAACTAGGTTATAAAACTGTTATGATTACAGGAGATAATGAAACAACTGCTAAGGCTATTGCAGCTAAAGTTGGAATAAAAAGAGTTATTGCTAAAGTTATGCCAGAAGATAAGTCTGAAGAAGTTAAGAAATTTCAAAAAGGAGGAAGATATGTTGCATTTGTTGGTGATGGTATTAATGATGCTCCTGCACTAAAACAAGCTAATGTAGGTATTGCAATGGGTACTGGAACAGATATTGCAATTGAGGCAGGAGATATTGTTTTAGCTAAAGGTAGTTTAATAGGAGTAGTTCAAGCTATTAAACTTTCAAAAGCAACTTTTAGTAAGATTAAACAAAACCTATTCTGGGCATTTTTTTATAATATAATTGCTATTCCTTTAGCTGTTGCAGGAGTAGTTAGTCCTGTTATAGCAGAATTAGCAATGGCTGCATCTTCAATAACTGTTATTACAAATGCTAATTTGTTAAGAAGAAAGAAGATTTAGAATCTATTTAGCCTTCTTAAATTCTTCTTTGTATTTAGAAAGATCTTTTTGTACTGATGCAATAGCATCTTGAAGAGCTTTTTTTGCTGATTTTCCTTCTGTTTTAACTTTAAGAATAAAAGGTTTACTATAGTGTGGTTTTTTCCAAGCACCTAACTTTACACTAGAGTCTTTATTTAAGTAGACTCTAATTAATTCAGCAATAGTTTGATTATCTATTTCTGCTTCTAAATCATTCTTATCATCTTTTATAATTTTTACTTCCATAGGAAATAGAGAAAAAAAGGGTTTTTAAAGTTATTGATGAAAAGTTTATATGTGTTATCCCAAAACTATTTCCTAAGGCTGTTATAATTACATATATGAAATTAACAAAAAAGAAGTTAATTGAGACTTTAAAGCAACTTAATAATGGTAAAACTGTTTATCAAGTTAGAAAAGTTGCTGGAATAACT
>JBDRMT010000005.1:0-16668 GCA_043811855.1 archaeon | reverse complement strand
TGGAGATGTTGAATTATGGAGAATGAGATATAATCACTTTAGACCTCATACAAGCCTAAATAAAAAGACTCCGGATGAAGTTTATAATGATTTTAAGCTATTATTCTAGCTTACGACATATGTCACTTGCTTGCACATTATTTCCCTTTTTAGACCAAAAAGGGAAATTTTAAATGATTAAACTTTTTAGAATTCCATTTCAATTCTTAATTCCATTAAGACAAAAACAAACTTACTAATTTGCATAAAATGTCTTCTTATACTTTGTCCTTCTTTATTTTCTGATTCTTTCCATTTAAAATGATCATTATATATTTTAAAATCATTTTCTCCAAATTTTACAACCTCTTCCATATTAAATTTGTAAAATAAGTGATAGTACATTAGAAAATGTTCTTTAACTTTTTCTGCAAAATCTGTAACTTCTTTAATATTTTTTTTAGTTCTTGCTAAATGTGTTCCTATGTATTTGAATTCATCACCAAGAAGCTCAAGTATGTAAAGTGTTGAAAACATGATTGGTTTATTTTTTTGAAAAGTTGAGTCTTTTATTTTATTGTTTATTCTACAACAATAATCTATAAATCTATCAACATTAATATCCATTGTGTGGATTGTTTTACAAATATTTATTTCACCTGTTTTATTTTCTTTTATTAAATCAATTATCTTATCAAACAAGTCTTCTATTAAAAGAAAGATTCTTCTTAAGGAGCTTTCAAATTCCCTGCTTGATATTTCTCCCATTTCTCTTATTATGCAGTAACCTTCTTCATGATCAATAATTTCCATTCCAATAAATCTATCAACTAATTCTGCAATCATTGGAAGGACAGGTTTTTTTTCAGGCTTTTCCCCGACTCTTGAATATTCAAAATGACTAGCATAGTAATTATAAACATTTTCATAATCTTTTTTATTTGCATCATATTTTAATTTTATTTCATCATATCCTTCTCTATAAGCAGATTGGAAAAATCTCCAAAACATTGGAACACTTAAATTAGAAATATCAATTGTTGTTGTTTTTAATCCGTTGTTTTGTTTTCCGTTTATAATTAAACTTCCATTATCTTCAACTAAATCAACTTCATCACCTGGTTGAAGATTTAATTTTTTAGTCCACTCTGATGGCAGGGTCATTGTTAATGTGTTGTGGCCTTGCTTAATTATTTTTCTTTTCATTATAATAATTACCAGGTTTAATATATATTTAACGTATAAATATATTTAAAGTGTTTACAATATATACACTAGTGAAGATATGCTTATATATATTTATATGGGAGAATATACTTTTTTATAAGGAATATTTTTAATATTGAAAATATGTTTAGATATATTCCCAATTGATAACTAATAAATATTTTTTCTTCTTATATTTATTATGGTAAGTGGATTAGTAGATGAGGTTGTAAGTGAAGAAACGGGTTTAGAGGCTTCAGATGAATTTCCTTTTATTTATGGAGTAACTGTGTTAGAGGTTGGTAGAAGTTTTTTAAGAGTTATATGTGGATGTGGTGAAAAAGAATTATTAGTTCCAAATGGGGATAGAGTTAAAGGAATTGAATATGATGATTTTTATGTATCACAATATGGAAGTCTTGCTTGTAGTGCTGAATGTTTTCATTATCGTAATAATGTTTAACTTGACTTTCTCAGTTTTGCTTTTAAATAAAAAGATTAAAATGTCTTTAACATCACCCCTTTCTATTGATTCTAGTAATTTATTAATATAACACGCGGAAATCTTTGTCTAGAAGCAAGATTGGAGCTATTGATTTAAAAAGGAATTTAGGAAAGTCTAAGTCCTTAACTATATCTTAAATATGCTAGATATTTTCACAATTGACAACTATTAAATATTTTTTTGCCTTTTTATTGTTATGAGAGGAAGAGATAGTTTAACTGGATTAGTAGCTGATGAGGATGGACTTGTAGATTCTGGAGATGGTTTTATGAAAGTCCAATGTGGGAATTGTAGTAGAGTATTAACACTTCCAAGTGGTATGGTTGCAAAAGAAGTTCAGTATGATGGTTTTTTTGTAGGAAAAAATGGAAGTATTTATTGTAATAAAAATCACAGTAAGTTATATCCTGATTTTGATTAATTTAAAATGGCATTCAAAATAATAACATATGCAGATGTTTTAGAATGTGTTAGAGAACATACTAGGGTTAAAGGTATGTGGGAATCTTGTTCTGGAGAAGCATGGGATGATGGAAATTATATTATAGCTGTAGAATCAAAACATAATATTGGACCTAATTCAAATAATCCTTTAGATATTCTTAATTATCAGAGAGTTGAGCAATTTTATGCTGAGTTACAAAGATTTAAAAGGTTAGATAGAGCAATTCAAGAAACAGGTCTTAATTTAGAAGCTGAAGAAGATTTAGATTATCCTGTTCCTGGTGATGTTGCTGATGCCTGTAAAAGATATAACTCATTTAGACCTTTAGAAGATCGTCTAGATTATGCTTCTTTTTCTAAACCTAAAGATTTATAAATGAAATTTTCAATTCATTTCTATGAAACGTTCAAGTAGAAGATGGAAAAAGAAACGTCAGATGAGGTGGAAATGGCAAAGAAAAATACTGAAAAGAGTAAAAAGAAAGAGAAAGCAGAGAAGAGGTAAGTAGAAACGTTTATAATTCTAAGCATGTTTTTTAATATATGTTTTACATTAAAGGTTATATTCAAAGAATAATTAATCATTATTTTAAGAATAAAGAGATGAATCAATTGTATACTTCTGTTACAATAAAAGCACTAGCAGAGTCACTTATAATGATTTTTGTTCCAATTTATTTATATAACTTAGGATTTGGAATATCAGCTATAGCTCTTTACTATCTTATTTATTTTGCTTCAGTTTTTGTATTTCAATATTTTCTTATGAATCTTAACTATTTATTAGGATTAAAAAAAGTATTGTCTTTAGGAACTTTTGTACTTATTGTTTATTACTTATTGTTAAATTATTTATCCCAAGGATATATTCATTATTCATTTGCAGCCTTAACCTTTGGATTAAGTGTTGCATTATATTATTCAGCATTTCATATTTATTTTTCTGAATATTCTGATAATAAGAGAGAAGCATCTCAATTTTCAATAGTAACATCTTTAATAAGTTTAGCAACAATTGTTGGACCTGTTGTTGGAGCTTTTTTTATTACAAATTTATCTTTTAGTATCTTATCTTTTATTGTTGCTTTTTTGCTTTTAATCTCAACGGTTCCCTTGTTTTATACAAAAGATAAGAAAATTAAAAAACCTGAAATATCAATAAAAAATATTTTAAAAGCAGATACAAAGAGAAAAGCAATTGCTTATAATGCTGCAGGTATCTTAAGTATAAGTACTTCTATTTTTTGGCCGTTATTTATTTTTATAATTTTAAAGAGTGTTTTATCTTTAGGAATAATAATCTCTGTAACTTCGTTATTTGTTGTCATTGCTATAGTAGTAATAGGAAGGCTTTCAGATAAACATAAAGGAAAGGTATTGAAATTAGGAGTTTCAAGTCATGCATTGTCTTGGATTTTAAGGTTGTTGTTTTTAACTCCTATTGGATTTTTTATTATGAATCTTTTTTCTTCTATTTCATCTTTACTAATAGATATTTCTTTTTCTAAATATATTTATGAAAAAAGTAAAAAATCAAAAAACATAGCAAATTATTTCTTATTTAGAGAGTTAAATCTTCTAACTGGAAGAATAGCCGTTTTGTTAATTGCAATTTTTACTGGAAGTATTTACTGGACTTTTATACTTGCGTTTTTTGTAACCTTTTTACATTTTGTCCTTTTGTACGATAAAAAATAGTATAGGAAATTAGTCGATTAGAATTTATATTTTTATTAATATCTTCTACAATAAAAATCTTTATAAAAGAATTCTGTTGTTTATTAGTAATTAAGTTAAGTATTATTAATATCTAAGAGATAAGGGTGTTGAGCAAGAGTTAGAGAAAAGAAGTATAATATAAGGATACTAGAATATGGAACAAGAAACAAATACAAGTATATGGACTGAGAAATATAGACCTAAAAAGTTTGAAGAGGTTGTTGGGCAGGATGAAATTATTAAGAGAGTTCAGAATCTAGTTAAATCAATAAACATTCCTCACTTGCTTTTTGCAGGGCCTGCTGGAACTGGAAAATCTACTTTAGCTTTAATTGTTGTTAAGGAGTTATTTGGAAATACTTGGAAAGAAAATTATTTAGAATTAAATGCTAGTGATGAAAGAGGAATTGATGTTGTTAGACAAAAAGTAAAAGATTTTGCAAGGACAAAGGCTTTAGGTAATGTTCCTTTTAAAGTTATTTTTTTAGATGAAGCAGATGCATTAACTAAAGAAGCTCAGCAAGCATTAAGAAGAACTATGGAAAATTATACTAATACTTGCAGGTTTGTTATGTCTTGTAATTATTCAAGCAAGATAATTGATCCAATTCAATCTCGTTGTGTTATTTTTAGATTCAAATTATTAGAAGAAAAAGATGTTGAAAAAAGGGTTAGGATTATTGCTGAGAATGAAAAATTAAGTTTAAGTAGTGAAGCAATAGAAGCTTTATATGAAGCTAGTGAGGGAGATTTTAGAAGAGTTATTAATTTGTTACAGGCTTCAGCTTCAATTACTCCAACAATAACTGTTGATTTAATTAATACTCTTAGTTCAAGTGCAAAGCCAGGGGATGTAAAGGTTGTTTTGGAATATGCTTTAAGTGGTGATTTTTTAAAAGCTAAAGAAAAGTTGTTAGATATAATGTTACGTGATTCTGTTGCTGGAAGTGATATTATTAAGGTTATTCAAAAAGAGATTTGGAATTTAGATGTTGATCCTGAATTAAAAGTTAGGTTAACAGAAAAAACAGGTGAAATAGAATTTAGAATGGTTGAGGGTAGTGATGAGTTTATACAGTTAGAAGCTTTATTAGCAGGATTTGTAATGGCTGGTAGGGGGAAGTAAATTTTAAAATGTCAATTATAGCAGAATATTGTCCTGAATTATGTTTAAGAGAATTTGGATTCTTAGGTAGAGAATCAGAAGAATGTTTACCTGAAAATTTAGAAATTAATAATGTTTATAAATTTTTAAAAAAAGGACAAAGACATTATTGGTTGATGGGTGAGATTGCCCTTAGAAAAACAAAAGGAAATCAAGATTTTTCAAGACCGGTTGCTTCAGTAATAATCTTAGAAGCAATTCATTATATTAAAGATGGAGAGGTTTGGACAAAAGGAACTTATAAGATTATAGAAACTTATAATCCTGAAGATACAATAGTTCATTTTGAAACAACTGATAAGATAAAATGATACCTTTAATTGAAAAATATCGTGTAGAAAAGTTCTCAGAAATTAAAGGACAAGATATTGCTCTTAGTGAAGTTAGAAATTTTTTTCAAATGTTTCCTGCAAAAAAAGCTCTTATTTTAAATGGTCCTGTTGGAACTGGAAAAACTTCAATTGCTTTAGCATTAGGTAAGGAAAATAATTTAGAATTATTTGAGTTAAATGCAAGTGATTTGCGTAATAGGCTTAGTTTAGAAGAAGTTTTAAGACCTTCTCTTGAACAAAAATCACTTTTTAGCAAGGGCAAGCTTATTTTAATGGATGAAGCAGATGGTATTACTGCAAGTGATAGAGGGGGTTTGCCTGAATTAGTTGCTTTAATTGCTAAGACAAAATATCCTATTGTAATAACTGCAAATGATATTTGGCAAAAAAAATTTAGTTTGTTAAGGAAGAAGTGTAAGATTGTTAATTTAAAAGAATTAAAAGAACAAGATATTAGACAAATACTTATTGATATTTTGCATAAAGAAGATAAGAGAATTAAGTTAGAAACTTTAAATAAAATATCAAAACAATCTAGAGGAGATGTTAGAGCTGCTTTAAATGACTTACAAAGTATTTTAGAATTAGGTGAGGAAGCTTTTGTAGAAGAGTTAAGTCAAAGAGAAAAGGCAGAAAGTATTTTTGATAATCTTAAGACATTATTTCAAGGTGAAGTTAATGAAAAGACTTTAAGAATATTTGATAATAGTGATTTAAAATTAGATGAAATTTTATTATGGGTAGAAGAGAATGTTTCATCAGAATATCAAGAAGAAGCTTTAAGTAAAGCTTTTGAAGCAATAAGCAGAGCAGATATCTTTAGAGGAAGAATATATAGGCAGCAGTATTGGAGATTTTTAGTTTATCAAAGTTTTTTTCTTACCGCAGGAATTTCTGCTGCATCAAAAATTAAAAGTAATAAGTTTGTTTCTTATAAAAGACCTACTAGGATTTTAAAAATATGGATGGCTAATCAGAAAAATGCTAAAAGTAAATCTATTGCTATAAAGTATGCTCAGCTATGTCATATGTCAAAGAAAAAAGCAATGAAAGATAAATTTTTACTTCCATTTATTTTAGATCAAGTTAATGATAAAACAAAAAGAAAATTAGATTTAGATGAAAAAGAAGAAGAATATTTAGTTGAAAAAAGAGGAGCTGTTATTGTTGCAGCAGGATTGAATAGGTTTAGGGGTTAGGCTGCTTCTGCCTTTTCTCTACCGGAAAAATAAACCTGTCGACCATTGTATGTTTGTATCAAGACTCCACTTCTTTTTTCAGTTGCTTCTTGTATTCTACCGACCTTTTCAGCAGTAAGTCCACGATGTTCTTCAATCATCCTGATTGATCTTTCTGGATTATTTGTTGTTGCAAAACCATCATTACCCATTGCAAACTGTCCGTATGCTTCTCTGTTTGATCCAAGATATGCAGCAAGGGTCACTTCTCTCCAATCAGGTTCGTGTAGATTTGATAATCTTGCAAACAGATTATGTTTTGCAAGAGGTTTTGCAAACTTTCCATTATAAGCACCACCACTCATATGAAAGACACCTGAAGCTAATCCATTGTCAACCAATTGTTTGAAGACAGGATATAATACAGTTGAAGGTGTTGATAAATAATCTAAGAAAATCTTTCCTTCTCTTCTTAGATGCCAATGTTTTCCAAAAAGTTCCGTCATTAATCTTCTTCTTGTAGATATTGCATTTGCTCTTGAATTTGGGTGGCCTTGGATTGCAATAACATAATCTCCTGGTCTAGGAATTAAAGGATTATTGAGTCTTTCTTCATCAATAGTGCTTACAACTGTGCTTCCAAGATTAAAGGCAGCTTTATGACTGGTGTATGTTTGTAATTCTCCCTTAGCTCCCTGGCATATTCCTCTTATACCCATACTCTGAGCCCTTCTAAATATTGCATTTTTAACACCTATTTCATTTGTTGGAGAACGTCTTGAGACTTCTAAGACTGATGAGAACACTTCTGCAGTTGCTCCGTTTTTTATAGTATCATCTAAACACATTGCTAAAACATCGTCGACACATCCTCTCCAATCTCCTAATCTAATATAGAGTTCTGTCTTTGTTCCTGGTCCGTCAGAGTTCACGTGGACAGCTTTACCTCTAGTATTAAAAGAAGCATATACATTTCCGTATTTTTCAAAAGCGCCTTCTGTAATAGAATCTCTTGGAAGACTAATTGCAGTACCTGAAATATTCATATCACCCTTTACAACATCTCCAAGAATTGCGTTTTCTCCATTAAGAATTGCAATCTTTTTTTCTAATGCAATATCTCTTAATTCTTCTGCTACTTCTCTTAACATTGCTTTATCTCCTTTCCTAGAATCAATGATGTCAGATATTGCCACAACCTTTGCTCCAACATATGATGCTTGTTCTATTAAAGCATAAATAAGATTGTTTGCTTTTTGTTTTGGAGTTCTTCCATTACCCACTGTAGAATGTACCACTAAATCTTGGGGTTCAGGGAATCTTAAAATAGGAAGCTGATCTGTTTCACCTACTATCTCAACTAAATTGTGGTCTATTAGTGTCGCAACAGTAATTGCTCTTAGAAGGTCAGAACCTTGATCACCTTTTTGTATCACATCTTTAGAATAATTGTCTTTAGTTATCATTTTTTGTTGCTTTTAAAAATGTCCAAAACCTCTTTCACCTGTACAAACCATTGCCATGTCATACTTATTAGCAGCTTCTATAGATTCAACATCTCTGTTTGAACCATAAGGTTGGATAACTGCTGAGACTCCTAATCTTTGCATACTGTCAATACTATCTCGAAAAGGAAAAAACGCATCTGAAGAGCCAACTGCTGCTTTAAAAGGATTATCTTTTAATTGTTCATAACCTTGAATTCCATATAAGGGATCAAATGTGATTCCTTCCCTAGCCATTGCTTTATGAATTCCTTTCATAAGAGCGAAATTTACTGCTTCAACTCTTGCAACTTGTCCTGAACCTATTGCAACGCTAACTCCATCTCTTACAAAAACAATACCATTGCTTCTTGCACCTGAAATATTTAACCACCATGAGGTTAATAGATCTTCAAGTTCTCTTGATGTAGGTTTTCTGTTAATTCCTACTTGTTGTGGATTATCCCCTTTGGTAACAACATAAGGTCTTAATATTAAATCATCTGCTGTTTTTATTGAGGTTAAATATAAGTCTTGAATTCCCATCATTCCACCTGGTATTTCTTTAAATGAATATAATCCTCTTGTATCATCTCCTTGGAATCTTGGAAGTTTATCTAATCCACTAAATTCTGCAATTCTTAAGTCATTTTTCTTTCCTTCTAAATAACTAACAACACTATGATCATAACCAGGTGCTGCAACAACATCTACAAAAAATGTGCTTTCACCTTCTAATTCATACATTGCTTCTGCAGTCTCTCTTTCTAAAGGTCTTGTAAAAACAGCTGTTCCACCAAAATTACTTAATCTGTCAGCATCTCTTGATAATCTAAATAAATCTATTTGAGACCTAGCTTCTAAAGGACTTTGTCTTGCAAATCCTGAAACAATATTGTGTTTCATTATCACAACTGCTTGTTCACCTCTAAAGAATTTTAAATCATCCATAGCTCTACCAATGTCCAGCGTATTTGTTAATGATAATCCTCCTTTTCCTTTACCATCTGATCTTACTGAAACAATATCAGTTGCTTCTGCAAGCACTGAAGTATCAATTCCATTAATTTCAGCAATAGAAAATACTGCTCCTAATTGGCATGGATTTTCTCCATATCTTAAGCCCCATAATCTTGAAAAAACAACTGGAAGTCTTTCTGGGAATTCATCTTCTCTAGGAGTTCTATAATCTCTTGTTAATTTTGTTACATCTTGTTTGTCTGGCATTTTATGCTGCATCTCCAAAATAGAATTCTCTTATTTCGTCTTCATGTCGGTCAAATTGATCCATTAAATATTGATTAATAGCTGCATCATAGATTGCAGTTTGTGAAAAAGCTTTTCTAGCTTGCATTTTCCTAAAATCAAAGGTAGTTGCTCCATCATTCTCTCTTAAATGTTCAAGAAATATAGAGTAGTCATTAGGATCACAAAGAGGTGTGCATCCTAAAAAGTTTTTTGCAGCACCTCTTAACATTGTTGGACCTCCAATATCAATGTTTCCTCTTGCTTGTTCAAAGGTACAGTCTTCTGCAGCAATGACTTGTTTAAAAGGATATAGATTAACAACAACTAAATCAATAAAACTTCCTCCCATTCGTTCAAGATATTTTTGATGAGCAGGATTGTTTCTTTCACCTAAAATTCCTGCATGGACTTTTGGATGAAGAGTTTTTACTAATCCTCCTTCCATTTCTGGAAATCCTGTATATTCTTCAACACTTAATAGGTATCTTGCTGATGCTTTTGAACCAAGAAGACCCTCTAATACTTTATAAGTCCCTCCAGTAGATATTAATCTGATATTTGAGTTTTGTGCGATTAGACCATCTACAAGTTGTCCAAGTCTGAATTTATCAGAAAGACTAAGTAAAACATTTTGAACTGGTATTAAATCAGTTACTTCTCCTACTACATCTCTTATATCTCCCATTTTTCTTATTATTAAACCTATTTTTTTATATTTATATTTATATGTTGTTAAACAGATATTTCTGAATCTGCTTTTCCTATTAGATCTGGATATTCTTCAAGTCTTGGTCTTACAACTTCTTCTAAAAAATCCTCAGTCTGTTGTTGTGCTGCCCCTGTGTATCTTAAAGGATCATCTAGATAAGCATTGAGTTGTTCTGTTGATAATGGAAATGTTGGATCATTTCCTAATCTTTCAAAAAGATTATTATCAGTTCCATTTTCTTTCATTGCAAGTCCTGTCTCTACAGAATGCTGTCTTATTTTTTCATGCAAATCTTGTCTACTATGACCTTCTCTTGTCAAATCCATTAAAATCCTTTCTGTGGTCATAAATGGAAGTTCAACCATAAGATGTTTTCTTAATACTGCTGGATAAAATGTGAGAGGTCTTTGTTTATCTGTTGCAGTCTGGTTTGTAATGTTGTTAGCAATAATCAATGCAGCATCTGCTGTTAAAAATATTCTTGGAATTATCATTCTTCTTTGAGCAGAATCATCTAAAGTACGTTCAAGCCATTGACCTTGTGCCATTCCATAAAAATGATTTACAGTCTCTGTTAATTCTCTGCAAAATCCTGTTAATCTTTCACATCTCATTGGATTTCTTTTATATGGCATTGCACTACTTCCAACCTGTTCAACTTGAAATGGTTCATCAACACATTTCATACCTGAAAGCAATCTTATGTCAATAGCAAATTTATGTAAAGAAACACCAATTCCTCCTAATGCTTCTGCAACTTTAGTATCATGTTTTCTTGGATAAGTCTGGTTTGTAATAGGATATGATTCTTCAAATCCTAATTTTTCACAAACTAATCTATCTAATTCTCTGACTTTTCTATAATTTCCATCAAATAATTCTAAAAAGCTGGCTTGGGTTCCTGTAGTTCCTTTTGCACCTCTTGCTAGAAATCTTATAGATTCAACAGATTCTAAATCTAATAATAAATCTTGTATATAAGAGGCCACTCTTTTTCCCACTGTTGTTGGTTGTGCAGGTTGTAAATGAGTATATCCTAGACAAGGCATATTTTTATGAGCTTCTGCAATCTGAGCCATATTATTAATAACATTAACTAATCCTTTTTTAACTAACTGCATTGCTTGTCTTTGCTGAATCAGGTCAGTATTATCGCCAACATACATCGAAGTTGCACCGAGATGGATTATTCCTGCTGCTGTAGGACATTGTTGTCCAAATGCATATACATGAGCCATTACATCATGTCTTATTTCACTTTCTCTTTTTCCAGCAACATCATAATTAATATTATTTTGTGCTGCTCGCATCTCTGCAATCATTTCTGGTTTTATTCTATCTATGCCCAGTTCCATTTCAGCTTCAGCTAAAGCTATCCAACATCCTCTCCAGCCTTGAAATTTAAAATCATCAGAAAAAATTTGTTGCATATCTTTACTAGTATATCTTCCAACTAAAGGTTCTTGATATATGTCATGTCTCATTTTATTTATATTGTTCAACCTCTTCTACAAGATTTCTTTCTTCAACGCCATAACTTTCAAGTTTTTTTCTTCCAATTTCTCTAATTGTTTCTCTTAATTCAGGTTTTTGATTGGATAGTATTTTTGTTGCCATTATTGCAAGATTTTTCGTACCAAAAACTTCTGCTGCTGGGATTTGAGTATATCTTTTAGAATTATGCTTTATTTGAGCATACCTTACTGATTCCCAATCATCTGGTCTTAGATTTGGATCTGCTCTTAATAAAAAACTTCCTGTATTAAGGGGTTTAGTATCATTTCCATAAGCTAAAGACATTGCATTAGGATCATACCCTTCATTAATTGTTACTCCAAACTCATCAAGAATTTTTCTTAATTTAGCATCATTTATAGGATTTTGTTCAAGAATATTTACTCCAGGAACGTCTAGATTAAGAATTCTTTGAGCTAAGGTTAGTACATTTATTTTTTGTTCATCATTTCCATTTAAATAACTATCTCTTCCTCTTAGAGAATTTAATCCAACTGTTGCTATTGCAGCATGTCCAGAAGGAAGCATAAAAGCTTGATAAGAATTATTGTCCATTGGAACTGAAAAAATTGGAAAGGTTGTTTGTGTTGCACCTAAACCAGGTAATACAAATTCTAAACCCCCTTCAAGAAGTGCAACTACCCTATAATCCTTTTCAGCAACTTGTTGCATAGCTTTGAAATAAACTTCAGCTCTTTTTGGACATCCATGAGAAGACATAACAACATCATCAATAACCCCTATTCCACTAGCCCTCATATGGTCTTTAAAATCTACACCTTCAATCTGAATACCTTCAAAACCAGGATCATTTTTGGATCCTGAACCTAAAAATAATATTTTGTCCATTTTATGCTACCAATTCATAACCTGCTAGAGTATCTAATATTTCTTGTCTTGGATTTTCAATATTAGGAACTTCTTTTCCAGTTATTGTTTTTGCAATTCCTCTATAAGTGTCAGATACTTCCATGAATTGATCTACTGGAACACGGTAAAACTCAGCAACTATTTTAAGTGCATCATAGTTTGCTTTATCTGTAAATAGTTTTGATAAAAAACCAGATTTAAATCTTAAAAAATCTCTAAATCCTTCTTTAGAATTCTCAACAACATCTCCTTGTTTATATCTTTCTCTATCCCAGAATCTTGATGAATCTGGAGTAAGAACTTCATCAATATAAATCATTTCCCAATTTCCTTGAGGAGTTCGTATATAACCAAATTCAAATTTAGTATCAACAAATATTTGGCCAACACCATTTAATTTAGGATCTGCCAATGCACATCCTTGTCTTAATCTTTGTTCATATAAAGCAACATCTTCAGGAGATCTAAAACCAAAAGCTTCCCAGTTATCTAAAATTTGTCGTCTAGTTATATCTACATCATCTTTTTCAGGAATTCCTGAGATTCCTCTCATTATTCCTTTTGTAGAAGGGGTTATTAATAATTCATCTAACCTCTGGTTTTTTTGCAAACCATTTGGTAATTTTACTCCTCCAAATTCTCTTTGGTCGTCTTCATCATAGTGTCTCCACATACTTCCAGTAATATATTGTCTTGATATTGCTTCAACCATTATTGGTTGAGCTTTTTGCACAATCCAGACTAAAGGATGAGGAACATCTACTATATGATTTCCAGCAAGTCCTACTCTATCAAACTCATCAAACCAATATTTAGAAGTTTGATTTAATGCAGCTCCTTTTTGAGGAATTCCATGCAAACCTTCTTCAGCTTTCCAGTTAACATCAAATGCAGAAATTCTATCACTAATAATCATAACTGCTAATTGGGTTTCAGGATGAACTTTATACCCTCTTTGTTCAGTAAGTCTTTTACTATCTTCAGGAGTTAACCAATAAACAGATCTAACTTTTCCATTGTGCACATCTCCTTCATGTTTTATCTGGAAATCATTAGTTATTGCTAATGCTAAATTTTCCAATTTACCCATTTTATATTTTTTAAAGAAGGAAATAATATATAAGCTTTCTGGGTAAAAAGTTGTTTAAAATAAGTAATAAAATTTTTAGAAGTCTGTTGAACTTTTAGGTTCTTCGTCGGTATTTTCAGATTCTTGTTCATCAGTTGCTTCTTCTTCTTCTGTTTCATCTTCTTCTGCATCTCCGTTGCTTTCTCCTTTTCCTACTTTTTCAAGACTACCAAATTTTCCACTGGTGAGCTGTTTTTCTCCTTGAAACTCATTAACATAACCATTTACAACTTTAACTTTATCACCATTATTAAATCTAGCAACATCATCATTCCATAGAGTTAATTTAATAGTTCCAGAATCATCTTTAAGAATAGCATTTGCAACTTTTAATTCTTTTCCAAATTTATTAAAAGTTCTAGTTTCTCCTATTTCTTTGAGAGTTCCTTCAACTTCAACATTTCCTTGACCTATGGTTAATTCAGAAATTTTCATTTTATTTTAACAATTCCCTGCTGTAGCAGCACCAGTAGTAGCAGCGTCAGAACTTAAAGCTGTTTCACATTCTTCTGGTGCATTATTAAATGCTTCACAAATTGCAGCTTTGTATGCTTCAGCAGTTCTACCTGTATTTACTTTTACTCCATTTATAACAAGACTTGGTGAACCAGTTACTCCATATGCTTGAGCACGAGAAGCATGTTCTGCAATTAATGCTTCTCCTTTGTCATCCACACAAGACATAACTGCTGTATCATCAATTCCTAGAGATTTCATTAATTTAACTGATTCTGTTTTATCACATTCAATATCTCTTGTTGAACCACAATTAGGATAAATAGTTTGCACAAAACCAGTTGCATATTTCCAGTATTTGTCTTTAGCAACTTCTTGTATACATGCTTGTATTTTATTTTGTTGAGTTTCATAAGCTCCGTGACCATCATAATAAAGAACACCTTCAAAATCTGCGCTGTCTCCAAGCAAAGAAACTACTTCTGCTAAAGGTTCTTGAGCTTGAACACCATATGGGCAATAGCTCCATATAAATAATTCAGCTTTTGGTTTATCTGATTTTGGAACATCTACAGGTTCTTGAGTTTGAGGATTAGTATTTGTTTGAGTACTGATTGGTACTGCTGCTTGAACAAAATATTCTGCATCTTTTGTTATAAAAACAGGAATTTCTTGACTATTATAACTAACAGTTATTTCATATAAACTTCCTAAATCTTCGTTAGATACATATTCAACCCCTCCACCTGTCATTGAATTAAGATAACCTGTTAGTGTTTCTCCTGCAACATCTCCACTAACTGTACTTTCTCCAAGACCTTTTCCACTAACTAACATTACTAGTAATATTATTGCAATAATAGCAACAATTATAGTAGCAAACATCCAAGGACTTTTTTTATCAGGATTATTATCAATTCTTACTTCATTTTTTTCAGAATGATGTTTATGGTGTTTGTGATGATCTTTTTTTTCATGATGTTCATGATGGTGATGTTCATGATGTTCTCTTTTCTCATCTTCATCATCTTCATCATGTTTGTGACTTTCTTCTTCCATGTTTTTTTTAAGATGAAAAGGGTTTATAAATATTGTGGTAGATATTTCTTTTTTATTTTCATTTTCATATGAGGACTTTTGTATAAAAACAATTAAAAACAGGCTTATCTTAATAATATAAATAAAGAGTTGAAGAGAAACAAAAAAATGCCATATAATATAATTATTGGAAGAGATAAAGAAGATAAAAAAAGATTTGGTGAAAAGGGTTTGGTTTATATAGGAAAAGGTTATGTTAAGATGGGAAACTATACTTCTCTTTCAAATAAATTATATTTAGATATTGTTAGAAGTCATGTTATTTTAATTGCAGGGAAAAGAGGAAGTGGAAAGTCCTATACTATAGGAGTTATTGCTGAGGAATTATCAAAGTTACCAAAAGAAGTTAAAGAAAATATTGCTCCTTTGATTTTTGATACTATGGGAATTTTCTGGACAATGAAATATAAAAATGATAAAGATACAGAAGCTTTAGAAGACTGGGGATTAAAAGCAGAAGATTTGTCAGTAAATGTTTGGGTGCCTTCAGGTCATTTTGATAAATATGTGGAAAGAAAAATTCCTGTTGATAAAAGATTTGCTTTAGCAGCTAATGAATTAGATATTGAAGATTGGGTTTCAATATTTGGATTAGGGATGATTGAACCTGTTTCAGTTTTAATACAGAAAATTATTTCAAGATTAATGATTAAAAAAGATTTTGATCTTGATGATGTTATAGAAGAGATTAATAATGATAAAGATATAACTGATGATACTAGGAAATCAGGGGTTGCATTGTTTGAAGCTGCAAGGTCTTGGAAGATTTTTGCAAAAAAAGGAGAAGAAAGTACAAAAATCAGAGAGTTAGTTGTTCCTGGTAAGACAAGTATATTAGACCTTTCTATTTATTCTTCTACGTCTTCATTTAATGTTCGTGCTTTAGTTATAGGTTTAATTTCTAGAAAGTTGTTTAATCAAAGAGCTTTAGCTAGAAAACAAGAGGAAATGGAGTCTATTTATCATGGAGTTACTAGAGGAAAAGGTTCTAGAAGAAAAAAAGAAATGCCTATTGTTTGGCTTTTTATAGATGAGGCTCACGAGTTTTTACCTAAAGATGAAAAAACTCCTGCTACAAATTCTTTAATACAGGTTTTAAGAGAAGGTAGACAGCCTGGAATTTCAATTGTTTTAGCAACTCAACAGCCAGGAGTTATTCATAGAGATGTTATGACTCAGTCTGATTTAGTTCTTGCTCATAGATTAACTAATAAAAATGATATTGAAGCTTTAAATGAAATTATGCAGACTTATATGTTAGAAACTGTTCAAAAAGAAATGAGAGAGCTTCCTGATTTAAAAGGTAGTGGTATTATTTTAGATGATAATTCTGAAAGACTTTATCCTATTCGAGTTAGGCCGAGGTTGACTTGGCATGGTGGTGAAGCTCCTATTGCTTTGGTTGAAGAAGATTAGAAAAATTTATAAGGATAGAAATAACATTTTTGATTGAAGTTCATTTTATTTTTGTAAATTATATATTGTAAATTATAATGTGCAAGCAAGTGACATATGTCGTAAGCTAGAATAATAGCTTAAAATCATTATAAACTTCATCCGGAGTCTTTTTATTTAGGCTTGTATGAGGTCTAAAGTGATTATATCTCATTCTCCATAATTCAACATCTCCA
>JBDRMT010000004.1:0-34952 GCA_043811855.1 archaeon | reverse complement strand
AACCCTGTTGTATCTAAAACCTCTTTTGATAATCTTATCTGATTTGCAATTAGGACATTTAACAGTCACTTTCTTTCACCCCCTTTTACTAAGGGAGGAATCTTGAGTATATAAAAGTGACGTTAACTTGTTAATATCTAATTTTCAAAACCTTTATAAACCAAAGTTCCCTTTATTATATTATACTATTAAAAAAGGTGATAAAATGGCAGAAACTATGATTACATTATTAGCTGATAATCTTGGAATTTCAGTAGCATTATTATTTATAGTAGTAATATGGTCTATAGTTTGGAAAGCAATTGCATTATGGAAATCAGCAAGAAATAATCATTTAATATGGTTTATAGTGCTACTTGTTGTAAACTTATTAGGAATACTAGAAATGCTTTACATATTTGTATTCTCAAAAATGGGCAGGTATAGAATAAAACCAATTAAGGTTCCTAAACCAAAGCCTATTAAAATTTCTAAATCAAAAACAAAGAAAAAGTTTAAAAAGAAGTAAAAATACCTAAAAAAGTCTATTTTCTATAAAATATATTCCCAATATATAGTATATTCATCAACAAAAAGTATATTAATTAGATTTACTTAGTAAATTATGGTGATTAAACCCCTTTTCAACTTCAAAATGGTAGTAGATGATCAAATTAATGATATTGAAGAATTTTGCCCTAAGTGCGGGAGTGATGATGTAATAATAGAGTATAAATCAGGATATTATTGTTTTAATAGATGTAAGAAATGTGGATATGTAGTAAAAGGAAGTTGCCTTGTAGATTTTTAAAACAAAAGCTTTATTAATGATTATTCTAAGGTATAATAATGGGATTTAATGCAGATGATAAGGATTATGACTATGAATTTAGCTGTCCAGAATGTGGTAGTTCAGAAGTAGTTGTAGAAGAAGATTTAGGATCTTATTACATTGCAAACTGTAAGAAATGTGGATTTAGGAGAAAACCTTCTAATTCTTAAAAATGGTTTCATTGTCTCAAATAATATCAGAAAATATATACTTAGCGATTTTATTGAAAACTGCAGTCATACTTGCTGTTGCTTATATATTGCATTTAATTTTTAAGTTTCATTTTAGTAAGATATTAAAAAAAATAGAAAAAAGCAAATCAATTGAAGATAAAAAAGTTAGAAAAACAAGATTAGAACTTTTAAGAATTATAATTTCAAATATTATATTTATTTTAGCTGGAATACTTATTTTATTTTTAATACCAGGATTTAAAGCTTTTTCAGTTTCTCTTTTAGCAGGAGCAGGAATAGCTGCAATTATAATTGGTTTTGCAGCTCAAAAAACAATAGCAAATATTATATCAGGAATTTCAATTGCAATTTATGCTCCTTTTAGAATTGGAGATAGAATAAAGACTGGAGAAGAGACAGGAGATGTTGAAGATTTAACCCTTAGACATACTGTAATTAAAACATGGGATAATCGTAGAGTAATAATCCCTAACTCAGTAATATCTGAAAAAGAAATAGTAAATTATAGTATTAAAGAAGAAAGATTATTATGGAAAATAAATATAGGAATTAGCTATGATTCAGATATAGATAAAGCTAGGAAAATAATGATTAATGAAGCAAAAAAACACCCAGATGTTTTCATACCTGAAATAAAAAATCCAGATGGAGAAATAGAAAAACAAGAACCTAAAGTTAGAGTAACAGAGTGTGGAGATTTTGCAGTTAATTTAAGGTTATCTTTTTGGGTTGAAAAACCAAGCAAAGCATGGACAACAGGTTTTGATTTAACTGAAAGTATAAAAAAACAGTTTGATAAAAAAGGAATAGAAATTCCATTCCCATATAGAACAATTGTTTATAAAAAGGATTTAGATAAAAAGAAGAAAAAATAAAATTCTATTTTTTAGATAAATTTATTAATTTCCTAATACTATATATTCATGGTAAAAAAACTTATAACTAAAATAAAAAAGCACTTTAAAGAAGTTCTTGAACTAAAAACAACCACTCATGAAATAGCATTAGGTTTTGCAATTGGAACTGCAATAGCTTTACTACCTACCTTAGTATTAGACCCTTTAATTATAGCTTTAGTTATTTTAGTTTACAAAAAAATAAGCAAAATTTCATTACTATTAGCTTTTATTGTATGGAACCCTTTATTATTAACAGTTTTAATACCTTTATATTTAGCAATTGGAGATTTTATATTAGGAGACTTTCCTGTAACTTTTTTCAAGATAGAGATATTAAATGAAATATTTAGATTTACATTTAGATACTTAATAGGAAATTTAATTGTAACAGCAATTCTAACTATAATAAGCTATTATGTTGTTTATTTCCTAGTTAAGAAATATAAGAAAAAAGAACTTCCTATAATTCAGGATATATTAGATATGTAAAAACAAATTAGAAGGATTTATAAACTAAATATTATTAAAAACTTAGAAATGGTTAAGCAAAAAATCTATATATTAATAGAAAAATATTCAAAAGATTTAGATAATAGTAGCATTAGCTTTGCTTCAACAGTTTTATTAATACATTAACATACTAAAAAATGAGTACTAATTTTAACTAAAAACAATATGGAACCAAAAAATTTTCTTTTTATTTCATGGGGAGCCTTAATTGGAGATATAGCATGGCAAATAGTTAAAGAAGGTCATAATGTTAAATATTATATTAGAGATACAGATGAAAAAGAAGTAGGCGATGGTTTTGTTGAAAAGGTTGAAGATTATAATGAACATATTGATTGGGCAGACATAATAGTTTTTGATGATGTTTTAGGACAAGGAAGTTTAGCAGAAGAATTAAGAAAAAAAGGAAAACTAGTTGTTGGAGGAACACCCTACACAGATAGATTAGAAGATGACAGGACTTTTGGACAAGAAGAACTAAAAAAATATGGAATTAATATAATTCCCTATAAAGAGTTTACAAATTTTCCTGAAGCAATAAAGTTTGTAAAACAAAACCCTGGAAAATATGTAATTAAACCAAGTGGTGAAGCTCAAAACACAAAAGGTTTATTATTTGTAGGAGAAGAAGATGATGGAAGAGATGTTATTCAAGTTTTAGAAGATTATAAAAGAGTTTTATCTAAAAAAATACCTGTTTTTCAATTGCAGAAAGTTATATCAGGGGTTGAAGTAGGAGTAGGAGCTTTTTTTAATGGAGATAAATTTATTTATCCAATCAATGTTAATTTTGAACATAAAAAACTTTTTCCAGGAAACCTTGGACCTTCAACAGGAGAAATGGGTTGTTATGATGATAAAACAGAAGTCTTAACAAAACAAGGATGGAAATTTTTTAAAGAAACCATAAAAGGAGATGAATTTGTTACAATAAATAAAAAAGGAGAAATAGAATATCAAAAACCTACTGATTTAGTATGTCTTAATAACCATAAAAAGCTATTAATGATTAATAATCAGACAATTGATTTAGCAGTAACTTTAAATCATAATATGTATGGAATTGAAGCTAATAAATACAAGGTTGGAAATAAAAATTTTGGTTTTACACAAGCAAAAGATTTACCTTATCAATTTGTTATTCCAAGAACAGCAAAATGGATTGGTAAAAAACAAAAATATTTTATTCTTCCTTCAATTGAAAAGTTTCATAGAGAAGGAAAGAAGGTAAAAGGAAGACTAACTAATGATATCACTATAGTTATGGAGGATTGGTTAAGGTTTCTTGGATTTTATATTGCAGAAGGAAGTTGTTCAAAAGGTTATAGAGTTTCAATATCTTGTGTGAAAAACAAAAAAGAGGTTAAACAAATGCTTGCAAAACTTCCTTTTAATTTTAAAGAAACTAAATTTGAATTTGTAGTATATCATAAACAATTATGGACATATTTAAAACAATTTGGCAAAGCTAATCTTAAATTTGTTCCAGATTATATAAAAGAATTAACAAAAGAACAAATAAATATCTTTCTTGATTGGTATGGAAAAGGGGATGGGAATCTTAATAATGGGTTTAGAATATTTTATACAAGTTCTAAAATCCTTGCTGATGATATTCAAGAATTATTATTAAAAATAGAAAAAATAGGAGTTATAAAAGAAAGAAATAGAAAGGGCAAGATATGGATTAAAGATCATTGGGCAAAAATAAATCATCCACAATATGAAGTATTAGAAAGAATAAAGAAAAAAGTTTCTTGGTTAGATAAAAGAGATTTTGAAATAATAGACTATAAGGGAAAAGTTTATTGTGTTACTGTTCCAAATCATACTTTATATGTAAGAAGAAATGGAAAGTCATGCTTTTGTGGTAATACCACAATGTTCTGGTCAGGTCCAAATAAAATGTTTAATCAAACTTTAAAAAAAATAGAAACAAAACTTGCAGAAGAAAAATATGTTGGATATATAGACCTGAATTGTATTGTTAATACAAATGGTATTTATCCTTTAGAATTCACTGCAAGATTTGGATATCCAACAATAAGCATTCAACAGGAAGGAATGATAACTCCTATTGGAGAGTTTTTATACAAGCTTGCAAGTGGAGAAGATCCAAAATTAAAAACAAAATCTGGATTTCAAATAGGAGTTAGAATCGTTGTTCCCCCTTTTCCATTTAAGGATAAAAAAACCTTTGACTTAAAATCAAAAGGTTCTGTAATATTTTTTAAAAAAGCTGTAGAAGGAGTTCATATAGAAGATGTAAAAAAAGTAGATGGACAGTGGCTTGTATGTGGAGGTTCAGGTGTTATTATAATTGTTTGTGCAACAGGATCTACTATGAGGCAGACAATTGATAATGTTTATAAAAAAATTCAGCAAATAAAAATTCCTCATATGTATTATAGGGATGATATTGGTGAAAGATGGTTTGAAGATTCTGATAAACTTCATAGCTGGGGATATTTAAGAGAAATTTAATTTAAAAAAAATTTAAAAGCACTGTTTTCCTAGCAATTAAAAGAGGAAAATGAAAAACAGAATAAAAAGACTTCAAAAAATTGATAATGCTCTATTTGATATAAATAAACAAATAAATATTACAAATTTATATCCAATAAATCTTGAACAAGAAAAAGAAAAATTCTTTAAAGATGACACTTATAATCCTCAGTTTGAATATTCTATTCCAAAAATTAATTTTAAAGAAACTTACAAAATATTAAAATCTTTAAAATATAAAAATACAATTATGGATAAGTTGCTAAAAGAAAAAGCAAAAGAAACCTATTACTTCTTAAAGATGATTGAAAATTTAGGAAAGAGCAAACTAACTAATTATTCAATAAAAATTTATTCAAGACCTAATGAAGAACTTTTAAAAAAAGCAAAAAAACTTGTTGTTTATCAATCCTCAAAAATACATGAAACAAAAAGACGTATATCCACTAAAAAAGCAATTACTGAATTTAAAAAAATCTTTAAAGAATTAAATCTTAAATGGGAAGTTGAAGAAGATGAGATTGCTTCAAAAGCAGTAGTTATACCTGAAAAAAGAAAATTTATAATGAGAAAAGACAGAAGTTTTAGTAAAAGAGAAATAAAAAGATTTGTTGTTCACGAGATTTATGCTCACATTTTAAGAACAGAGTTTGGATTAAAACAACCTTATAAAGTATTTTCTATAGGTCTTGGAGGTTATGAATCAACAGAAGAAGGACTTGCCTTGTATAAGGAAAAAAAAGCAGGACTTTTAGATAAAAAAAGTTTAAAAAGTTATGCAGCAAGATTATTAGCAGTTGAAACAGCACTAAATAAAAGTTTTAGAGAAACTTATAATTTTCTTATAGATCTTTTTGACAAAGAAAAAGCATGGGACATTGCAGTAAGAGTTAAAAGAGGAATTAAAGACACAAGCAAACCAGGAGCTTTTACAAAAGATATTATTTATTTAAAAGGATTTTATGAAGTAAATGATTTTATAAAAAACCAAAGTGGCTTGCACTTATTGCATTATGGAAAAATAGGAATTCAACATGCATTACTTATTCCAAGTATTGAAGGATTAAATAATCCTTTTTTAGTTTTAAAAAAGCAGTTCAAAAAGAGAATTAATGATCTTTCTTTGATTTATTGATTAGTTTTAAGTATTAGGAATTTATAATATAACTACTTGAATAATTCTTAATCAGCTTCACTACTCTAATCCATCAGATTTATAAATTACCAGTTAAATTAATAACTAGAAAAACATATAAAAACCAAGGTTTTCTAGTTATAAAATGAAAAAAACAAAAAACAAAAAAATAACTTTAAAAGAACTCCAAGAAATTCTTATAGAAACAGGTTTGAGAATTGCAAAAAGAGGAGAAGGTGCATTGTTTGTTGTTGGAGAAATTAGTTATAAACCTCTTATTGAACAAAAAGTTCCTTCTTTTAAGATAAATGAAAATTCAAAATTATTAGAATCCCTTGCTATGATTGATGGTGCAGTAATAATAAAACCAGATGGATTTTTAGAAGCATATGGAGTTATGATAAAAACTACAAAGACTATTAAGAATTTTGGAACAAGACATAGTGCTGCAATAAGTGCTGCTAAAAATGATAATCTAGTAGTTTTAGTCTCTGAAGAAGATAAAAAAATTAAAATTCTTCAAAAAGGAAAAATGATAATGCAGATTGATGCATTACAAAAAAATGTTGAAAAATCAGTACCTCAAATGGTTGATATTTTAGAATCAGTTGGAGCAGGAGCAATAGGTGTTGTTGGAGCAAGTGTTTTAGCACCTACTGTTGGAATAGCACTCTTACCAGGAATAGTTGTTTTTGGTTCTGCATATTACCTAGCAAAACTTTTAACATCAAGATTTAGATAGATTCTCTTTTTGATAGATTTCCTCTAACCCTTTCTGCATTAAGAATTCTCTCTATAGCAAAGACATAAGCTGCTTCTCTCATACTTAAATCCTCTTTATTTTCTTCATATAATTTATAAACTTTATTAAAAGCATTTTTCATGTATTCAGTTAATTTATTTTTTAGAAATTCTTCTTCTAAAATATTTCCAACTTTATTTTGTGACCATTCAAAATAACTAACAACAACGCCTCCAGCATTTGCTAAAATATCAGGGATAACTACAATATCTTTTTTAAATAGAATTTCATCAGCTTCTGAATCTATAGGGCCATTTGCTAATTCTAAAATATATTTAGCCTTGATATTATCTGCATTTTCAGAAGTAATTTGATTTTCCAAGGCAGCTAAAATTAAAATATCAACACCTAATTCTAATAATTCTGAATTAGAAATCTTTTCAGCATCATAATCTACAACACTTTTCCCTTCTTTCTTTAAATTAGATATTTCTACAACATCTAATCCATCTTCTTTGTAAACCCCCCCTTTACTATCACTAACAGCAACAACCTTATAACCCTCATTTTCTAGCATTTCTCCTATGTATGAGCCTGCATTTCCAAAACCTTGAATAGCAATCTTAATATCTTTAGAATCTTCTCCAACTTTTTCCAAAAAATCTTTTAAAACAATAAATCCTCCTTTTGAAGTTGAATCTGTTCTTAATGCAATTCCACCTAATTCTAAAGGTTTTCCAGTAATCATTCCAGGCTCATTTTTATTTTTTATTTTTTCATATTCATCTAACATCCAAGCCATTGTCTGGCTGTTAGTATAAACATCTGGAGCAGGAATATCCTTATCAGCTCCAATAACATCTGAAAATGCTCTAACATAAGCACGAGAAATTTGTTCTAGTTCTTCTTGATTAACTTCTTTTGGATTAAATCTTACTCCTCCCTTACCTCCTCCCAAAGGTAATCCAAGCAAGCTTGTTTTAAGACTCATCCAAAAACTTAAAGATTTAACTTCGTCTTCTGAAACATCTGGATGAAATCTTATTCCACCCTTTCCAGGACCTAAAGCATTACTATGTAATATTCTCCAAGCATCATAATTTTTCCCATTAACATCAAGAACAGCATAACTAACTTTTTCATGTTTTAAAAGCAAATCTACTTCTTCCTTGCTAAGCTTCATAAATTCAGAAACTTTTTCAAGTCTCTTTCTTATACTATCAAATACTTCTTGATTTTCCATTTTATAGTTTTTTAATTTTTATTAGTATCCTTCAAATCAAACACGCAAGACTTCTCTTATAATTGTGTAAGTTATTAATACTCAATCAATCAAATTATCAGTATTTAATTATTACTACAATAAAGAATACTCAAAAAATATTAACCTACACATTTATGATCATGTTCTTTTTCTTTATATTCAACACCTTCATAATTTGCAATAGCAGCTTTTAATGCACCAGCTCCTAAAACAGAACAATGCAGTTTTATAATAGGAAGATTACCAAGCTCTTTTATAATATCATCATTACTAATCTTTTTAGCTTGTGCAATTGTCTTTCCTTTTGCAGCATCACATAAAGCATCAGAACTTGCAATAGCTGCAACACAACCAAAAGTCTGAAACTTTATATCTTTTATTTTCTTTTTATCTTTATCCATTTTAAGATAAACTTTCATTATATCTCCACATTTCATGTTTCCAACTTGCCCAATTCCATCTGGATTTTTTATTTCTCCCATATTTTTAGGATTCATAAATCTCTTCATTACTTCCTTATTGTAAGTTTCAAATTTATTTACAGCCATTTTTCATTCTCTCCTTCCATTTTTTTTCAATTTCTTCTTCACTTAACTTTTTCTTCTTAGTATCTTTTAAACTACTCTTATTTTCGCTAGTCTTAGATAATTCTCGTCCCTTTGTTTTTGAATTACTAGTACTTTTTTTTGTTTCTTTTTTCTTAACATCTTTCTTACCCTTGATATTATTATTTATTTTTTTAACAAGCTCATCTGGATTTGTTCCATGAGCTATTGCACCTTGTTCTAAAGTTTCAAACATCGATGCAGGACAACCTATACAATGCATCCCAGCTTCCATTAAGACCTCAACTGCTTCTGGATGTTCTTTCATTAATTCTGAAAAAGTAATATTTTTATCAATTTTTGCCATTTTAACTTACCAATGAAAGTATAAATGAAGTGTCATCTTCTGCTTTAAGAGAATGAACTGCATTTTCTTTCATAAATATAAAAACCCCTGGTTTCATTTCAATATCTTCACCTTCTAAATTAAATATACCCTTTCCTTCAACAACATAAACATGGCCTTGTTTTGTTGAAGTATGATCTCCTATATCTGTTCCTTTTGCCATGCAAAACAAACTTACATTTAATTTTTCATTTTTTATTATATCTTTACTTAAAACTCCTTCCTTAGGATACTCAATCATATTATTTATTTTTCTTTCCAATTTTGTTTTTCTCCTTTCCCAAAATTGGGAAGCTTAAAAATCTTTGATTTTTATTGTGTTTCATTTTCATAATTTTACAATTTAATAGGACTCATCTTCCTAAGTTTATCAACAACTTTTTTTAATATTTGTAAAAAATAATCAGCTTCTTCTTTTGTATTAAACTTACTTAAACTAATTCTTATTGAACTGTTAATATCTCCATGCTCTAAACCAAGAGCAGTCAACACATGACTTGGTTCTAAAGAATGTGATGAACATGCACTTCCTGTTGAAGTTGATATCCCGTAAGCATTTAAATATCCACCCAAAGCTTCTCCTTCAATATTTCCAAAACTAATATTAATATTATTAGCTAATCTTTTATCTCCCTTTGAACCATTTAGTTTTGCATTAGGTATTTTTAAAATTTCTTCAATTAAATAATCTCTTAACTTTTCCATTTTCTTTACATCAGAATTACTTGCTATTTTATATGCTGTTGCAAATCCAACAATTCCTGCAACATTTTCAGTTGAACTTCTTAAGCCAAATTCATGACCTCCTCCATGCAGCAAAGGATCAATTTTATTTTTTATTTCTTTTCTAATAAATAAAGCACCAACCCCTTTAGGACCATGAATTTTATGTGCATTTAAAGTTACTAAATCTAAATTCAACTTTTTAACATTTAAATTAACTTTAGTATAACTTTGACAAGCATCTGTATGAAAGTAAACATTATTTTCCTTACAAATCTTTCCAATCTCTTCTAAATCTTGAATAGTTCCTATTTCATTATTACCATGTATAATACTCACAATAAGAGTTTCTTCACTAATAGCTTTTTTCAAATCTTCAATATCAATAAATCCTTCTTTATCAACATCTAAATAAGTAACTCTAGCTCCTTGTTTTTCTAACCATTTGCAAGCATTTAAAACACAATCATGTTCAATCTTGCTTGTTATTATATGATTCTTACCAGTATTATGAGTTTTATTCCAAAAAAATAAACCTTTTAAAACAAAATTATTTGCTTCAGTTCCACTACCAGTAAAAACTATCTCATCATAACTTCCACAAATAGACTTTGCAATAACAGACCTAGATTCTTCTATCCCTCTTTTTGCTTCCTGTCCTATTAAATGTTGTGAACTAGCATTTCCATACTTTTCAGTATAGTAAGGAAGCATAGATTTTACAACCTTCTCATCAACAACAGTTGTTGCTGCACTATCAAAATATATTTCTTTTTTATTAAACATTTTAACTCCTTTGATAGTGCATTGATTTTGGTTTACCTTTTTTCAAAAAAGGTATTTCTTTGTTCAAACTTTCTTTTAAAGAAAGTTTGCCTGCACTATCAAAATATATTTCTTTTTTATTAAACATTTTAACCTAATCGAGATTTACACTCTTTACAGAATTTATCTTCATGAACATCAATCATTTTTAATATTGGTAAGATAGTTTCTCTATTTAGACTATAAACTCTTTTCTTTCCAACCTGTTTAACATTAACAATAGAGCAACATCTTAAAGATGCAAGAGCATGACTTAGTTTTGATTGCTCAACATTAAGTTTCTTAGCTAAATCTAAAACAGATCTTTCTTTATCTTTTAATTCACTAATTATATCTACTTTTAGTTTATTTGAAAGATTTCCAAAAAATATATGATATTTATTCATTCCTGCCATTTTAAATGATTTATAATACATATGAATTACAGTTCATACTTTATAAAGCTTTTGGTACTTGAGAATATATAATTAAATCTACATAAATATTTATAAGTCAGATAGATTTTTTTTACTAACCTAAAAAAGGTTATATTAAAAGGATGAAAAAAACTTTAGGAATGATAATGTCAGGAGGTGAAGGAAGCAGGTTAATGCCTTTGACAAAATTCAGGTCAAAACCTGCAGTTTATGTTTGGGGAACTTTTCGTTTGATTGATGCTTCAGTTAACTCAATTGGAAGACAATGTTCTATAACTTATATATTGCCTCAATATCAAGTTGCTTCTCAAATACGTCATATTGAAGAAAAATATATATCTGGAAGAGTAAGAACAGCTAATTGTTCAATATTAACCCCTCAAATAACAAGGACAAGAAAAAGATGGTATGAAGGAACTGCAGATTCTGTAAGACATAATATTGATAGAGTACAATATTCTGCTGCAGAAAACGTTATAATAGGTGCAGGAGACCATCTTTATACTTTTATGTTTGAACAACCTCTGCAAGACCACCAATCAATGAAGGGAGATTTAACAGTGCTTACTCTTAAAAAACAATTAAAAAGAGAAGATTTTGATAGGTTAGGAAAATACAGGTTTGGAGTTTTGGAAGTAAATCCTAGTGGAAGGGTAAAAGCTTTGCATGAAAAAGTTGAAAATCCTCCTCAAATAAAAAACAGGTCAGGTAGTGATACAGGTTTTGTTTTTGTATCAATGGGAATTTATGTTTTTAAATCAGGCTCTTTATTTGATTCTCTTAACAGCCCTTACTCAAAAGATGGAAAAGGTCTTGGAAATGATTTTGGTTCTGAAATAATCCCTGGAATGTTAAGAAATAAAAAAAGGTTTATGCTCATGTTTATGATCCTGAAAAAAATGGCCCTTGGGAAGATGTAGGAACTTTATCTGCACTACATTCAGCAAATATGGATGTAGTTTCTGAAACCCCTCAATTTAATCTTACTGCTTTTAGAGATGAAAATGTTCTTACTACTTTAGTAGATCATAGCCCTCCTATGATAGTAAGAACAGGACCTTATGGAAATTATAGTGCATTTTCAGGAGGACCAGGAAATATAGAAGGATCTTCGGATATGTGTGTTTTTTCACCAAGAGTCACAGTTAGAAAAGGAAGCTTTTTAGAAAGATGTGTTTTATTCCCAAAGGTTACAATTGGTGAAAATGTTCAAATAAGAAATGCTTTTGTTGATACGGATAATGATATTCCTAAGGGGATGAGAATAGGATATGATGATGCAGAAGATAGAGCAAATGGACTTTATGTAGATTCATCTGGAATTGTTGTTGTTCCAAAATTTCACTTTAAACCATTATAAAACATATTATTCTAAACAACAATCATTTTAAACTATCTCAAGTTCTTTAGATTGAAAAAGAGATAAAATGGCTCAATATAAAGGTTCTATAATTGCAGATCCAAAAGGAAACTCTTGGGAATTAGCTTGTAAAATATATAAATATTTAATTGAAAAAAGTGAAGATTTTGAATTAAATGAACTTTCTGTTAAAAGGTTTAGAGATGGTGAAATTAAACCAAAAATAATGGCAAACGTAAGAGGAAAAAATTGTTTTTTTATTCATGACTCAAGTCTTCTTGCTTCAGAATGGCACTTGCAGTTATGTTTAGTTAATAATGCCTTGAGAAACTCATCAGCACATGAAATTATTGATGTTGTTCCTTATCTAAGATTTAGTAGGCAAGATAGAAAAGAAGAATCAAGAGTTCCAATAAGTGCGCAGGTAATAGCAGATAATATTGGAAGTTATGATCATACAAGAATTTTAACAATTGAAGTTCATAACTTATCTGTTCAAGGATTTTACCGTGTTCCTTTTGATAGTCTTTATACTTTTCCAATTGTTATAAGTTATATAAAAAACTTTTATCCTGAAATTTTAGAAGATATTGTAATTATGAGTCCAGATGCAGGAGGTGCAAAAAGAGCAGAATCATTTGCAAAAAGACTAGGAAAAAATGATGTTGCATTTGGATATAAATCAAGACCTACTGAAGGAGAAGTAGATAAATTAAAAATATTAGGTGATGTTAAAGATAAAAATGTTTTAATTATTGATGATATAGTTGATTCTGGAAATACATTGATTAATGCTGCAAAATCATTAAGAGAACAAGGTGCAAAAAATATATATGCCTATTGCACTCACGGATTATTTACAGAAGGTGTTGAAAAAGTCACTTCAAATTTTAATAAGTTCTTTATTGGAGACACAATTAAACAAGAACCTAATAATAATTTAGAAATAATATCTTTTGCTTCACTATTAGCTGAAGCAATTCTAAGGATAAGTAATGGTCATAGTTTAAGTGCTTTATTTGAATAGTTTATCTTATTAGTAGTTTTAGTAATTCTTTAACATAAGCACTATAATCTACTCTCACATATAATATATTTATAAGATACTAATAAAAACAAAAAATTAACTTATAGCATCAACAGGACAAACATCAATAGCTTCTTTTACACAACCCTTTGAAGTATCTGCTCCAGTCTTTATATGAGCTTTCATATCATCACCCATTTCAAAAACATCTTCACAAGCTGCAACACATGCTCCACATCCAATACATTTTTCTTGATCAACTTTTACCATATTTTAATTTCCTCCCTTATATTTAATTGGAATTTAAATGCCCTAAAAATTCTTTTAGAATTTTTGGGCACCAAAAATCTTAGATTTTTTAGTGCTTGAAAATTTTTAATTTTCATTGTTTTAACCTCTGTTGTTTATAATAAATCTAACTAAGCCTTTATAAAATTATCTAAAAAGCTTTATAAAGTATTATGTCTATATTATTATATGTTATTATGGTTATGGATACTAATTATTGTAGTAGTATTATTTGTAATTATGCTTATTTATTATTATAATCGGTTTGTAATACTTGAAAACAGAATACAAAACAGTGAAGCTCAAATTAATGTTCAACTAAAGAAAAGAGCTGATTTAGTTCCAAGTTTAGTTAAAGTTGTTAAAGGTTATGCAAAACATGAAAAAGATATTTTTACAAAGATTACACAAGCTCGTTCAGATTTAGTAAAAAGCAGAAGCATGGCTGATAAAGTTAAAGCAGGAGATGTTTTACAAGGATTTTTAGGAAAATTATTTGCAATAGCAGAATCAAATCCAGAATTAAAAGCAAATGAAAATTTCTTACACTTACAAAAAGAACTTGCAGCAATAGAAGATAAAGTTGCATATTCAAGACAATTTTACAATGACTCTGTATTAGATTATGAAAATGCAGCAGAAAAATTCCCAAGCGTAATCTTCTTTAAGCTTTACGGAAGAAAAAAGATTGATTTCTTACAAATACCAGAAGCAAATAAAAAAATGCCTGAGATTGATTTTTAGATTTTAAAATGTTTTCACCACTAACAGAGGTGAAGGATGTTAGAACTTACAAAGGAAGATTTCATGTACAATTAGATATTCCCACAACTTCTACTTTAAAAGAAAGAGATATTGATAAAATTGGAGCACTAAGTTCTTGGGATTTAGATCCAAATGGAAATGTAGAAAGATATGAAGGTTCAAGATCTGTTTTAATAAAAAGAGAAAATCCAATATATAGAGGAGGTATGAAACTTGGTGCATTACAACTAAGTGGTATTGGATATCAAAGAGTTGATTTTTCAAATTTATTACCTTTGATATCTAATGAAGAATTTTATCCACCAACAGCTGAAAATTTTATTTCTTTAGTTCCAGGAACATTAATGTCAACAAGTTATGCAAAAAATAGTGCAGTAGAAAGAACAAGACCTTCTTATCGTGCTTTAGGAACTTATACTCATGATGAACTTGAAGAAAAAGTAAGAAAAACAACAGAAGTTTCAGGAGTATTATTATCAAAACTAGTTACCCCTACTGTAGAAGCATATGGATGGTTTCATGATGAAAATTTAAGAAATCAAGAAGGACCCTTTGGATTTATAGTTTATCCAATACCTTCAATTGAATTAGGACGTTCATCAGAAGAAATAAGAAAAAAAATAATTGAATTTCATACAGAACATGGAACAGGAATAGCAGAAGATGTAGTGAGCTTTAGTCTTTTAAGCCTAGGATATGTTTCATCTTTAGCATTTGGTTTAAGAGAATTGCATGATGTTGCTCGTTGTGCACATTTACAAACCCATTTTCAAAACTATTATATGGTTGATGGAAAACCTTATTTAGTAGATTGGGCAACAAAAACAAGACTACCTGATAGAGAATCTAGTAGACTAGATAATATTCTTAACAGAACAATTGATCTGAGAGGACCTGTAGGAAGTTATGGAAAAATTTTAGCAACTTTTGGAAGTATTATGAATCCTGAACTTATACAAAACCTTTCTTCTATATTTAATGAAGGTATATTACAAGCATATTCAGGAGATTTTAGAATAGAAATAACTACTCTTGGTTTAATTAGCAGATATGCTGGAAAACTAGGTCTAGATGGAACTGAATTTGACCTTATGGTAGAATGGTTAAAGGATCAAGGACTTGAAGGTTTTCCAAAAAAAGATTATCAAGGAACAACATCAGGATCTGTCAGTCTTTTCCACAAAACTTCTCAAAATCCAAAAGATCCACCTCCATCTTTCTCAAGAGCTGGAAAACCTGGAAAACCTATTGTAAATGAAGAACCTAAAGTTGGAAGAAATGACCCTTGTCCATGTGGTTCTGGAAAGAAATTTAAAAAATGTTGTGGCTAAACTATTTTTTCTTCTCCAACTTACGAATTCTAATTAATCCTCCAATAATCCCCCAGATAAGTAAGATTGGACAAACAATTAAAGCTATAATAAAAAAGAAAGCTTCATCTCCACCATTCCAAAACCCTTCACCAAACAAAAGAATCATTAATCCATAAACTAAATTATGTAATATAACACAAATCAAAGCAAGAGCAGCAGAACCTCCTGTTAAAAAAAGATATATTCTTAATTTCTTATCTTTTATTCTTTTTCTTAAAAAAATTAACCATATTCCTAATACAAAAAATGCAATTCCAAGAACAGTTATAACTGGGAAAAAAACTCTTTTAGATTCATGTTCAAAAGGACCAAAAAAATAAATTAATAATATTATAAAAATTATGATTATTGAATAAAAAACAGCTAAAGGGTTTATCTTTTTCATATGATAATAAGTATTCTTGATTATAAAAACCTTTTTAAATAATAGTTTTTGAGATATTATATGGCAAGAAAATCAAGAAGAGAATCAAGTGGAAGAGCGGCATCTCATTATGTACCAAGAGCCCCTAAAACCAATATGGCAACTGGAACTGGAGGAACTAGAAGTGAAGCATATAGGGCGAGTTTTCTTGTACTAGAAGAGGTTGATGCAGAACAAAATGCAAACAAAGATTTAACTGAACAAGCACTAATAGCTAAATCAGAAAAAATACCTAAAGATGTTCATTACAGAACAGGAAGGGAAAGGTTTCGCCAAAGATATGGTTATTAATCCTAAATATTTTTAAATAAATTTCTAATAATATAATAATATGCCACAATCAAATAGAGATAGGGGAAATTATGGAAGCAGACCTAGAAGACCTAAAACTTATATACCCCGTCCTGCACATGATGAAGTTACAGCAGAGCTATCAATAGAAGAAAGACGAAAATTAAGATTAGAAGCTTTAGCAGAGGTTGATGATGAAATAGCAAAAAGAACCAATAATCTTCATCAAGAAGGAGAATACTAACAAATCTTTAAAAACCTTCATTGTTTTTTTATAATATGCCAAATAAAAGAAAAGTGATTGCTGTTTTAGTATTATTTATAATATTAATATTAGTCCTTATGTTTTTTATTAAACTAACTGTTATTGATAAGAAAGAAAATGGAAAAAATATTCAAGAAGACCAAACAGAAAATCAAGAACTAATTGGTGGGCAAAGAGATGAGCAAGGATGTTTAACAGCTGGAGGATATTCTTATAATACAAATATAAAAGCTTGCACTAGAGATTGGGAATTAGACAATGATCAAGAAGAAGCAGCTAAAATTGCAGTTGATTATGTTAAGCCTGCTTATGCTTTAACAATAGAAAAAGTTGATGTATTAGATCATCCTGGTTCTTTTACAATACATTTAACAGATAATGATTTTGAAAAAAAGATGGTTGGTCTGATTAGCTGGAATGTTACTTGGAATTCTAGTATTGAGGCATAATTTAACCTCTCCGATAAACCCCTATTAATTCTGCTTCATCTAAAACATGCTCTTCCATTGCATCTTCAACAGCTTCTTTATCTACACTTTCATCTAAATCTAACTCACTGTCTAAGGCATAAATCTTAAAAAAATATCTATGAGTTCCAGAACCTGCAGGAGGATTAGGACCTCCATATTTTCCACTTTTATATGTATTCATTCCACCAACACCTGGTTCAGAATTTTCTTTAATTTTAAATTCTTTAACACCTTCATCAACAGGAATATTAAATCTAATCCAATGAATCCAAGTATATCCAACAACTCTATTTGCATCAGGATCATCAACAATTAAAATCAAACTCTTACAGCCTTTAGGAATTTCACTTATTTCTAGGGGAGGATTTACATTTTCTCCATCTGCTGTATATTTTTCAGGAATATCATCTCCTTCCTTAAAAACACTTTTTATCTGCATTTTATAAATAGAACTTTAATTGTTTACTTTTCCGAAGACTTCAACTTTTTTAAGGTTGAAGGACTAGGAATTTTAATTCCTATGGAAATTTCTCAAAGTTCTTATTAGAGAATTTTTAGACCTTTTTCCTAAATTCTCTAAAATAAGAAAGTTTTTTAAGTAAATAAACTTTATGTTATTAACAATGAAAGACAGAATATCTTTCCACGACCAGATTGCAAGTAATAAAAGAAAATCTTTTTTCCTTTTATTAGGTATTATAGCTGTATTTGTAATCCTAGGATATGTTATAGGATTAATAGCAGGTGAAGGTTATTTTTTTATTATAATGATACTTGCCATTATAATAGCAATAATTTATGTTTGGGTAGGATTTTATAATTCTCATAAAATAGCCTTATCAAGTGTTAAAGCTAAAAAAGCTTCTCAATCTCAATACCCTGATTATCATCATTCTGTTGAAGGATTATGTTTAGCATCTGGATTACCAAAACCAGAACTTTATGTAATGGAAGATTCAAATATTAATGCTTTTGCTTCAGGAAGAAATCCAAAAAATGCAGTTATATGTTTAACAACAGGTGCTTTAGAAAAACTTGACAAGCAAGAATTAGAAGGAGTATTAGCTCACGAACTTTCTCATGTTGCAAATTATGATATTAGGTTTATGACATTAACAGCAGTTTTAGTTGGAATGATTGCAATAATTTCTGAAATATTTTTAAGAACTTTATTTTTCAGTTCAATATCAAAAGGAGGAGGTGATAGAGATGGAAAAGCTCAGATTGTTATTTTAATAATTGGAGTAATCCTTGCTATCTTAGCTCCAATAGTTGTTATGTTAGTTCAACTTGCAATTTCAAGAAAAAGAGAATTTACAGCAGATGCTTCAGCAGTTAAATTTATTCGTTCACCTACTGGTTTAAAAAATGCTCTTAAAAAAATAAAAAATGAACATAAACCAAATTCAGAACAAAAACATCATTATAGTAAATCAGTTGCTCCGCTCTTTATAAGCGATCCATTTAAAAGAAACATAAAAGGATTATTTCAAACTCACCCTTCTTTAGAAAAAAGAATTGAAATTCTAGAGAAAATGTAAATTTTTTAAAAATATAAACTTCTACTGTCACTACCTAAAAATAACCATTTTATCGACGATATATTTATAAAGATTACTATGCTATATATAATATGGAAATAAGAAAGTATAGAGTTTCTATGAACTTCTGGAACAGACTCAGTTGTACTACCCCCTTTTCCGATTGTCACTTTATTGGGGATTTTTCAGTTATTAAATATCTGATTTAAACTCACCAAGTTCCTTGGGTTTTGAATCAACATTTTTCTACTATGATAATACAAAAAAACTATCCGGATGCTGAATCACACTATATGTGTGGCGTTTGTAGTGAGGCAGTTACAAATCCAATATGTCCTTATTGCCTTGCAACAGAAATAAGAGCTTGGCTTACAATGTACCCTACTTTAAGTCAAGAAATACTTCCAAAAATAAAAAAATACTTACAAAACATAACAAACCACATAACTAATTATGGAACTGAATGCATCAAATGTAAAGATAAAAGAGCACATGTATGTCCTTATTGTTTTACTGATTTTGTATTCAGAGAACTACAAAAAATAAATGTAGGTAAGCTTGTATTAAGTGAATTTTTTGATTTTTTTAATTTTGATCTTCACCATACAGGATATACTAAAGAATTTGAAGAAATGGAGGTTTCAAAATGAGAACTATAGGTTATTGGTTAGATGATGAATCTATTGATGAACTTGACATTGATGACATCGAAAGCCTTATTGAATAATGGTAAAAGAAAAAGATTTTATCTTTAAAGATAAAGTAAACACAAGAACAGAGGTCAGAGATAGTTAACACTTTAATAATATTACTAAATAAAATTCCATAGGTAATTATTAAACAATTATAAGGAAGAAAAGTCCAAGCATGTAAGTTTATAAGATACTTAAAGGAATAAATTTCAAAAATTAAACTAAAGGAGAAATAAAATGATAGGAATATGTCCAAGTTGCGGGATTAGATTAAAAGAACCCCCTTTTAACAACAGGGAAACAAACGAAGTTGTGCTTACCTTAAGGTATCGCGACTTAGTTGAAAATAGTGGATCTATGCCCTCTATTGAAAAGGCAGGATACTGTGTTCTATGCAATGCTCAGATTGCTGATTTAAAAGAACAAGATTTAGTAGCTGTGTAAATATTAAAAAACAGATATATTTTTAAGTTGCTCTTTATTATTTTAATAGAGGTGTAAATATGTCAATAGCAACCCAGTTACTTATCAATGGATTAATTGCAGGATCTATCTACGCATTAGTATCTTCAGGTTTTTCATTAATTTATTCTGTTAATAAATTTATTCATTTTGCACACGGAGCAACAATTGCATTTTCAGCTTATTTTCTTTATTTTTTATTTTCAATTTTAGGATTTAATTTTTTTGTTTCAGCAATTTTAGCAATAGCCTTTGGAGGAGTTATGGGCTATTTAATGAACATAGTTGTTTACAAAGAGTTAAGAAAAAGAAAAGCAAGTAGTGTAATACTCCTTATAGCAAGCTTTGCATTATTAATACTTTTAGAATCAGTAATTTTAATTTTCTTTGGAGCAGATGTTAAAACAATAGGCTATATTAAAGTAGCTAAAGGAATGGAATTTTTAGGAGCAATAATAACCCCTCTACAGATTTTTATTGTAGTAACCTCTCTTGTTTTGTTACTCTTACTCTTCTTATTTATGAAAAAAACAAAAATAGGAAAAGCTATGAGGGCTGTTGCAGATAATAAAGATGTTGCAGAAATTGTAGGAATAAATTCTAAAAAAATATATAATTATAGTTTTATTATAGGAAGTGCAATTGCAGGAATTGCAGGAGTTCTTATTGCTCTTGAACAAAATCTAGAGCCAACAATGGGAACAAGTCTTATAATAAAAGGATTTACAGGTGCAATTATTGGAGGAATTGGAAGTGTTCCAGGAGCAATCTTAGGAGCTTTTTTACTTGGATTTTCTGAAAACTTTGGAATCTGGTATCTCCCTTCAGGATATAAAGATGCAATTGCATTTATCTTATTATTCTTATTCCTACTTTTCAGACCTAATGGTATTTTAGGAATTAAAAGAGGTGGAGGTAAGGATAAATGAAATCTAAAAATAAAACTCTATTAACTTGGTTGGTTATTTTAATAATCATAATCTTAGTTATAAACTTACTTATTTTCATACCAAAACAGCAAGATGAAACTATAAAAATAGGAGCAATTTTAGCATTAACTGGAAGCATTGCTAATCAAGGAGAGTGGATCCAGAATGGCCTTGAATTCGCAAAGGATGAAATAAATTCTAATAATGGAATTAATGGTAAAAAGATAGAGATAATATATGAAGATGCTCAAGTAGATCCTAAATTAGCTATTAATTCATATAACAAATTAAGGAATTTTAATAATGTTAATATTATTATAACTATGGGTTCAGGAGTTGGTATAGCTTTAACACCCTTAGTTAATGAGGATAAGGTTATTCAAATAGGTGTTGCAACAGCTTCTCCAGATTATTCAACTCAAGGAGATTTTACTTTTAGAACCTATGAAACTGCTGATTTAGAAATGAAAAATCTTGCAACAATCATGTATAATGATTTTAATATAAGAAAAGTTGCTTCATTATATATTAATAATGATTATGGAGAAGGAGTAAAAAGAGTTTTTGAAGAAGAGTTTAAAAATCTTGGTGGAGAGATTGTAATTTCAGAAGCATTTAATGTAGGAGATGTTGATTTTAGAACTCATATTAATAAAGTTAAAGCTAGCAAACCTGATGCTCTTTATATAGCGCCTTATACAAAAGAAGGAGGTTATTTACTTAAAAATTCCAAAGAACTTGATTTAGATTTACAGATATTTAGTTCCCAAGCTATTTTTGGAGGAGAAGAATTATTCACAATTGCAGGAGATGCTGCAGAAGGATTATTCATTGCAGCACCTGAATTTAATCTTGATTCAGGCGATGAAAATATGAAAAATTTTATAGAACAATATAAAAAGAAATATCAAACTGAACCAGAAATATATGCTGCAAGAGCCTATGATTCTGTTATTGTTATAGGAATAGCTATTGAAGAATGTGGTTCTGATGATAAAACCGAATGTATTAAAAATGAACTATTTAAAATAAAAAATCATCAAGGAATATCTGGTGAAATATCTTTTGATGAAAATGGAGATGTATTAAGAGAATTTGAACTTAAAATAGTAAAAAATGGGAAAATTATCCCATATAAAGATATAAAATGATAGAAGCATATTTTATTCACATACTAATATTAATAGGAATCTACATTATATTAGCAATTTCACTTCAGTTAGCAATAGGATTTACAGGCTTGCTTAATTTAGGGCATATTGCATTTTTTGGAATAGGAGCATACACATCTGCATTACTAACTTTGTTAGGTTGGCCATTTTGGATAGCATTTTTACTAGCAGGATTAATAGCAGGACTTTTTGGTTTTTTTCTTTCAATACCCACCCATAAGCTAAAAGGAGATTATCTTGCACTTGCAACTATGGGATTTTCCTTTGTTGTCTATGCTGTTTTACTAAACTGGACAGAACTTACAAGAGGTCCCTTAGGACTTCCTGGAATTCCAAAACCAAGCATTTTTGGATTTAGTATTTCAAGCAATCTTGCCTTCCTTATATTCACAATAATAATAGTGATAATTTCTTATCTTGTTATTAAAAAGATTACAATATCTCCTTTTGGAAAAGTATTAGAATCTGTTAGAGATGATGAACTTGCTTCTAAAACTTTAGGAAAAAATACATTTAAAGTCAAAGCAACTTCATTAATTGTTTCTGCTTTTTTTGCAGGAATTGCAGGAAGTTTATATGCACATTATATAACTTTTATAGATCCAAGCTCATTTACAATAATGCAGTTAATTCCTGTTTTATTAATTGTTATTGTTGGAGGACTAGCAAGTTTAAGAGGGACAGTAGTTGCAACAATAGTCTTAATAATATTACCAGAAATACTAAGATTTGTTGGATTCCCAAGCTCAGTTGTAGGACCTGCTAGACAAATAATTTATGCTTTAATCCTATTACTTATTTTAATATATAAACCAAAGGGATTTGACGGAAAAGTTCAATTAAAATAAGATGGAAACATTTATAAACACTTGTAAATATATATTTACAGATGGAAACAAGATTAAACATACTAAAACCTTTTTTTGAAGAACCAAATAGGGAGTTCCATATAAGAGAAATAGCTAGGCTTACTAATATTAATCATACAACTGTAAGACAGTATCTTAATAAGTTTGTTAAAGAAGGAATATTAGAATTAGAAAAAGGTAAGATTTATTCTTCTTATAAGTTATTAGAGTCTGAAAAAGTAAGTAATTTAAAACTATATTGTAATATGGAAAAAATAAGAAAATCAAATATAATACAAGATTTAGAAAAATATTATGATTATCCTGTTATTGTTTTATATGGAAGCTATTCAAAGGCAAAGGATGATGTAACAAGTGACATTGATATTTGCGTAATAACAGATATTAATAAGGAATTTAATGTTTCTAAGTATGAAAAAACACTAAATAAAGAGATAAACTTAAAAGTATTTTCACAATCATCTTTAGTAAAATTAAAAAAAACTAATCCCTCTCTGATAAATAATATTGCAAATGGGATAGTCTTATCAGGAGAATTAGAGGTTTTATAATGGATTTTAATACATGTTTAAAATTAGGAAAGGTAAAAAGAGCAGAGATCAATACAATCAGAGCAAAAAGTATGGTTAAATTTCATTCACAAGCAATTGAAACAGCAAAAATAATACCTCTAGATAATAATACTTCAAAAACAATATTTAGAGAGCTGTATGAAGGTCTTAGGGAGTTTATTGAAGCAATAGGATATTTAAAGGGATATAAATTTCTAGATCACATTTCAATTACCTATTTTTTAAAAGAAATATTAAAAGAAGAGTCTATTTCTATAAAATTTGATAGATACAGAAAAATAAGAAATGGTATTAATTATTATGGAGAAGATTTAAACTTGGAAACAGCTAAAGAAGCATTAAAACAAATACCTGAAATAATAAGTAAACTCAAAAGATATGAAGAGATATAAAATGCTAAACCTATTAATAACTTATATAACTAAAAGGAGGAATACCTTAGTTAAGCAATCAAGACCACTCTCCCCTCTTAAGTTTAACATATACTAATAAATTTACAAAAAATAAAATGGACAATAATAAAGTTTATAAAGAAGAAAGAACTAATATTATTAACAGTCTTAGGACTGTGAGTATATTCCCTGGTGATCTTTGCGGTCGCCAGATGTTTTTTAATCTATTAACTTTTATTGGAGGTGTTTATTAATGGAAGATACAATTATATTTGTTGACGATGGATTTTTTAGATTAGTTAAAAGATATTTTCAAAAAAAATCTGGTAAAAAGAAGAAGTTTTTACAAACTTTTAAAAATATATGTAAAAATGAAAATCTTAATTTAAAACATATGTATGTCTATGTAGCTCCTCCTTTTCAAAGCAATACTCCAACAGACGATGAAAAATATAGAAAGAAAAAATATGATAATTTTAAAAAAATGTTGGATAAAAAGAATTGGATTACAGTAAGAGAAGGCAGATGTCAAAAAATTATAACAAAAGAAGGTGACCTAATCTTTAATCAAAAAGGAGTAGATTCCTGGATTGTAGCTGATTTATGTTTATTTAGAGAGGAATTTCCAAAAATTAAGAAAATTATATTAATTTCTTCAGACTCAGATTTTGCACCAATAATTAGTATGATTAAAGAAAAAATGAAAATCGAGGTTGTTCTTTATACCTATTTTGAAAATAAAAGAGAAAGTGAGTTTTATCGTTCAAACTATTTATTAAAAGTTGTTTCTCGTTGGGTTAAATTTAACAATAAAATATTTGAAGATTCAGAAATACCTAAGAGTAAATAATAAAATGCTAAAAATAACTAACTTAAAAAAACATTTTGGAGGAATAAAAGCAGTAGATAATGCTAGTTTTGAAATTAAAGATAATAAGATAACAGCATTAATAGGTCCAAATGGAAGTGGAAAAACAACAATATTTAATCTTACAACTGGAACTTTAAAACCAGATTCAGGTGAAATATATTTTAATAAACAAGATATTACTAAGATGAAGATTCATAAAATATCTAATCTAGGAATATCTAGGTTATTTCAACAAGCAAGATTATTTGATAATCTAAGTGTTAAAGAAAATCTTCTTCTTGCCTTAAGCAATAAAGATACAGAATTTTGGAAAAATCTAATAAATTATAAATTTTCTCAAGAAGATTACAACAAAGTTAAAAAAACTGCAGAACTAGTAGGAATAACAGACTTTATGAACAAGCAAGCAGGAGAATTAAGTTTTGGTCAAAAAAGATTAGTAGAAATAACAAGGGCAATTATTAATCCTCATAAACTACTTATGTTAGATGAACCAGTTGCAGGTGTAAATCCTAAATTAAGAAAACAAATCTCAGACCTACTCACTAAGCTTAAAAAACAAGGAGAAACAGTCCTCCTAATAGAGCATGACATGAACTTCACCTTAGGAATTGCAGATCATGTCATTGTTATGGATGAAGGAAAAGTTATTGCAGAAGGATCTCCATCTGAAATCAAGAACAATAAAGCTGTTCTAGAAGCTTATTTAGGTGAGTGATTATTTAACTTTCAATAAACTTTCTTAATACTATCCCAAATAATTTTCCAGAACTTATCATAACTTTCAGCAGCAACCTTATTATGAATTAAAATTCCTAGGGGAGGAGTAACCCAAATAATTATCCCCACTTTATCGTTTCTGATTATTGTCTCAGTTAAAGGTTCAAATCCAGATTTTGTAAATTTATATTCAGCATTAGGATACTTATTTTTTAAAGTCCAAGTCTTAAGTGATTCATTAAACAGTAATTTTGCCTTTATCCCTTTATCAATCCTTCTTTTATGATAATTTGACCAAAAAGCATCTCCCATCATAACCGAATCAATCGAAGATCCTAATGTATGATGCTCTTTCCCTCCTGCTTCTAATAATTCATATAATAATTCTCTAACTCCCTTTATTCCCAAATATGTTGTTACTTCTGATTTTTTTGTTGCTTTATCTTGCTTAGATAAAAGAAAAGGCAATAATTCTTCAAATTCTTTCTTTTTATCATCAATATAATTAGAAATATGCTTTGGATTTGCTGCACTATAATGATTTCTCTGACCTTCTTTAATAAAAGAAACAAAACCTTTATTCACTAGTTTATGAATTGTTGTATGCACAACAGAGCTTTGTAATCCAGATTTTTCAATTATTGGCCCTACACTAGTTTTACCTAATTCTAATAAGGCCAAATATATCTTAATCTCTGCATTTGTAAATCCCAAGTCTTCTAGTATTTGAGTATCCATTATATTTATAATATTTTTTATATATATAAACCTTTCTTTTTCTCCTCCATTATTGGAGAGTGAGTTATTAAATATGACTCTCAGAAGGTAATAAAATGGGAAACAAAAAAATAATAGCAATAGTAACAATCTTAGTTGTAGCTTTGCTTGCAATAAATACATTTTTTATAACAGAATTTAGTATTAAAAATAATAAAGATACAATAAATCTAGGAAGCATATTAATATTAACTAATGAAGGTTCTAGTTGGGGAATTGCTTCTAAAAATGGAATAGACTTAGCTGTTAAGGATATTAATGATGGTGGAGGAATTAATAGTAAAAAACTTATTGTTAATCATCAAGATTCCCAAGGAGATCCTACAAAAGCTATTAATGCTTTTAGAAATTTAGTAGATGTTCAAGATATTGATATTATAATTGGAACCACATGGACACCTGCAGGACTAGCTTTAAAAGATTTAGCTCGTGATAATAAAGTTTTAATGATATCACCTTCATTAGGAGTAAAAGATTTTAATGAAAATAGTGAATTTTTGTTCAATACCTGGCCTCATGACTATATACTATCTAAAAATCTTGCAGATTTAGTCTATAAAGAAGGTCATAGAAAAGTAGCTATGATTGGTGCTCAACAACCCTGGGTTAAAGATCAAACAATTGCATTTAAAAGTAGATTTGAAGAGTTAGGTGGGAAAGTTGAAGTTTTAGTTGAACCTTTACCAGGAGAAACAGAAGTAACAACAGATGCACTAAAAATTAAAAATGCAAAAAATATTGATGCAGTTGTAGTAACTTCAGGAGAATATATTATAGGAGTTTCAGTTGTAAAACGTATTAAGGAAATAGGAGTTAATCTCCCTTTGTATTCAGTAACAGTAGATAATGCTATTATAGAAGCATCAGATGGAGCATACAATGATATGATCTTTTTAACATCTTTAACTCCAACAAAAGACTTTGAACAAAGATATAAACAAACTTTTAATCAAGATATTGATATAGGTGCTGATTCTGCATATGATGCAGTTATGATGATTGCAGAAGCTATTGAACAAACAGGTTCAACAAACCCAACAGCTTTACAAGAATATCTTAATAATATTAAGGAATACAACGGAGTATCAGGCCATTTAATAAGTGATGGTAAAGGTGGATTTACAAAAGATTTTGTAATGATGAAAGTAAAGGATGGAAAAGCTGTAGAGGTTAATTAATCAGGCTTTAGCAGCTTTCCATAACATTTCAAACTGATTTCTATATGAATCTGCAACTCTTTTGTTTTCAATTAAAATAAGATAATTAGGTATTCCCCAGAGAAAAATAGCAACTTTATTTGCATAAAGAAAAAAAGAAGTATTTCCTATAATTTCCTTTGGAAGAGTTTTATATTTAGTAGTAGTTGCTTCTGGAAACCTTTTTCCACCCTCTGCAATAATCACTCTTTCTTTTGTCTTCATTTTTATAATTCTATGAAAATATTGATCCAAATACATAGGCATGAATTTGTTTAATTTAAAAATAGATAATTCATCAATGCCATAAATTAACACTTCATCATTCTTTTTTAAGATAGATAAAACATCATTTAATAACATCTTAAAAACCCACTCACCCTTATGTAACTCAACTTTAATTTCTTCATCAATAGATTTTTTAATCTTCTCTAAATCAGGAACAATCTTTTTAATATTATCAAGTCTTTGTTTTGCTAATTCCTCTAACAAACTAGGTTCAATAGCAGAATAATACTTTTTATTTTTCTTTAAAACAAAAGAAACAATACTTTTTTCTAATAATCTCTCTAAAATATCATATACATAAGGACGTGAAAATCCTGTTTTTTCAGCTATTTCAGAAGGATTTGCATTTCCTAACTTTAGTAGGACTAAGTATGTCTTAATTTCATTTTCTGTTAAACCAAAGTCATGTAGTTCTTCTTTCATAGAAAATAATAGATTTTCACCTATTTAAATATTTCGTAGTAAAACTTACGACATAAGTATAAATACTAAAATTAAACCGAATGGTAGTAACAAAATAAACATAAAATAAAACAAAATGGAAAGAAGAAAAATAAAAATCATTGGAATAATAGTCATAATGGTAATTATAGCCTTAACTATATTTGAGATATCAATAACACAATTTGCTATTAAAGATAATAAAGATACAATTAAAATAGGATTTATAGGACCTTTAACAGGAGAAGGAGCTGTTGTTGGAACTGAAAATCTTAATGGCATTAAACTTGCAATAGACGAGATTAACCAAGATAATAAAATAAAGCTGTTTGTTCAAGATGACCAATATGATGCAAGACAAGCAATTGATGCATATAATAATTTTGTATATGTTCAAGGAGTTAAAATAATATTCATAAATACTTATGATGGATTTTTAGCTTTAACAGATAAAGCAGAAAAAGATAATGTTTTGCTAATAAACAGTCTTGATTCAAGTGAAGAGTTTTCTAATTTAAATGATAATACCTTTTCAATAGGAATATATGATGAAAGCATTGGTTATGCTATTGCAGATTATTTAAATAACAACAATGCAGAAAGTGCAGGGTTAATAACTAATCTAGATGATGCATTTTCAACTTTAACAAAAAATTCATTTAAACAAAGATTTAAAGGACAAGTAATAGAAGAAGATTATTCTTTTTCAACAACAGACTTTAGATCAATTTTAACTAAAGTGAATACCCAAGATAATATAGTAATGATTGGTTGGGAAGAAACAGGAAGAATAGTAAAACAAGCAAAAGAATTAAATATTAATTCAGAAATTATAGGAATAGATACTTTTGTAAGTGAAGATTTTAAAAAAAATGCAGGAAATAAAGAAAATATCAATGGTTTAATATTTACATTTTGGCAAGGTTCTGAAAATAATCCAAAATTCCTAAATCTTATAGATTCTTATAAACAAGAACACAACAAAGATCCTGATAATGTTTTATTTATGACAGCAGGTTATGATTCAGCATCTGTTCTACTAAATGCTATGAACCAATGCAATTATCAAGAAGATATAAAATGTATTAAAACAAACCTAGAAAATACAAAAGATTTTCAAGGAGCTGCAGGATTAATTACAATTGATGATGATCATGTTGCAAGAAGTATTAAAGAATCAATGTTTATATATGAAGATGGAGAGGTAGTTGAAATTAATTAAAAAAGATACTTCTAACAAAAACATTTAAATACTTGTTTAACATGTTTAACATATGGGAAAAACATTTATAGGAGTTAGAGAAATTGATGAAGAAGTTTATAATAAATTTAGATCTTTATCAGTTGAACAAAGACTAAAACTAGGTGATGCATTGACTTTAGCAATGAAATTATATATTGAAAAAGAAAAACAGAAAATTAAGAATAAAAGTAAAAAGAAATTTTTACAAGTTAAACCCTTTAGTTGGGGTCCTGGAACTGAAAGGGCTAGTGAAGAAATTGATAAAATACTTTATGAATAAAATGATACTATTTGATGCAAATTTTTTAATAGCGTATTTTAATGATGATGATGTTCATCATAAAAAAGCAGTAGAATTATCTGAAAAAATAAGAGATTATTCAGACAATTTTATTGTTTTAGATCATATTTTTGATGAAGTTATAGGTGTTTGTTTAAGATTATTAAAAGATATTAATAAAGTTAAAATAATAGGAAATGATATCATATCAACAATAGGAGTTACTCATATTAATGAAGATACTTTTAATAAAGCTTGGGAAGTTTTTTCAAACCAAAAACAAACCAAATTTAGCTTTACAGATTGTATAATAATTGCTTATATGGATATTTATAAAATAAGAGATTTAATAACTTTTGATAAAGAATTTTTAAATATAAAGAGTATTAATGTTGTAATGTGATCAAGCCCTTGCATGCTTCCACATAAACTCAAATTGCTTTCTATAACTTTCAGCAACTTCTTTACTTCTTATAATTATTAAATAATCTGGATTACCCCAGATTATTGTATGAACATTATTTCCATATATCTGGACTGGGTTTTCATTAAAATATTCTTTAGATATATTTTTATATTTAGAGGTTCCTTTCTTAAATACGCCTTCTGCTCCTTGTTTGATTATAATTCTTTCTTTAATCTTATATCTTATCATATCTCTTTCATATTGTCCACAGATAATTTCATAATCTGTAAATGGAACATTTTCATCTACAGCAGTGCATAAGACCTCCCCCCCTTTGTTTTTTAATTGGTTTATTATATCTCTAAATGCAAGTCTCATGACATTTTTACCTTTGTAAGTTTCAACAATAATTTTATCAGAAGATTGTTTTTGAAGGTTTGATAATTCTGGAAGAACTTGCTTAAAATTATCTATTTTTTCATTTAATATTTCAAGAATTAATTTAGGATCCAAAGCCCTAAAGAGCTTTGTTTTTCCTTTAGTTACTGAGCTTACAAATGCTTTTTCTTGAAGCCTTTTTAATGTGTCATAAGTTACCTGTCTGTATAATCCTGCTTTTTCTGCTAATTCATAAGCAGACAATTGGCCGTGTGCAAGCAATACTATGTAAACTTCTGCTTCATAATCTGTTAGCCCAATTTGTCTTAATATGTTTTTCATATTTTTTATCAAATTATCATTTATATTAGTATGATATCATACTAACTAAATATATAAATCTTTCTATTAAGTTTTTGTTATGGAAAACAAAAATAATACAATAAAAATAATTGTTATTATAGCAATACTAGGAGTAATGTTGTTAATTTTAGTTAATACTTTTATAATGACAGGATTTAGTATTAAAAATAATAAAGATTTAGTTGTTGGAGCAATCTTGCCTTTATCAGGAGATTATAGTTATATTGGTCAGGAAGTTAGTAGGGGAATAAAACTAGCTTTAGATGAATCATATTTAGATATTAAAGTTATTTATGAAGATGAAGAAAGTTTTAACAGTATTGCAGCTATTAATTCTGCAAATAAGTTAACAAACATTGATAATATTGATGTTGGTTTAACTACAATGATTGAGGTAGCAAAACCTATTGCTCCGATTTTCAATAATAAAAAAATTCCCTTGCTTGTTGTATGGGATAGTACAAATTTTATTTATGAATCTGATAATCTGTTTAGCACCGGGTTTTCAACAGAGAAATCTGGAGAAAAAATGGCAGAATTTGCCTTTAATGAATTAAAATTAAGAAAAATTGCAGTTATATCTCATAAAGACGTTTGGTCTGAGATAATTTCAAAAGCTTTTATGAATAAATTTGTTACCTTAGGAGGAGAGATTGTAATTCATGAAACTTATAATCCTGATGAAAGAGATTATAGAACAGCTCTTTTAAAAATTAAAAATAAAAATGTTGATGCAATTTATGCTCCTTTGGTCCCTCCAGTCATTGCAGATTTTATAACCCAAAAAAGAGAATTAGGAATTGATGCACAGATCTTAGCTGGAGATTCAATTATACAAGATGTAATTGATGCATCTGGAAATGCAGCAGAAGGTATTATCTTCACAAACATTTATGTTGAGAATGTTAATGTTTTAAAACAAAAATATTTTGAAAAATTTGGTGAAGAGCCAATTGATATTACTCTTGTATCTTTTGGATATGATGGTCTTAAGACAATTGAAAATGCATATAAAATTAATCCTAATAACTTACAGCAAGGACTAGTAGAAGTCATTGGACCTTCAGGAAGTCTTGACAGAGTTGAGAGAATATACCTGGTCAAAGAGGGCCAACTTGTTTTAATCAATTAATTTTTTAAACCACTCATTCCTCTATTATCCATGAAAAACAAGAACAAACTTATAATTCTTCTAGTTATTCTATTAATTGTTATAATTGTTTTAGTAATAGCTCTTATGCCCAAAACAAATTCTGAAACCCTAACTATTGGAGCAATACTCCCTTTGACAGGAGGAGCATCTGTGTGGGGAGAATCAATTAAAAATGGTATGGAAATTGCACAACAAGAATTATCTCAAGAAGGAATTAATATAAAATTTATTTATGAAGATAGTAAAGCAGATTCAAAAGAAGCTATTTCAGCATATCAAAGTCTAAAATTAAAAGATGTTGATGTTGTTGTTTCTGCTTTTAGTAGGGTTAGTATTCCTATTATATCATTAGTTGATAATGATAAAATCCCTTTAATTATGACCATTGTTGCAGCAAAAGGAGTTGCTGATGAAAGCCCTTATGCATTTAGATTTTATGTAGATGAAAAAGCATATGCAGACTCTCATTTTAATAATATAAATATAGGAGATTACAATACAATGGGATTATTGTATATTAATGATGAATATGGAGTTTCTGTTTCAGATCATATTAAAAAACGTGCTGAAGAAAAACAAATAGATATTGTAGCTGAAGAAAATTTTAACCCTGGAACTACTGAATTTAAAACTCAACTATCTAAAATTAAATCTAAAAATCCAGAAATGATTATGTTTGTAAGCTCAACACCAATAGAAGGAATTAACATTGTAGAAGAATTTAATGAACTGCAGATAGATGCTGATTTATATGAATCTTCTTCAGTTCTTTCAGCTGAATCAACAAGAAAACAAGCTTCAGCAGATGGAGTCTATACATCTGCTGCTCTATTTTTAATGCAGGATTCTGAGTTTAAAAATAATTATAAAGAAACTTATAACAAGGACCCTTCTTTAGGAGCTGATTTTGGATATGACATAATAAGATTAGTTGCTAAAGCAACTAATGGACAAAAGTTAAATGGAGAAGCAATTGCTCAAAACATAATCAATCTCAAAACATTTGACAGCTTAAATGGAAAAGTAGATATTCAATCTAATGGAGAAATTAATCCTGTTATGTATTCTGTAAAGATTGTTAATGGAGAATTAGAGCTTTACAACCAATAGACTTTTAAAATATATTCTCTTACTTTCTAAATGAAAAAAAAGAGTTTATTAATACTTATTATTGTAATCATAATAATTGCCCTTATAATTGCATTTATGCCTAAAGAGCAAAAGGAGGATGTTATTAAAATAGGAGGAGCATTTGGTCTAACTGGATTTGCTAATACTTGGGGAGAAGCAGATAGAAATGGAGCTTTACTAGCAATCGAAGAGATTAATGAACTTGGAGGGGTTAATGGGAAAAAAGTTAAATTGATTATTGAAGATACTAAATCAGAACAAAAAGATACTCTTTCTGCTGTAACAAAATTAATAGAAGTAGATAATGTTGATGTTATAATAGGACCTACTTGGATGGATACTTTTTTAGGACCTGCTCCATTATCAAATACAAAGAACATTATAATGATGGAGCCGAGTGCAGCTGTAACTGCTGTCAAAAGTGAAGAAAATTATAAAAACATATTTGTTACATGGTATAGATCTGATGCAGAATTACAAATTTTACCTAAATATATATCTGAAAATAATATTAACAATATAGTAATAATAAGATCAAATGATATTTTTTGGGAAGATACTGTTTTTAATCTAAGAAAAGGTTCAGAAAAATATGAAATTCAAATACTAGCTGAATATAAAATAAATCCTACAGATACAGATTTAAGAACTCCAATAACAAAAGCAAAAGAAAAAAATCCTGACGCTATATTTTTTGGATTTAATAGTGAACAAAACTTAGCAGGATTTTTAAAACAAAGACAAGAAATTTATCCAAAATCAGAGTTGATAACAACAGAATCAATTGAAGAATTTTTAGAAAAAAAAGATTTTAAACCATTATTAACAAACCTTAGGTTTATAGCTCCAAAAATCTTAGAATCTAATTTTAATGAGGAATATAAAGATAGATTTAAGATAGATCCTATTTATTCAGCATCTAATTCTTATGATGCTACAAGAATAATACTTCAGGCAATTGAACAGACAGACTCAACAAATACTGATGATTTAAGAGAATATATAAAAAATAATGAATTTAACACAGTGACATTTGGAAAAACTAGATTTGATGAAATTGGAGGGGTAATTGGAGGGGAGTTTGTGATTAAAAATGAAAAAGGAGAGATAATAGATACTCTAGATTAAAATGCTATCAATCCAAAAATTAAAAGCAGGTTATGAAGATATTGAAATATTAAAGGAAATAGATATGAATGTTAAACCTGGTGAAATAATTGCTATAATAGGTCCAAATGGAGCAGGAAAATCTACTCTTCTTAAAAGTATATTTAATTTAACTAATATTTATTCAGGACAAATATCTTTTAATAACAAAGAAATAACAAAACTACCTACTCATGATCTTATTTATGAAGGGATTAGTTTTGTTCCACAAGGAAGGCAGGTTTTTAATGATTTAACTGTTAAAGAAAACCTGGAAATGGGTGCTTATATTATTAAAGATAAAGAACAAATTAAAAGAAACATTAATAATATTTTTGAGAAATTCCCTTTTTTAAAAACTAAACAAAAAGATTATGCTTTTTCATTATCAGGAGGTCAGCAGCAATTACTTGCTATTGCTCGTGCTCTTATCCAAAATCCAAAAATATTACTCCTAGATGAACCTTCTCTAGGATTATCTCCTAAAGCAATGAAAGAGATTTTTCAAAAAATACAAGAAATTAATAAACAAGGAGTAACTATAATAATTGTTGAGCAAAATGCAAAACAAGCAGTTGATATTGCAGATAGAACCTATGTTCTAGAAGATGGTAAAATAGCCTTAACAGGTGGAAAAGAAATATTAAATAATCCAAAAATCAAAGATATTTACTTTGGTGGAAGATAATTGT
>JBDRMT010000003.1:0-3472 GCA_043811855.1 archaeon | reverse complement strand
AAATTAAATGTACAAAAGGTTAAATAAGTATATTTGATTTAATTTATTATAAACAAGGAGATGATTAAAATGGAAAAAGAGGATATACAAAAATTAAATGTAAAAGTTTTTAATAACATAAGCCTAAAAAATAAATTTAATAATGGTGAGAGAAATGAGTGACAAAAAGGAAATAGCTGGAGTAATATTTTCCTTACCCAAAGATTTAGCAAATAGAATATTTAACAATCATAAGAGTGTATTTGTTAAGTTTTTAACACATCCTACAAAAAACACAAGAATAAAAGAAAATATGAAATTAATTATTTATGTTTCTAATTTAAATAAGTCTGTAATTGGAGAAGCAATTATAAAAAAAGTGGAATTTCTGAAATACAATGAATTGATAAAAGAACATAAAAAAGAGATTTTTTTAAGTACAAGAGAATTAAAAGATTATGCTTCAAAAAGAGAGGAAAAGCCTCTTTTAGTATTAATCTTAAACGAGATAAAGAAATATAATAAAGAAAAAAGATTAAACTATCCAATAACTATGTCTGGAAGATATATCACGAAAGAGGAATATAATAAGATAAAATGAAACACAAAACATTGGGACAAGTTTTTACTCCAGATTGGATAGTAGAAGAAATATTAGACTCTTCAGGTTTTACTTTAGACAAGTTAGTAAATAAAAAGATTATAGACCCTGCTTGTGGGGATGGCGCTTTCTTAAAAATAATTATCTCAAGAATAATAGATGTTCTTATTAAAAAAAATGTATCAAATGAGAAGATAAAAGAGTATTTAGAAAACTATGTTTATGGTATAGAAATAGATGAAATAGAATTTAATAATTGTTTATCTAACTTAAATAGCATAATTGAAAAAAAACTAAAAGAAAAGTTAAAGATTAATTGGAAAATTTTTAAAGACAATACACTAACAAAGTATAAACAATTTATAGGATTTTTTGATTTTGTTGTTGGTAACCCTCCCTACATAAGAATACATAATTTAGATAAATATACGAGAGAGTTATTAAAAAAGGATTTTATGTTTGTTGATGGAACAATAGATATTTATTTATCCTTTTTTGAATTGGGTTTTAAATTATTAAATGAAAAAGGAGTTTTAGGGTATATTAGCCCCAATAGTTATTTACATAATTCTTCTTATGTTGAGTTTAGAAAATATCTAAAAGAAAAAAGAGCAGTAAAGAGATTAACAGATTTTAAAGCAAATAAAGTTTTCAAAAACTTCTCTACCTATACAGCAATAACTATAATAAATTTTTTTGAGAAAAAAGATTCTTTCATTTATCAAGAATTAAGAGAAGGAAAGATACAAGAATTAAATAAAATAAGTTATGATGGTCTTGAAATTAAAGATTGGTCTTTTGCTGGAAAAGACGAGATGGACTTTTTGAGTAGTTTATATTCAAACACCAATAAAAAGGTTTCAGATTTTTATGATGTTCAATATGGTTTTGCTACATTAAGAGATAAAATCTTTATAGGAAGTATAACAGATGAAAAAGAAAATTTAGTTTTATTTAATGGTTCTTGGGTTGAAAAAAAGATTTTGTATAAAATTGTAAAGGGTTCTACTTACAAGGGAAAAGAAACAGAAATAAAATCGGTTTTATTCCCCTATAAGAAACAAGATAATAGATTTATTCCTATCCCTGAAGAAGAATTAAAACAAGATTACCCTAATACTTACAAATACTTATTAGAAAATAAAGAGGAATTATTAAAAAGAGATATAGATAATGGGGTTTCTTGGTATGAATTTGGGAGGAGTCAGGGTGTTCAAACCTCTTATAATGAGAAGATAGTATTAAGCACATTGGTTAATCACGAGATACACTTTCATAAATTGCCTAATGATGTTTTTGTTTATTCAGGAATTTTTATTATAAAAAAGAAAAAAGAAACAAATTGGGAGATTGTAGAGAATATTTTAAGTTCAAAAGATTTTCGCAGATATATCCAAATTACAGGCAAAGACTTTTCAGGTGGCTATAAATCAGTAACAAGCAAACAAATAAAGAATTATCCAACAAATTACAACTAACTCTTTAATTTACATAAAGCAATAAATCTATCTAAAAATTTTCCTAAACATAACTCTTTATTGAGTGCATTTTGGTTATCTTTTGAAATTCCCAAATTGTTTAAATCCGTAATAGTTGGCTTTCCACCCTCATCAAAATCTAATATAGATATTCCCAACACATCAGGTTTATGTGGAAAGTCATTATCTTGAAATAATTTAATGTATTTTGAAATATCCCTATCGTTTAAAGTTTCTATCTTGATTGTTTCTCCACGAAGATTCCCTTTATTTTTATTATAATAAGGAGTTTTTGCTCTTAATACCAAAAAATGTGCAAACCCCACATTTACCCTTCTAATATTAGCAGTTTCGCCTAATAGATTTTCAAAGTAATTATTAGCATTTTGTTTATAATTTGATGTAACAAATTTAAAACTAATAGTTGCAAGAATCTTATCATCTTTTATTACTGATATATCCAGATTTTTTGGATAATACTTTCCATTTAGATTGGCTTCTCCACCATTCCCCAAACTCAAAATAGAATATCCTTTGCCTAAATTATCTTCTAAATGTTTAGCAAACCATTTATGGATAGGTATAAGTTTTTTATTGCTTCTTGCTCCACTTTCATTATATGCCTTAAATGTTTCTGCTATCGCTTTTAGAAATGACTTATTTACATCTTTTTCATTCACCATAAAAAAATTAAGGAATACAAACTTAAAAACCTATCTAATACGTTTCATAAGATATTTGAAAGCTTTTTTATACTATATCTTTCTTAGTTTTATATGGCCTTCAAACTATCTCCAAGTGCTTTAAACTTAATGCAAGAGTGTCCGCGTTGTTTTTGGTTATCACAACATAAGGTATGGAAAAGACCATCCGGCATATTTCCAAGTTTGCCTAGCGGAATGGATAGAATTCTCAAAATCCATTTTGATAAATTTATGGAAAATGGTAAACTTCCACCAGAGCTATGTGAGAATGGAGAATGTAAAAATATGAAATTATTTGATGATAAGGATAAACTCAAACTTTGGCAGAGTAATTTTAAGGGCGTAAGTTGGAAAGATAAAAATGGAAATGAGTTACATGGAGCCGTGGATAATATTTTAGTGAAAGGAAAAAAATTAATTGTGTTAGATTATAAAACTCGTGGATATGCTTTGAAAGATAACACAGCAGAACATTATAGACTTCAACAAAATGTTTATAATTTTCTACTTAGAAAAAATGGCTATGAAACAGAGGATTATTTTTTCTTATTATTTTATGTGCCAAAAGAGGTTATGGCTACTGGCGAAGTAATTTTTGATACAACTTTAGTTAAAATGAAAGTTGATGTTAAGAAGGCAGAGAAGGTTTGGAAAGAAGCACTTGCATTATTAGATGGAGAATGTCCTAAAAAAGGTTGTGAGTGGTGTGA
>JBDRMT010000002.1:0-3336 GCA_043811855.1 archaeon | reverse complement strand
AAATTTATGAGAAATCTTCACTTTTCTCTCTTTATCATGTTTTTTTAAATTAGCTGACTTTTTACTAAAAATTTCATTAATAACTTTTTGTTCAACCACTTTTTTCATAATATATATTAGAAGTTATGTTTTATAAATGTTAGGATTGTTTATTATTTTTTGATTTAGTTTTTCTAACTCACTATTTCCTTTCTCTTTTCTTTAACATTGCTAAAAGAACAACTAAAAATCCAGCGCCTAATCCTATTAAGGTAAATGCAGCAATTTGTCCTGTTAAAAATCCAATTCCGATTCCAATAAGTAAGAATCCTGGAATTACCCAATCACCTACATTTTCTCTTTTCTTTTTTTTTGTTTTATTTTTTTTCATAATATATATTAGAAGTTATGTTTTATAAATGTTAGGATTATTTATTCACTTTAAACATATCTCCATGACCTGGAATAATATAATCTGCTATTTTTAATATTTTGTCCCTGCTTTTTTTAAAATCCTCTACATCTGATACAAAATTGGGATTAACTTCAGTATTAGGATCTGCTGATTTTTCATCTGGAATTGCATCTCCGGCTATTGCAACTTTTCCTTTAGAAGTTTCAACTAATAGAGAAATCATATCTTCTGTATGTCCAGGAGTTAGTAATATTTTAACATCTTTAGCTATTTCTGTATTTTCAAATAAATCACTTCTTTGTAAGTATCCTTCTTTAATATTATGAAACTGTCCTGGATAATTTTTTCTAAGTTTACAAAATATTTTAGCATTTTCAAAGAGATTTGTATTCATCATATGATCAAAATGCATGTGTGTTAAAATAACAATATCTATATCTTTAGGTGTTAGATTTTCTTTTTTAAGCTCATTTATTAGATTATCTTTTTCTAAAAAACTAGCAGTATCAACTATAATGTTTTTATTTGATTTTATTAAAATTGCTGATGAACTAATTCTTAGTTTTTCATCATCATCTCGTGCATGATATCCAGGTATTAAGACTTTTATTTCTGCCATAATTTAAGAGTAATTTAAGGGTATAAAAATTTATCTTTTGTGAACAATAATACTTATTAATAGAAAGAATAAGCATATAATGATGAAAATCTTGTATTTTGATTGTAAATCTGGAATAAGTGGAGATATGGTGGTTGGAGCATTATTAGATTTAGGTGTTGATAGGAAATATTTAATATCAGAACTTAGAAAACTAAAATTAAGAAATTATAAGGTAAATATTAAGAAAGTTAGAAAAAAAGGCATTATTGCAACAAAGTTTAATGTGATTTATAAAGAAGAAGCAAGACACAGATATTTAAAAGATATTTATGAAATTATTGATAATAGCACGCTAGATGTTGCTGTTAAGCAACTGTCAAAAGATATTTTTCTTGAACTTGGTAAAGCTGAAGCAAAAGTTCATAAAATCAATCTTGATAAAGTTCATTTTCATGAGGTTGGGGCAATTGATTCAATTATTGATATTGTATCAGCATCTATTTTAGTAAAAAAAATAAATCCTGAAAAAATATTTACTAGTAGAATATCTGTTGGTAGTGGAAAGGTTAAAATTTCTCATGGAATTGTTAGTTTGCCTGTTCCTGCATCAAAAGAAATATTAAAAAATGTTCCATTAAAAATATTAAAAATAAATAGTGAACTTGTTACACCAACTGGAGCTGCAATAATTAAAACAATAACTAATGAATTTGTTGATTCTTTTAAAATAGAAAAATATAGAAAAGGAAATGGTGCAGGTAGTAAAGATTTAGAGATACCAAATGTTTTAAGTGTGGTTTTAGGTGAAATAGATAATAGTCGTAAGGATAAGATTATAATAGAGACAAATATTGATGATATGAATCCAGAATTATATGGTTATGTAATTGAGAAGTTAATTAGCAAAGGTGCAATTGATGCTTTTATTCAACCTAGTATTATGAAAAAAAACAGGATTGGAACAATGTTAACTGTTATTTGTTCTGAAAAAACCAAAGAAAAGCTTATTGATATAGTTTTTAGTGAAACTACTACCTTTGGAATTAGAGTAAATAATTTACAAAGAGTTGAATTAGAAAGATTTTTTAAAAAAATAAAAACAAAATATGGGATTGTTAGGATAAAGATAGGTAAGAAAAGTGGTAAGGTAGTTAGTATTAAGCCTGAATATGAATATTGCAAAAAACTTGCTATCAGGAATAAGGTTCCAATAAAAGAAATCTATAAAGAGGTTGAGAAGGGTTTGTAGTGGTTGGAAAAATTTATGTTTAAATTAAAAACTATACATATTTTGTAAACCAGCTATATCTGGTTGTTCAAGTGTTCTCTTTTTTGTTTCTCCTTCAGTAGAATAACCATACATTGTAACTTCTGAACATGTTGAAGTGTAAATATCACCCATACCAACACCATGCCCTAATTCATGAGTTGCTATATTTTCTAAATCCATTAAAGAGGGGTTTAAAGTTGCATCTCCCCAATTAAAATCTGTATCTAAGATTATATCAAATTCAACTATTTGTTTACCTTTTCTCATATACCATATAGAAGTTACTCCAATTACTCCTTCTTCTTTATAATCTCCAAAAAGAATGGTATTTTGAAAATCCTGGCCAAATTCAGCATTATAATTAGTTATATAACTATTACTAAAAAGTTCAAGAGAAGTTGCACTATCCCATGTTTCTGCTGATGCTGATATTGTACTTGTGATAAATTGTTCACTTAATCCTTGAGTGTTTGTTGGATTTATTACATAATTTACAGGTAGACTTTTCCATTTTACACCAAGAAGTTTATAACAATTTTCTTGAGTTGGATTCTTAGGAGGTTTACTTGGATTATTTGGTTTTGCATAATGTACAAAATCTATTCTTTCAAGACCCCAGTTTTCACTTATTTCTTGAGATTTTTCTGGTGCTTTTGAATTTTCTTTTGCTTTATCATTTGCAGGAATTATCATTGAAGCTGATACAACAGAAATTAAAAAAATGCATATAAGTAAAGTTACAAAATATTTTTTCATTTTAGTATTTATATTATAAATACCCTCTTTAAAAACCTTTCTGTTTTTAAGAATATGTTCTTATGCCCCTGCCGAGATTCGAACTCGGGTTACAGCCTTGAGAAGGCTGGATGCTTGGCCGCTGCATTACAGGGGCTGAAATAGCAAGAATAAGCTTAAGCTTATTGATGATATTTGCTGATTATTTAGAATAATCAGTTATTAAAGTTATAATAAAACTATATATAAATCTAACTAAAAGATTGCATGTTCTTATTAAAATTGTTTAGATTCTTTATATTTTAAAGATTTTGTAACCTTTTCTAACTCTTTCTT
>JBDRMT010000001.1:0-2778 GCA_043811855.1 archaeon | reverse complement strand
TCCTTTATTCTTTAACTTAAAGAATATCTTTCTTATTTCTTCCTTCTTCATAGAAAAAAGAGACTATGTTATCACAAGTTTATTTAGGTGATAAAACATAAGTGATTACTTACGACATATGTCTGTGGATTCTACACTTTTATGGATGATATATCACTTCGTTATCATAAATAGTTTTTATTTCTTCCTCAGAAAGATATCTATAAAAAAACATAAGATTATTTAAACCTTGTTTTCCTAAAAAAATAAAAATGGTTGACCAAGTTAATTTAGTATTAGGAGTTATTTGTCATCACGGACATTTTTCTGATTTTCAACCAGATGGAAGATTTATCCAAAGGGTTAGTGTTGAAAAAGGAATGCCAATTACTTATTTCATTTCAGGAACTCAGTTAGATGAAATGGCTAATTCTAGAGAAGGTCTTCATAATTCACTTTGGTTTGATGTAATAGGAGCAATGCAATCAGGTCATTTTATAAATCCAAGAGCAGGATATTCAGATGCCTATAAATCAGAGATTGCAATAATGCCTTATCACCACACACCTTTAGTCCAACCATGGGCTCAGGATAATTTAGGTGAATATTTTGAAATCTTAAAAAGACAGATGTCATGGAGCAAACATGTTGTAGAAAAAAAATACAACACTTCTCCTGTAACTGCTTTTCCTCCTGATGGTATTTATTCTTTTTCAGCAGCACATTCCTTAAAATGTTGTGGATTAGATAATGTAGTTATGAGTGGAGAAGTTTTTGGAGGAAACAAACATGCAAAAGGACTTGTTTACTGGGCATCTGGAATACAACATCTAGTAAGAACAAATGATATTCAGTTAAATGCTTCTGAATTTGAAAATGCTTATCATTTTGTTGATAAAGTTTTAACAGAAGGACATGAAAATAATATGCCTTTTATTACTGTTGTTTGTGACATAGATGAATTTACAGGAAAAAGAGGTTTAAGTTTAGAAGATGGAATAGCAAGAGTTTGTTGTGTTGGAGATGCTGCTAGGCAAAAAGGATTAAATATTGTAAATACTAATGCAGCAGCTCACTGGAATCAGTATAAAGTTAATCAAGAAAATACAGGACAATTTGTAGATTGGAATCATGTTCATGCCATGATACATGGAGATGGAGGCTTAGGTTTTATTGATACATACAGAAATGATAGTCTTAATTATGTTTTAGAAATGTTAAAACAAAGAAGATGGCATGGATGGGATGTTGGAGAAGCAGAACTTAGTTTTTGTAAAGCAGCAGATGCAACATGCAGAAATTCATGGTCTGCAGGAGCATTAACAGGACATTATGACCATAATATTGGCCGTGCTAAGTATTTATTACAAGCTTAATTACATCTAAATAAAACATAAGTAAATTTAAATAATAAGAATATTATTTTATAACATAAATGAGAAAAAAAGAAAATAAAAAAGGTACTGCAGGAAAAATATTATCAATAATTATTGTACTTATTTTAATAGTATTAATATTAGTATTAAGTTATTTTTTATATCTTAATATTCCTAGAGAGCCTGAAAATTTAAATGTTGAGATTGAAAAACCAGAATATATTACAGATTCTTCTTTAAGTTCTGAAGTAAAACAATTTTATCCTGAAATGAAATTTAATCATAACAAAATAACCTACAAAATAGGAACAGGATGTTCTGATGAAAAAAAACAAAGAATGCTTAAAGCTTTTGATATTTTATCAGAAAAAGTTAGATATCTAACTTTTGAACCTTCTCTAAATAATCCTGATATTGAAATATCTTGCAATAAAAAAACAAAAGAAAATATTGAAGATAAACATTTTATTGCAGGAGAAGGAGGAGCTAAAGAAATTATAAAAACAAATAGATATAATATAATAACTAATGGTGTTATTTATCTTTATGATGACCCTGATTTTAAAACAATTGATTGTGAGTATCCAAATGTTGAAATGCATGAACTAATGCATGTTTTTGGATTTGACCATACAAGTGATAAAGAAAGTTTAATGTTTCCTCTTTTAGATTCATGTGATCAAACCCTTGATTATACTATAATTTCTAAACTTATAAGTTTGTATGCTCAACCAAACCTACCTGATTTATATTTTGAAGATATAAAAGTAGTAAAAAAAGGAAGATATTTAGATTTTAACTTAACAATAAGAAACTCAGGATTAATTGATGCAGAAGAAACAAACATTGTTATTTTAGAAGATTTAAAAAAAATAGATCAAAGAGAAATAAATTCACTAAATTTTGGTGCAGGAATTTCACTTCAAACAACAAACCTAAAACTAAATAGTCTTAATCCTAAAGAAATAAGATTTATTATTGATATGGAAAATAAAATAATAGAAATAGATAAAAATAATAATATTGCAAAGATAAAATTATAAAAATAAAAAAATAAAAAAATTAAATTTATTCAGAATCTTCTTCAACTGCTTCTTCAGGTTCTGCAGTATCTTCTTCAGCTTCTTCTTCAGGAGCTTCAGATTCTTCTTCACTTGATTCTTCTGTTTCTGAAGTTTCTTCTTCGTTTGTTTGTGTTTCTTCTTCCATTTTGTTTTTAAACAATTTTTAATTAAAAATTCAAGATTAAGTTGCTTTTTAAAGCTTTTGATTCCTTAGAACAGTGTGTTATCCCAAAACTATTTCCTAAGGCTGTTATAATTACATATATGAAATTAACAAAAAAGAAGTTAATTGAGACTTTAAAGCAACTTAATAATGGTAAAACTGTTTATCAAGTTAGAAAAGTTGCTGGAATAACTGT